>JAYUDV010000141.1:0-30249 GCA_043739565.1 Chloracidobacterium sp.
CGTCGGCGAGATCGTGGTGAAAAGATTTGCATTGAAAACATTTATTTTCGAAGGGCCCTCAGTTCCGTTTGCGGACGCACCGTAGGTGCCGACATCGAAGGTTTGGTTTGTATTCTTTGACAAGTCAAAGTTGTATGACACGCCGAGTTTGTTCTTGTCATTCAAATTCAAATCGACCTTTGCGAGAAACGCGGAGTTTTTAATTTTACGGTCTATCGGCAATCCTTCATTTTGCATCCGCGATGTTTGTAAGAATGAAAGCAAAGCACGTCTTTGGCAGTCGGGACTACCATTAATCAAAGCCTCGTTCGCCTGAACCGTTGGTGACTGTACCGAACATGGTGTTCCTATCGCTTCGCTCAAGTTGGGACGCGTGAGTTTCTCGGCGACCTGCTCATATGCAAAGAAATAAAACGCTTTGTCTTTTTTGATCGGTCCACCGACCGTTCCGCCGAATTGTTCACGATGGAAACCCGCTAAGGGTTTTCCATCAGACGTATTCGAGGTTAAAGCTTTAAGGCGCTGGAAATAAAACAGACTTCCGTGGACGTCATTTGTGCCTGATTTTGTAATTACGTTAATGATCCCGCCCGCCGTGCGCCCGTACTCAGCTCCTGCGCCGGTCGGGATCACCTGAAACTCTTTGACAGCCTCGAGGGCAATGTCAATCGCGGCACGTTGTCCGCCAGCCTGTTCGCCAAAGAACCCGTTGTTGTAATCGCCGCCGTCAAGACTGACATTGTTAAAAACACCGCGTTGACCGGCAAAGTTGATTTCATCACCATCCGGGCCTTGCGTGATGCTTACGCCCGGTGTCAACGTCAAAAGGTCTTCAAACTTTCTGCCCAAAATCGGGGTCTTACTGATCGAAGTTTCGTTAAGCGTCGTGCTTGCCTCTGTCTTAGCCGTATCAATCGACGGTGTTGACGTAATCGTAACTTCGCTGTTTACACCCGAAACTTTTAACGCAAGATTCAAGGAGATCAATCTACCAACTGTGAGTTCAACATTTTCTTGATTTAGCTTTGCAAAGCCCTGTTTTGAAACAGTGACAACATACCGTCCCGAGGGCATCGACAGAAACGTAAAACGCCCATCGGAATCAGTTGTAAATGTTTTGGTGAAATTCGTTCCCAGATTTTTTGCTTCGACCGTCGCACCTGGCACAACTGCACCTTGCTCATCGGAAATGGTTCCCTGAATTGTGCCCGACGTAATGTCTTGAGCTAAGGCTCCCATCGCACACATTGATAATAGAATCAAACATAATCCTATTCTCGACCACCATGTCGTTCGTTTCGGATATTTATCAATCATTGTTGTTCTCCTCATGTTAGTTTTTCAAACAAGTCAAGCACGTAATTTGCTCGAATAGTAAAAGCACGTGAAATTTCGAAAAGATGAGCCGCAAACCTTATCGTTGCCAGTATCGAGCGATAGCAACCGGATATCCTTGGCACCCACAAGTTACATTCTGTGAAAATTGATGTTACGAAATTGAAAACAGACGAATTGTAATCTGTGTTTTCATAGTTTGCAAACCAAACCATGTTAAATTTTTCAGAGCAATCACATCTGCGAATGTTTGCGACTTGGTACGAATGAAGGTGGGCGTATAATACTGTTTTGCTAAACTGGTGACGATGAGTTCTGAATGTGTTACCTCGCGATTTCAGGTCTCGTTGATTTAGAAAAATGTATACCGAGCTGGATATCAAAAAATGGCCTAGAAAGGCGACCTACGAGTTTTTTAAGGACTACGAAGATCCGTTTTTTAATTTTACGGCAAACATCGATGTCAGTTTCGTTTATCGCTTTTGTCAGAAAAACGACCTGGCGGTTTCTTTGACGTTACTTTACTATTCACTTGTAACGGCGAACCAGATACGTGAGTTCCGTATACGTCTGGTTGACGGGCGGCTGGTGGAATTTGACCGGATCCATGCGACGCAGACTATCCTGAATGACGACGAGACGTTCTCTTTTGCCTATTTTGAGATGATGGATGACGTTTTCGAATTCAACAGATATGGAAAAGAGGCGCGTGAAAAATATAAGGCGCTTAAAACATTCGAAGTCGAATCAGACCGCTCGGATCTTATTTATTATTCGGTAATTCCGTGGGTGTCGTTTACAAGTTTCAAGCATGCGAGCCGGCTTGACAATAGCCAGACGGTTCCGCGAATTGTGTTCGGGAAGATTTTCGACGATAGTAATCGTAAGCTAATGCCTCTATCCGTCGAGGCTAACCATACAATAATGGACGGGTTTCACGTGGGTAAATTTTTTACAAACTTTCAGGAAATCCTTAATTCGTATCAGAGTGAACTGCCGTAATGAAACCGTTTAAGATCCGAAATACTGAAATCAACCCACCGCTTATCCTGTCGCCGATGGCGGGTGTAACGGACTTCACCTTTCGCCGTTTGATAAAGCGGCGGGGCGGCGTCGGTCTGGTTGTTTCCGAGTTTATTTCGGTCGAGGGTTTGACGCGGCATAACCCAAAGTCGAAGCGTCAGATGCGGTTCGATGAGGAAGAGCGACCGTATGCCGTGCAAATCTTTGGTGGAAAGGCTGATCGTATGGCTATGGGCGCAGAGATGGCCCAGGAGATCGGTGCCGACATTTTGGACGTTAATTGCGGCTGTCCGGCGCCGAAAGTCGTAAAAAACGGCGGCGGTTCCGGTCTTCTGCGTGACCTGCCAAACCTCGAGATCATTCTCAAAGAGATCAAGAAAGCTATCACGATACCATTGACGTTAAAATTGCGTACCGGCTATTCGGACGCCTCGATCAATGTGGTCGAGGTGGCCAAAATGGCCGAGCAATGCGGCGTCGAGCATATTCAGGTACACGGCCGCACCCGTGAGCAAGGCTATAAAGGCCTCGCGAACTGGGATTTGATTAAAGCGGTCAAAGAGGCCGTTAACATACCGGTTTCCGGCAATGGCGATATTACGACGATCGACTATGGAATCAACCGTTGGAAAGAAGCGGGCACCGACGGCATTCTGATAGGCCGCGGTGCGATGCAAAATCCGTGGATATTTCGACAGTTTCAGGACGTGATCGAGGGCCGCGAGCCGTACCAGCCCGACCTACAGGAAAAGAAAGACGTGCTGCTCGAGTTTTTCTCGATGTGCCGCGAGGAGATGCCCGAAATCGTGTCTCTCGGCAAGATGAAGCAGCTCGCGGGTCAATTTACAAAGGGCCTGGTCGGCGGTGCGCAGTTTCGCCAAACGCTGTATCATTCGCATTCGTCCGACGAGATCCTTGATAATATTACGACGTATTTTGAAACGCTTGAACGGCGTGAAACTTTTGGTGATGGTGCCGTCGAATCGGATCGCGACCTCGAATTCGAAACTTGCGATGCTCCCGCAGAGATTATTCCGCGTCAGATCAAGCCGGCCTCGCAGGCGTTGACCGCGAACAACTAAATGAGTTTCAAACAATTGCATTTCTCCATTTCAACGGGCCGGTTAATTCTCGGAATATTTTTGATCTTGCTCTGCTGCCTCACCGGTTTTAGCCAGACGAATGAAAAAGCGGCCGCTCAATCCGATGTCGGGCCTATCCGCTCGTCACCGGCATACGCTGAGATACTTCTCCGAAAAACGGAGCTTCAGGCTGATCTTGAAGCATTTTCCGCCGACTACACCGAGGCAAATCTCAGAATCGTCGATTCACGTTTCGAGCTAAATGCTCTCGACAAATCTCTTGAAACTGTTTTCGGCGTCAAACCCTCGGAGACTGGCAAGCTAACAATCGCGTTGGGTAAATTGATAGTTAGGCGGGCGGCTCTGGAAACCGAACTTTCGCGTTTGACCCGGAGCTATAACAAAGATCATCCGGAGGTAAAGCGTGCGAAACGGAGAGTTGAGATCTTTGATGCGGCCATAAAAGAAGTGCTTCGTTAATAGGAAAGCACGATTTTACTTAGTAAATTCACAAATTATATGCTTTCTATTTTCCTGGCTTTTCCTTTCGTTCATCCGCAAAAAGGATCGGCGAGACTATCGGGCGGTAGCTGTCGCTGATTTTGATATAGGCGTCCTCACGGAGCTTCGTCATAAATTTCTTCTGCGCGTCAGGCAGACCCTCGGACATCATTGCGACTCGAACGGCGTTTTCATCGAAGACAGAGTCGCTGGAGGCCTGACTACGTGAGTCGATTCGCAAAATGACAATGCCTATTTGATCCGCCTCGAATGGTTCCGATATATCGCCGACCTTGAGACCTTTAATCGACGAAGCGAGTTTTTCTGCCAAATCGGCGACCTTTAGGTTTTCAGCCTTTCCAGTGCCTTCCGTAATTACACCGGGATCGTTTTCTTTTGCGATCTTACCAAAGTCAGCGCCGGCCTTAAGCTGAGCGTAGACCTGTTTAGCTTTTGCCCTGATGGCCGCCTCGTCGCGACCGGCGAATCCCAGAAAGATCTCGCTTATTGAGACTGTTTCGGGCTTTGTAAACTTATCCTTATGTTTTTCGAAGTAATCTTTAAGATCTTTGCTATTAAAACTCCAGTAGATTTTAGACTGTAGTTCGCGCTGTAATACCTTGTCGCGGGTCGCCTGTTTTCGCCACGTATCTTTTAGCTCCTGCGGGTTAATTCCGTTTTTTTCCATTTCAGCGTAAAGGGCCGCGACCGTCGGCATTTTGTATTGCTTCATGATGTCGGCTAAACGCTCGTTTAGACTGGCCTCAATCTCCTTGTCGAGACCAGCTTCTTTCGCTTTCTGGATCAGCAATTCCTCGTTGATGAGACCGGCAATAAGCTCGCCTTGTTTCTCGTCAACCATTTTTTGAGCGTCTTCCCGCTTTTTGCCCTGCTGGACCTCGTTGTCCACAATCTCTTTTATCTCTCGCTTGATCCGCGATAGGGTAATAACACCGTCATTTACCTGAGCGACGACCTCATCGACCACCTTGGTCTGCGTTTCCTGAGAGTAAGCCGTAACGCTTACGGCGGATAGTATGGCGGCGAAAAAAATAATGCGGCTAAATATTCTCATCAATCACTCCTGCTAAAAACGTAACAAGCATCTTATTACCCAAATACTACGTTATGCAACTGCGAGTTGGATGCGGAAAAGGGTCGGTGGGTTTCTTATAGTCGATCCAATCCGCCGATATTCGGAATATCCGGTTGTTGAATGCTTTTCGAGCGGAAGCGCTTGTTCACTTCGCCGCGACTTCCCGCGAAAGAAAAAATGTTCAAATCCGTATTTGATCGAGGCAAATCTTTGCAGTCTTTATCGGGTCCGGCGTGTCCGCTCTGACTCTCAAAATACCACTTGGCGAAAAGCTCGAATCCTCGTTTTCACTTAAAAACTGCATCAATTTGTCAGGCGAAACCCGGGCTGCTTCACCAAGCTTGATCGCGACGCCATCGGCCGTCTTGTCGATCGATACGATGTGCAGCGACTCGGCAAGTTTGCGAAGCCGCCCGTATTCAAAGAGGCTTTCGACCGAGCGGGGAATTCGGCCATAACGATCCTCGATCTCGGTGTGGATCTGTAACAGAGCTTCTTCACTTTCGGCGGATGAGATTCGTTTGTAAGTTCGGAGCCGCTGGCTGGCCTCGGAGATGTAATCTTTCGGGATCGACACATCGATGCCAAGATTGATCGAAACGCTCGTCTCGTCAGCGATCTCGTCACCGCGAATCTCGGCAATGGTGCGTTCCAGCATTTTTGTATAAAGATCAAAGCCGAGAGCATCGAGATGGCCCGACTGCTGGCCACCGAGAATATTGCCGGCTCCGCGGAGTTCGAGATCGAGAGCCGCGAGCCGAAATCCGGCACCGAGGTCGGAGAATTCACGGATCGCGGACAATCGCCGCCGGGCGATCGGCGTCAGCTCCAACTCGCTCGGAATGAGCAGATACGCGTAAGCCCGCCGATTTGAGCGGCCCACGCGTCCGCGAAGTTGGTAAAGCTGTGAGAGGCCGTAGTTATCCGACCGGTTGATGATGATCGTGTTCGCACGCGGGATGTCGATGCCGTTTTCGATGATCGTTGTCGCGACCAGCACGTCGTATTTATAATCGATGAAATCAAGCATCACCTGCTCCAGTTGCTTCTCGTTCATCTGCCCGTGGCCGATGGCGATGCGCGCGTTGGGTACGATCTTTTGGACGAGAGCGGCGACCGACTCGATCGTTTCGACACGATTATGGATGAAAAAAATCTGGCCGTTGCGGGCAAGTTCAAGCTCGATCGCGGAGCGGATTACGCCGTCCGAAAACTGCACGACCTGCGTGTTGATCGCCAAACGGTCTCGCGGCGGCGTCTCGATTACGGACATATCACGCATTCCGAGCAGCGACATATTTAGCGTTCGCGGGATCGGCGTCGCCGAGAGCGTCAGCACATCAACCTTTTTCTTGAGATGCTTGAGTTTTTCTTTATGTCCGACGCCAAAACGCTGCTCTTCATCGACTACAACGAGTCCAAGTTTTGGCAGTTTTACGTCGTTCGACAAGATTCGATGTGTGCCGATCATTACATCGACCTCACCTTTTCCGGCAAGTTCGACCACGGATTTCTGTTCCTTTGCCGACCGGAAACGGGAGAGCAGCTCAACCTTTACGGGAAAAGCGGCAAATCGTTTCGAGAACGACTCAAAATGCTGATAGGCGAGAATTGTCGTTGGCGTCAAAATGGCAACCTGCCGTCCGTCCATTACGGCCTTGAATGCGGCACGCATGGCGACCTCGGTTTTGCCGTAGCCTACATCGCCGATTATTAGCCGGTCCATCGGCGTCGGCGTTTCCATGTCTGTTTTGACATCCTCGATCGCGGCGGCCTGATCGACGGTCAGATCGAACGGGAACGCGTCCTCAAACTCGTGCTGCCACGGAGCATCCGGCAAAAACGCATGGCCGCGAACGAGCTTGCGTTCGGCGTAGAGCTTGAGCAGCTCGTCGGCCATGTCACGCATCGCGCGTTTGGCCTTTGCCTTTGTTTTTTGCCAGCCGATGCCGCCGAGCCGGTCTAATGTCGGCGAGGTCGCTTCGCCCGAAGAATATCGCGACACCAGATCCATCCGCTCGACGGGCACGAACAGTTTGGCGTTATCGGTATAAATCAGCAACATGAACTCGCGGTCCGTGCCCTGCGACGAGATCGTCTGCAAACCATCGAAACGCCCGATGCCGTGATCGACGTGAACAACATAATCGCCGGTTTTCAGATCGCGAAAATCCGAAATGAATGCGCCAAGCCGTGTTTTGCGAGCGCCGGTCGCCGTTTTACGGCTGGCCGACGGCACCATCGAACCGATCGATTCGCCAAAAATGTCCGTTTCGGTGTAAACCGTCAAGCCAAACGGCGGCAGTTCAAATCCACCGGAAAGATCGCCGATGACAATCGAGCCGGCCGCTAACGCGATCTGATATTCCCGGAGAATCTCCTCTAGCCGCTCGGCCATTCCCTGCGTTTGCGTGGCAAGCAGCGTCCGGCCCTCGGTTGCCGTCGCTTTTATCTGCGAGGCAAAATCCGCGATCACGCCATGAAATTTGAGCGTCGACCGAGATTGAATCTCAACCTCAACGGCCTTTTCAGCCGTCGAGAAAAGGAATATCGGAGCAGAATTAGCGGCGGAAACGCGGGCCGCTGGGGGTGTGCCTCCTGATTTTAGATTTTGGATTTTGGATTTTGGATCCAAATCCGCATTCCGCAATCCGAAATCCGCAATCGATTCATCGGTCGCCGCTGCGGTTCGTCCTAGCGAACGCAGCTCGATACGTGTCGCGTCGGCGAATTTGCCGCGAAGTTCGCCGGGTTCGAGAAAAAGTTCCTTAGGTTCGAGACCGAAATCGCCGAGATCGGCCAGTGCGTAGTGATGCTCGGCCGTATGACGGTAGAAATTCTCAAGCGAGCTTTCGATCATTGTCGGTTCGTTGATAACAAAGACAAAATCCTGCAAATAATCGAAAACCGTAGCCGAGATCGGTTTTATAAGGGGAAAAAGAAATTCCCAGCCGTTAAACGACTCGCCCTCCGCAGCAAAATCCGTGCGGTCGCGAAGGTTGCGGGCAAATTGCTCGTCGCCGAAACGCTCACCGGCAAAAAATGCCCAGTCTTTAAGATCTTTCGGCGACGCCGCAAATTCACGCATCGGAGCGATCGAGGTTGCTGCCAATTGAGCAACGGAAAGCTGAGTTTCAGGGTCAAAACTACGGATCGAATCAACCGTATCGCCAAAAAACTCGATTCGCACGGGATTCGCCGCGTCAGGCGACCAGACATCAACGATCCCGCCGCGAAGCGAGAATTGGCCGACATTCGAGATCGGATCTTCACGCACATAGCCGGCGGCAACGAGACGCTCGATTAGGTCATCGGGCGAAAAATCCTCGTCTCGCTTGAGAATGGCGCCTATCTCTTGGATCTCGGTGGGCGAAGGCGTCCGCGTGATAAGTGAGCGTGCGGGCAAAAGAAGAAAGTCAGGCTTTCCGGCTCCGAGCTGCCACAATGTTAACGCCCGCCGCTCCAAAGTTTCCGCGTGCGGCGAAACGCCCGAGTAGATGTCAGTTTCGAAGGAGGGAAGCGTTAGGATTGACGATGGGCGATCGTCGCTTGACGATTGAAAGAATTGCAGATCGCATTCCCACGCCTCGGCGTCCGAATTAGAATCGGTGACAACCGCGAAAGTCCTGCCCGTTTCGGCTTGTAGTTGTGACAGAACGAAGGCTTTTGAAGCGATTGAAGTCAAACTACTCAAGGAAATAAGCCGCGTTCCACGATTTATTTCCTCACTCAGACGTTCAAATTCTGCCCCTTTTGCCATCGAAAAACTCATAAAAATTGATTCGTGTTTCGATCGAGCCATCCCTCTTAAAACACGACCAATTGACCCTACAGATTAGCACAAGCGCCAAAAACCATAGAAAAAGAAGCCAGGAAAATAAAGTCAAAAATTCAAACTTTTTCGATTTATATTGTGTCTGATAGAAGGGTTCGGAAATTATCGGAGAACTATTTAATGTCCACACAAATCATTCCAAATCAAGTCATTCCTGAAAAAGTAAATTTTTTCGACATCGATCTGAGCAATCTTTTGTCGCAAAGATCAGCCCATAAAATACTTACCTGGAGTTTGTCACTTACGTTTTTTTGGTTCGGGTTCCTCAAGGTCATCAATATGAGCCCGGTTGTAGGATTACTGCAACATTCTTTCTCGGGTTTTGCATATCAGCCGTTTTTGGGATTTTTGGGATTTTTCGAAATGCTAATTGCAGTCGGATTGCTGATTCCAAAAATCAGGAAAATAACCATATCGCTTACAATTCTCCACTTGTTTGGGACAATAAGCGTTATCTGCATTTCGCCAAATATTCTTTTCGCTCCGTATTTTCCTATTCTGACGATGGAGGGAGAATTCATTTTGAAAAACTTTATCTTGATCTCTGCCTGCCTGATGCTGCTCTTTAGCAATCGTGATTCGTCGCCCGGTGCGTAAAATCCATTTCTATCAAAATTGTCGAATCGGCAAGGCTTCTCTATAATCTCTCTTTAACCCATTAGGGAGATTTATGAGCGTTCCTGAATTTAACGAGATCATCGAAACAAACGAACAGGCCGTGGCGTCCCTCGAGCAGTGGGAGGCTGTGCTCAAGCTAATTGGCTTCGAACCGAATGACCAAACAAAGGCACGTTTCTATAATTTCCTTCAATTGCGCAAGCTTGTAGGCAATGTCTATCCAAACAAGTTTTCACGCTCGGCCATCAGCGGAACCGAAGACACGATCACGAACATCCTAAAATATGAGCCTGTCATTGCGATAGTTGCGGAGATCAAAGCCATTCTCGCGACGCTTGGCCTTCGCGAACGTCCGCCAGCTGAGATCAAAGACCCGATGAATGCCCGGCTCAAAGATTTGGGCAATGTACGGGTCTCGGGCCGATTGACGACGCCGCCTCGCGGCAATTTTGTTCATCTGACGGACGGCATAAATAAACTTCAGATCTACGCTAAAAAGGCCACGTTTGCTCTGGTCAGGAACGACGCTGAAAACTCTCTCGACGAAGAAAATGGTTGGGCCGCATTCGGTCTGCTCGATCACGGCGATTTTATCGGCGTCGAGGGATATTTGTTTATTACGAACACCGGTGAACTTAGCGTCCATGTCGAAAAGCTGCAATTCCTCGCCAAGGCGATGCTCCCGATGCCGGACAAAATGCACGGCATCGCGGATCCGGAGCTACAGCGAAGATATCGTTATGCCGATCTCATCGCATCGACATTGCAGATAGAGCACGAAGGCCTGAAGACCCGCGAGGTTTTCGAACGCCGCGCAAAGCTCATCTCCGGAATGCGTAACTTCCTAGATGACGCCGGTTTTATCGAGGTCGAAACGCCGATGCTCACACCAAAAGCGACCGGTGCGGCGGCGAAGCCGTTTAAGACGCATCACAACGCCCTAGACATCGACCTCTACGCACGCATCGCACCCGAGCTATATCTCAAACGCCTCGTCGTCGGCGGCTTTGAAAAGGTTTACGAACTAAACCGCAACTTCCGCAACGAAGGCATCTCGTACAAACACAACCCCGAATTCACAATGCTCGAATTCTACTGTGCCTACATGGACGTCGAAGGGATGATGAATTTTTGCGAGGAGCTGATGCGGCAGTCAGTGCAGAAAGCTACGGGCGGTTTGACGGTGAACTACGAAGGTAACGAGATCGATTTCTCAACGTTTGAGCGCTTGTCCATGGCCGATGCGATTGACCGACATTGGACTTCCGAACTCCGAAAACTAGGGGAACACACGGTTGATGCTCAATGGTTTAATGATGAAGAGAGGCTACATCAAATATTTGCTCTCTTTTACGGTATCGAGGCGTCCGAGCGAACATACCGATTAGAGTGGACGAAGAAATTTGGGGAAAGAGAAAGACTTTCTGATGAAATCTCGAAGGAAGAGGAAGATGCATTTGATAAGGAGCATAGAAAAAGTATTGAGGAACAATGGGAGTTTTCTCAAAAGGAGCTATTGCCATATCTTCGTGACAAAAGCACTTCAGATAAGGCATTTTTGCCGGAGGGGACGGAGCTAGGGGAATTCGTTGCAAAGCTGTTCGAGGATTTTGCGGAAGCCAAGTTGATTCAACCTACATTAGTTATTGATTATCCAAAATCAATCTCGCCGCTCTCAAAAGCCTCGCCCGATAATCCAAACATCGCCGAGCGTTTCGAGCTTTTCATCAACGGAATGGAAGTCGCGAACGGATTTAGCGAGCTGAACGATCCGAAGGAACAGTACGAACGTTTTGTCGATCAGATGTCGGAACGCGAACGAGGCGACGAGGAAGCGATGGTGCTTGACGAAGACTACATCCGTGCCCTCAGCTACGGAATGCCGCCCGCCGCCGGTATTGGCATTGGAATTGACCGTCTCGTGATGTTATTGACCAACAAACACTCGATCCGCGACGTGATCCTGTTCCCACACATGCGGCCTGAAAAGCGAGAAGGGGAGAAGGGGAGTGGAGGAGAAGAGGAGACGGAAAGCAAAGAAGAAGAAATTTAACGCAAAGTCGCAGAGACGCAAAGGAAGACAAAAATAAAAATCTTTGCGTCTTTGCGTTAAAAACGCTTTTGAAAGTATTTCTATACACAACCTTTGCTCTCGTCGCTTTCGCGTTCAACTCGATCCTCTGCCGTCTTGCGTTACGCGGTGAAGAAGCGGATGCGGTGGGTTTTACAACTGTCCGGCTCGCTGCTGGTGCGGTGGCGTTGGTTGTAATCAGGTATTTGGTCATTCGTGTCAGTAGCCCGACCGTAAGTAAGGGCTTGGTGGGAGAGCAAGAAACCCTTACTTACGTGCGGGCTACGGACACGCGGGCTACTGACGCCGGAAGTTGGCCTTCCGCGTTTTTTCTTTTTGCGTATGCGCTTTTGTTTTCATTTGCTTATCTCGATTTGACGGCCGGTACCGGAGCCTTGATATTGTTTGGATCGGTGCAGTTGACGATGATAGCCGTTGCTCTGACACGAGGCGAACGTCCGCCTTTGCTCGAATGGCTGGGCCTGGCAATGGCCGTCGGTGGACTCGTTTATCTCGTCTTTCCCGGCTTAGCATCGCCTCCGCCGGTCAGCTCGGCATTAATGGCGGTGGCCGGCGCATCATGGGGCTTTTACACTCTGCGGGGCAGATCCACCGTTGATCCGCTTGCTGACACGGCCGGCAATTTCGTTCGCTCGGTACCGATGATCGCCATCGCGGCGATCCCGTATTTGTCAAAGATCCATCTGTCGACTCGCGGCGCGTTGCTCGCCGTGCTTTCCGGTGCGATCACCTCCGGCATCGGTTACACCGTCTGGTATGCCGCCCTCAAATTTCATACATCCACGCGGGCCGCCGTTCTCCAACTCGCCGTGCCGGTCATAGCGGCCGCAGCCGGTGTGCTGTTGCTGGATGAAACGGCGACCGCTCGGCTCGCCATCGCCGCCGCCCTCATCTTGGGCGGTATTGGGTTGACCATCTTCGGAAAGAAGGTTTAACGAAAATTGTGCGACACTACCTCCGCCGTAAAACTGTGTATCGGCTCGAAATGTATGGATTTCAGCATTCCTCGCTCTTCAAAGATACCGCGAATTATCAGGTAATCATTTTGATTGATCACAGCCCTGTATTTTTCAAATATATCGGGCATCACGACAAAATTTGAATGTCCGGTTTCGTCTTCGAGAGTTATAAACACCACATTATTTGCGGTCATCGGGCGTTGGCGGATGATCACCGCTCCGGCAACGGAAACTACCTGACCTTTTTTCAAATTCAAACTTTCCCGCGCCGATAAAACACCTCTTTTGTTTAATTCCTCACGGACAAATGTCATCGGATGCTTGCCTATCGAGATACCGGTTTTTTTGAGATCGGCCTCGATAAGCTGTAGGCCTTCCATGCGTTTGAGGAATGGGGTTGGGGCAGGCGTCGGAATGCCCTTACTTACCTGCGGGCTACTGACACTATCAAACAGTTCACCAGCCGACTGTATAGCCAACTCGGATTGCCACAGAGCCTCGCGTCGATGAATTGTATTGCCGAAATTTAAAGCTCCGGCAAGGCTCAAAGCCCGGATCTCGCGTTTGTTTATTTCGGGTACACGACGAACGAGGTCTTCGATGCTGGTATAGGGAATCGAGCGGCAAAGCCGCGGGGGACGATCTCTTTCTGCGATAATCGCTTCGCCGATCTCTTTTCGCAATCCACGTACAAAATTTAGCCCGACCCGCACCTTTTTTTCGCCATCGACTTCCTCGACCGTGAATTGATATGGCGATTTATTTATATCGAGTGCAATAAAGTGCAGCCCGTGCCGTTGAGCATCTTTTACCAGAGTCGCGGCGTTATAAAATCCGAGCGGGTAATTATTAAACATCGCTGTCATAAACGCCGCGCGGTAATGGATCATAAAATAAGCCGAGGCGTAGGCGAGCAGGGCGAAACTGAAAGCGTGAGATTCGGGAAAACCGTAGTTGGCAAAAGCCTTTACGGCTTTGACTATCCGTTCCTGTACCTCCGGTGCGACGCCGTTTTTGGTCATTCCGGCACGCAGATTCTGGCCGATCTTTTCGAGTTTTACATCGGGGCGTTTGAAACCCATCGCCCGCCGCAGTTCCTCGGCTTCGCTTCCGCTAAAATCGGCAATGTCCATCGCGATCTTTAGCAGCTGTTCCTGAAAAAGCGGCACACCCAGCGTTCGCTCGAGCGTCGGCTTTAACCTTTCATCTATGTAATCGATCTTCTCCTTGCCCTGCCGGCGGGCGATGTAGGATTTCAGCATATTGCCGACGATGGGGCCGGGCCGAATGATTGCAACCTGCACGACGATATCGTAAAAGTTTGCGGGTTTTGACTTCGGCAAAAAAGCGATCTGGGCACGGCTCTCGACCTGAAACATCCCGACCGTATCAGCATTTTGCAGGGCTTCGAAAACTTTAGGATCATCCTGCGGAATTTTATATAGTCCGAGCTCGACATCATGATGTTCTTTTATCAGGCTGATGCTGTCTCTCAGGACCGCCATCATGCCGAGCCCTAAAAGGTCGATCTTTACGATCTTTAGCTGTTCGCAATCGTCCTTGTCCCATTGGATAATTGTGCGGTCTTGCATCGACGCGGGTTCGAGCGGAACGATGCCGTCGAGATGGTCGAGCGAGATTACCATTCCGCCCGAATGCTGGCCCAGATGCCGCGGAAAATCGAGTATCCGTTGATACAGATCGGCAAAATGCCTCAGGCGAACATTCTCAGTCAGGTCAAATCCTTCTTCTTTAAGCCGCCGGTTCAACTCTTCGCCCTTAAAGGTCTCGTAGTGAGAGTTTAGGAGCGACAGCCTTTCTAAAACTTCGGGGCCAAACCCGAATGTTTTGCCTACCTCCCGCACGGAGGATTTGCCGCGGTAGCTGATGACATTTGCCGTCATCCCGGCACCCCGGCGGCCGTATTTTTGATAGACGTGCTGGATCACACTTTCGCGGTCGTCGCCCGAGGGCAGATCGATGTCTATATCGGGATATTGCTCGTATTTTTCGGACAGAAAACGCTCGAACAGGAGTTTGTGCTGGATAGGGTCGACTGCAGTTATCCCCAGCGCATAGCAGACCACGGAGTTTGCCGCCGAGCCGCGTCCCTGTGAGAGGATCCCTTCCGTTTTACAAAAATCCGAAATATCGCTGACCAGTAGAAAATAACCAGCCAGTTTTTTCATCTCAATGATCCGGAATTCCTTTTCGAGACGCGGAATTACCTGTGCCCGCAAGGGCCAGGGCTTGTCCCGATAACGCTCGACCGACCGCTCGATCGCCTTGGCCCTGAGAAGGGAACCGGCTGTCTCACCCGGCGGCACCGGATAATCGGGAAAATTATATGAAAGCTCATCCATCGAAAAGTTTACACGCGAGGCGATCTCGGCGGTTATGCCAACCGCCTCAGGGTGATCCGCGAACAGATCGAGCATCTGCTTTTTGGTTTTTAAGTAACGCTCGCCATTTTCTGAGAGCAATTTACCGGCGTCGTAGATCGTGCAGTGATTTTTTATGCATGTGAAAACGTCGAATAATTGGCGGTCGTGTGGATCTGCGTAGTACGCGCCATTGCTGGCAAAATACGGAATGCGAAGCTTGTGGGCGAGGCCGAGGAGCGATTGGTTTATCGCTTCCTCGCTGCGCAGATGATGACGCTGCAACTCGACATAGAGCCGTTTTTCAAAGACATAATTGAGCCACGCAAGGTCGATCTGGCCACGGCCGTTTTTTATGCTCTTGTGCATAAAAGCGTCCGCTCCGCCGGTAAAACATAACAGGCCGGCCGAATGATCTTCGATATCCTTTCGCGTCGCGAAATGTTCGCCTTTTTTGTTGCGGAGCT
This sequence comes from Chloracidobacterium sp., assembly GCA_043739565.1. Lineage (GTDB taxonomy): Bacteria > Acidobacteriota > Blastocatellia > Pyrinomonadales > Pyrinomonadaceae > OLB17. Next base: position 15,390 of record JAYUDV010000141.1, read on the forward strand.
TGATGGTTGTGATCAATTTTGAGAGGTTCTGATAGCCGCTCAGGTTCATTGGGACGAGCGGCAGTAAGCTGCCATCGTCCATGGTGATCTCGGAGCCGATAATCGGTTTTATGCCTTTTTCTCTCGCCTCGAAATGAAACTTGACAGCACCGGAAACCGTGTCGCGGTCGATCAGAGCGGCACCGTCCAGGCCCAGATCGGCCGCGCGCTTTACCAGGCTCTCAGGCTGCGAGCCGGATGAGAGAAAGCGAAAGGCTGAACGTGTATGAAGCTCGTAAAATGCCATTGTTTTTAGCCACGAATGTCACGAATGTCACGAATAAAATTAATTCGTGTCATTCGTGGCAAGATCTTATTTTCTTTACCCATATTTCTGTATGCGTGTCCCAGCTTGTTCCACCCTCATGTGGGACACTTTAATCGTACTCACCAGCCAAAAACCATTCTTTATCGACTTTGCACAGGCGGTAGACGCCATGATTTTCGACCTCGACATCCCATTCCTGTGTCTTCCATGATGTGTCCCACCACTTGGAATTTGCCTTCCAGACGCCGCTGTATTCCGTAACGTGGCCGCTGAAACCCTGGGTTTTGATAAAGATCAGGCGAGCGCCTCTGACGAGCACCTCGGCCCGGATCGGCGGGTGAAAATAGGTGAATGCGATGATCGCTTTTTCCGTTTTCACCTCAAGCGTTTCTTTGCCTGTGGGAAGCTTATCCGCATCGAGAACGAATGGCTGCGACAGTCTCTGATTTAGTAAAACCGGTGTTCCGACATTATCTTCGCCGACCAGCTTTTTTAATTTATTGACTGTCAGCAACAGGCTTTCCGGCTCCGGACGCGAGACGGCGTACAGGCCGCGTTGCGACGGTCTGGGTTTGGTGAAATGAGCGACGACGTTGACGCTAAGAATCGCTGCCTCCGGCGGATGCAGAGAGATCCGCAGATTTATGAGCTTTAGCCAAAACGATTTTTCGAGCGTCGGAAAAGACGTCTTTATCTCGTAACTTCTCTCAGTTTTATTGGCCAGCTTGAAAGAAATATCAAGCTGCTCGGTGCTTAAGGCGTCATGGGCGATTGCCGCAAATAAATTATCGAGGCCGTGATTGACAATAAAGATCAACTGCTCAAAATCATCTACGGGGAAGTCGAGCGCGTACTTCCATGCGAGGCTGCTCTCTTTGACATTCGGCGTCAGAAAACTCTTGTCGTTTTGCTCGATGACGTCAATCACTTTTTGAAAATCTCGCCCGTAACGATTGATGAGATCGTCAACCGGGATCTGCCGCAGATCCTTAATATTGTTTATCCCAAGCTCGTTAAAAATGCCGATCGAATCGGTTGCGATGCCGAGATCGGTCAGCGGCAGTTTTTGAAATTCGGCGGGTGACGCGACCGCGTGGTTTAGGCCTTTATTTTGCCGCGCCAGGAGCATTGCCGAATCGACCGTGTTTGCGACCGCGACATTACCCGAGATCTTGTGCGTTTTTAGGTGATCTAGTATATTTTGGGCGATCTGGTCCGAATTGCCGATCAGCCTTTCGAGCCCGCCAACGTCAAACAAAACCCCATCCTCAAGCATCTCTATACGAGCGGAAAACTGCCGTGCGGCGGAGAGGAGTTCCTCTTTATCCGCCTTTGCCCGGCCCGAAATTATGCATGCGTAGAGTTTAGACATCGGTTAATATTCGGTGGGATCATTTGTCCTGATTTCTATAAAATGGCCCGGTTTTTTATAAAGTGGCGCTCGTTTCCGCCCTCCATTACGCTTCCCTGTAATCCATCTCGATCTTTGTCTCAAAAGGCGGCCCGAAAGACCCTTTCCGGGACTGCATCTTGAGGTGAAATTCCCTCAGCAATTTAAACCGCCCGATGCCTGACCAGACTGCCCGCTCACGCGAAAACATAAACGACTGCTGAGACGCCGAGCCTGTCACCGGTTCCTCGGCCGTCACGAGCAACATGGTCGGCGTTTCTTTTATTCTGGTCCGATATCGGTACCAATATGTTTTTGGCACCATACGGAGCAGACGCTGCGGCAGACCGTGCAAGTTTAGCCAGATAGCACCGAAACCTTTTGCCTGTACCAGATAATCGGCAGCCATAAAGGACTTTTCCATATTGCCGCCGCATTGTACCCACAGCAGGTTTTCAAGCTCCACGCCGGCTAAGCTTGCGGTGCATGGATCAAAGCCGTTGCCCGAATCTACAACCGCGCATATCTCGCCCACCGCCGTTAGTTTTGAAAGCAGCGACAGCGCGAGACTTGTTTTCCCCGAGCCTCCGGCAATCTCGACCAGCGTCCCCCGCGTAAATGCCAGACCGAAGTGGTCGAGCTGGATCTCGTCCGCATATTTTTGCTCTTCCTGTAGGCGGGAAAGGCTTTGTACTAAGCTCAGATGGGACATATGACTTTTGCGTGAATCATCCTGATGCCCGCACCACGTTGCATCTATGAAACGATAAGAATAGAATAATTCAGCTTGGAAGAAAAGGCAAGGGTTTTAGTTAGGAAATACTGGGAGATTGGACATCCTGCCCGCGCTCCAATTTAGTTTACTCATTTACCATAACTTCGACCGGGTCGATGCCCGATGCACGCCAGGCGGGATAGAGGGCACCGACGAGGCTGCCGCCGATGGCTATGGCGATCGCTGTCAGTATCCAGTTGGTGCTGAATTCAAATGCGAGGTTATATTGACGACCGATAAGATATGCTGAGACAGCGGACGCGATGCCGCCGAGCAAGACGCCGAGAACGCCGATCATAAAAGCCTCGCCCTCGATCACCGTGATAATAAAACTTTTCGATGCTCCGAGAGATTTGAGAATGCCGATCTCTTTTCGCCGTTCGGTGATAGTGGTGTACATCGACAGCAGTACAAAAATCATGCTGACAAACGCCCCGAGCCCGACCAAAACCCGTAAAAATGTGCCGAGCCCCGGAATGCGCTCCTGAGCGTCGATCACCAGATCACTCGTGAGAGTGATCTTATTGCCGGGCAGCACTTCGTTGATCCTCGCGGCAACCTTATCGACATCCGCGCCGTCATTGAGCTTTACCAAAATGTAGGTGCATTTATCTGTCTGGAGGGCGTCTTGCATTCCCGCCAGCGACATTTTTATTCGTGCTCCCGAGGGTGGCGAGAAAACACCGACGATCCGATACGGTTTGCCGCCAAAAAGCTCATACGTCTGCCCGATACTTAGATTTTCGTCCTTGATCTGACGCTCATCAACGACGATCTCATCGTTGGCCTGCGCGGCGCGGCCCTCGACGATCTGTATTCCGTTCATGTCGCCGAAGGGCTGCCATTCGACGCCGTCGACCTGCTTGATGCCCCAACGACCTTTTGAATCGGGCATTATGTACCGAATGATGGGGACAGTGGATTGGACGCCTTCGATCTCGAGAAGTTTTGCCGCGTAGGCAACGTTCACAGCGGTGTTAGAGCTCGTCAGGTCCATGCCGCCGGGCCGCGTGAAAAGAATCTCGGCTTTCCAGTTGGCGGCGCGTTTGGCGACATCGTTGGTCATGCCGCGGGCCAGCCCGGTAAACAGCACGATCAGTATGACGCCGAGCGACACGCCGATCACGCTGATGATCGTGCGAAAAGGACGAACTCTCAAATTCGCGAAAACTAATTCAAGCATCCCATGTTCCCGCATTTGAGCTATTTTCCTAACGCTAACTGTCAGAGCGGTGGCGAACAAAAGGATGGCCCAGGCACCCAGGGCCGAGGTCCAAGCCCATTTCCACTTGCCGCGAGTTGTCCCCAAAATGGTTCCAATCGAGAGCCCGAAGGCGCAAAAGATGAGGATCGCGTTAATGAATTTCCCTGTCTCAAGGCAACGCGAAATCAGCACAGGAAGCGATATAACAAACTCGCCTACGAGTCGCGGCAGCATTTTGAGATCGTTCCAAAATGTCTGCGTCTCTTCGCCGGCTCCGACCAAAAGCACGCCGTGACGCATCGCGTAAAGATTGAATAAAGCCGAAATAAACGAAAATAATACGGATATTGCAAAGGCCTGTTGCCGTGCGACTCCATTTTGCGAGGCAGGGAAAATATCCGAAAGATATTTTTCCTGCGCGTAGTGGGTTATAAATTCGATGCTATGACTGAAAGCAGGCAGCGAGATCGATACAATCACGTTGGCAAGCCAAAGCGGCGTCGCGCGGCGAAACGATTGGACAATCGATCCGGCAATTCCGGTCGTCAAGAACCGGAACCCCATTTCAACAAGAACAGCGGTCATCGTGACCAACCACGTTTCGTGACTTGCCTGATAGACCGTAAAGTAAAACGACGCTCTCAGAATGGCGCCCAGAAACGCGGATTTCCAATTCCAACGCGTGATTATTTGAGCCGGATGCCTACAGAGATTCCGAATTACGTCAGAAACCGAGATTTCTTTATCCCAAACCTCTTCCAGATCGTCGGCGTCGGCTACTGAATGGTGTATTTCTTCGGATAAGGTCATGTGTAATGCTGTTTCGTTTTCCATCAGGTGCAACGCGATTACGCTAAATTCAGCCTCGCGTTTGCTCGTTCATCCTCTCGTTTCCCAATGGGAAAACAAAACGTCAATACTAGCATAGGACGCATTCGAATGCCCGTCATGGTCGTCGGCACCAGACAACCGAAACCGGATTTGCCGGTGGCCGACACAACCTGATGAAATGTATCGGCGAGAGGAAGTACGACCCGGATCGTTTGTCGAAGAGCCTTTAAAATCCCGCCTGAAAAGCCTATTATGTTTATGTTCCGGTAGAAATTTTGAAACATTCTGACCGGCTTTGCGTTTTAGTCAGTGGCACAATTCATCTAACTAAAATACGCCAATTAGTTTCTGATTTTTAGTTGCAGTCATGAGAAAGATCGCTTTATTATTATCCTTCATAACCCTCGCTTTGTCCGTCACCGCCCAACAGGGAACTACGTCGGAGGCGGCCAACAATGGTAAATCTAACGTGAGTGGGCCTTCGTCGAATGCGGCGTCGCCAACAGGTGGTAAGGTGCTGGTACCGCCAGAGAAACGCAACCCCATTACAATACCCAGGGCGACCGGTGCTCCCGTGATAGATGGTAAGATCGACGAGGAAGTATGGAAGCAGGCCGCTGTCTTTAAAGATTTTTATCAAACCACGCCTGGATATAATACGGCGCCGTCAAAACCAACCGAAGTGTATGTGATGTATGACGAGTACAACCTTTACGTAGCTTTCAAATGTTGGGATGAAAAGGACAAGATCCGCGCGACGGTCGCAAAACGTGACAACGTTTTCGGCGAGGACAATGTCCGGATGTGGCTTGACACTTACGACGACCGAAGGCGTGCATACGTGATTGGTTTCAACCCACTTGGCATCCAGCAGGACGGCATTTTTACGGAAGGTAAAGGCGCCGATTTCTCGGTAGATATCGTCATGGAATCGAAAGGCGTGATCGAAGACTGGGGTTGGTCAGTCGAAGCTAAGATCCCATTTAAGTCGCTTCGTTACACGGCGGGTAAAGGTAAAATGTGGGGATTTAGCGTCGCCCGGAATATCAACCGTTTCAATGGTGAACTCGATGAATGGCTGCCGGATAACCGTGATGTCTCGGGTTTTCTGATAAAACACGGAAGAATCAAAGGACTTGACGAGATTAAATACGAGCGTACTCTCGAAGTAGTGCCGAGTGTTACCCTGTCGCAGACGAGTCAACGTAAGCGAACGATCTCTAACGCCGGATTCTCGCAATTTGGCCGTTTCGACCCCGTTTTTAATCCGATCGGGCTGCAGGATCCCGGCAAATTTACGAATGATCCGATCAAGAAGGATATTGGCGTCAATCTTAAATACACGCTATCGCCAAACGTCACGCTGGACGCCGCAATAAATCCCGATTACGCCGAGATAGAGGCCGACGCTCCCGTCGTATCCGCGAATCAGCGATTCCCTATCTTTTTTCAGGAAAAGCGGCCTTTCTTTCTCGAAGGCAAGGATATTTTCGAATCGCCGCTGCAGCCATTTTACTCACGCACGATCGTCGATCCCGATGTGGCGGTAAAATTGACCGGCAAGATCGGTAAGACCAGCTTCGGCATTCTGGGTGCGTCGGACAACGCTCCCGGTAATTATTCGGAAGACGAACGCGGCGAATTGCTTAATTGCCAGCGGTCAAGAGCGTTTGACCCTCCGGGATTTGTCCGTCTGTGTGCGAACGAAGATGTCGTCGATAAGAATGCAATCTTTGGCGTAATTCGAGTCAAGCAGGATTTCGGTAAGGAAAACAACATTGGGTTTTTTGCGACGTCGCGTATATTTCCTAAAAACCGGAATTTTGTAACAGGTTTTGACGGTAAATTCAAGCTAAATCCGAAAACTGTATTGACGTTCCAAACTCTCGGAACATACTCGCGAAAAAATTTCTATAGTCCAGTAACCGACCGTTTTCAATACCGGTCGGGCGACGGCTTTGGGTATTACTGGGGCCTCGATTACACGGCCGAAACACATGGTTGGTTCGCCGAGGTTTCGGGGCGGACAAAGGACTATCGATCCGACGCCGGATTTACCAGGCGGATCGATTCAAATACTGCATTTTTTGCGAATCGCATCAGCACGAAATCCAATCCGAAAGCGAAAATAATTCGGATTAATTCACATCAATTTGCCCGATACATTTTTGATTGGCAAGGCCGGATTCAGGGCGGTTCGGTCGGCGGCAGTCTTAATCTCCAGATGCAGGGCAGCCTTTTCATAAGCTCCGACGCCGGAATCCGGTACGAAAAAATCTACGAGGAAGAGTTTGGAGCGAAACGGAATCCCGCGAACGGGATCACTGGCGGCTTTTTCGGGGCACCGACGCGCACCGCCCATCAGCCGTATTACACTCTTAACGCGAAAAAAACGGTTAATAAGCAGCTTAATACCTATGGCTCGATCGGCTGGGTGTTCAACACTTTTGATTATGATTTTGGCTCCGGGCCGCGGTTTGATCGGGCCAGCCCGGCCTTTCAGGCGTATTTGCGTAGCCCGGCATATCTGACGTACATTCAGGGACTCTACTTGTATCGGGCCGATCCGGTCCGCAATCCATACCCGGTCTTTGCCGACCCACCACGACTTGATCCGGGACAAGGACTAGAATTCGATGCAAACGTGGGGTTTGAATATAAACCGATCGATCCGCTGCGGATATCGCTCGATTATACAAAGAGCAGCCTTAAGCGAAACGACACCGGCAAACTTGCCTTTAACACCAATATTTTTACATTGAGGTCGACGTACCAATTTACGCGTTTCGTTTACATACGTGCACGTTGGGATTACGACACGCTAAATGCCAACGCGAGCGGACAGTTTTTATTCGGATGGAATCCAAATCCGGGCACCGCGTTCTACGTCGGCTATAACGACAATTTTAACTACAAAGGTTATAGCCCGCTTACCGGCCAATACGAGCCCGGATTTGAACGCAACAGCCGGACATTTTTTATCCGGGCCTCGTACCTTTTCCGTAAAAGTTTCTAAAAGGCTTCATAATCATAGGACTCGGCGGCGGACGTTTATGCGTTCGCCGCCGTTGTTATAGTGCGGTTTACGATCAGCATACGTGTTAAGCGATATCTTAAGCTCGTGCAATATTTCCCGATGCGCTCGGGAATCGTAAAAAGTTCTTGTAAACACTTAGATATTAGTGTATAACCATATGCGACTATTATATTTCGAGCCATGACCGGCGAAACCAAAGGAGAAACAATGAGAGTTAAAAGAACACTAAGTATCTTTATATTAAGCACAATTTTAAGCGGGGTCGCACTTCCCGCTATAGTTGTACAAGCGGCAACGGTTCAAACGCAGGACTCATCTTTCGCTCTTCAGCGAGGGTTCCGAACCGGCTATTCCGACGGATATATGGCCGGCTATCGCGATACGATCAATAGTATCGCTAAGAGCTATGGCCGCCACGCTGAATATTCCAAGGCTGACCGTGCTTTTAGCAAAGACTATGGTTCGCGCGAAGATTTTCGCGATGGTTATCAGCAGGGATTCGAATCGGGATACGACACGGGTTTTGAAAAACGCTCGTTTGACGCAAATCTACCGACGGGTTTGCAGCGTCGGGGCGTACTCGTCGGTGAAAGCCAAAATCTTGCGACAAATGTTGGCGAGACGCCACAGCAACCTATTAACGGAACAACCGAAACGGCAAAGATCGATCAAAACTCGAACACGGCCGATACGACATCGACTTATCAAAGCCACCCAAATACGACGGTTATCATTCCTCGTGAAACCGAATTGATCCTCGAACTCCAGGAAGATCTCAGCACCGAACGGAGCCGCACGGGCGACAAGTTTACAGCGAAGATCGTGGCCCCATCTGAGATCGCGGGAGCGACGATCGAGGGCCGCGTCACCAAAATCACGGCACCTGGCCATATTAAACGCCGCAGCGAGTTGCTGCTGTCGTTTGACCGCATCATCCTCAACGACAGTCGGTGGAGTAATTTCAGCGCGATCCTTACAGAAGTAATGCCGATCAAAGGCGACAACGTCAGGTTGGTTGACACCGAGGGCACGGCCATCGGCCAAAGCTCGCTCAAGCGCGATGCCGCGAAAATCGGCGGTGCGACGGGAGCTGGTTTGGTTGTCGGGGCTGTTGTCGGCGGCCCGGTCGGAGCGGCCGTCGGAGCCGGAATGGGTGCGGCATTTGGCGTCGGAGCAGTCGTCATCGAGCGGGGCAAACATATCCGTCTAAACCGCAATCAACAAATGCGGGTCAAGACCGCGTATGAAACGCAAATTCGTTAGTAATTGAGAATGCACAATGCAGCGTGCAAAATACATGGAATTAAGGCCGGGGAATTTTTCCCGGCCTTTTTTCGTCATTATTCATTTTGCATTCTGAATTATGCACTAAATCTCTATTGGTATATCCAATTTAAGCCGCTTGGCTTGTATAGAAAAACGCGCTTCGGTAATATTAGAGGTTGAAGATAAATTAAGTTAATAGAGAGATAACACAAAGATGAGCACAGCAACAGAAAAAACCGCCGCCGAAGGGCTTCGAGGCGTGGTCGCCGCACAGAGTGCGATCGGCGATGTCAATGGTGAGCAGGGAATCTTGATCTATCAGGGTTATGACATTCACGATCTGGCGGAGAATTCGACGTTTGAAGAGGTCATATTCCTACTGTGGAACGGGCGTTTGCCAAAGGCTGACGAACTGGCGGCTCTGACTGCGGAGATCCGTGCAAATTACGAGGCCCCGGCTGAGGTTATCGCCTTGATGAAACAGTATCCGACTGACGCCGATCCGATGGACGTATTACGTACGGCGGTTTCGAGCCTGGATTTCTTTGACAAAGACGGCCACGGCACCGACCGCGAACACGCAATGAAAGCCGCGATCAAGCTCACCGGACAGATCGGTACGCTGTCGGCGGCATGGGATCGCATCCGCAATGGCAAGGACATCATCGCTCCTGATAAGAGCCTCGGTATCGCCGAGAATTTCCTTTATATGCTTCGCGGGACAAGGGCTGACGCGGACGAGGCGCACATGTTTGATGTGTGCCTGATACTGCACGCCGATCACGAGCTCAACGCATCGACATTTACGACGCGGGTCGTCGCCGGAACCCTGGCTGATATGTACGGCGCCGTGACAGCCGGCATCGCGGCCCTGGCCGGTCCGCTTCACGGCGGTGCAAATACCAATGTGATGAAGATGTTAATCGATATCGGCAGCGTCGAGGCGGTTGACGCTTGGCTGGACAAGGCTCTTGACGAAAAACGCAAGATCATGGGCATTGGCCACGCGGTTTATAAAACCGAAGATCCGCGTGCGACTTGGCTGCGAAAATATTCTAAACACATGGCCGAGAAAAAGGGTGTTTCGAAATGGTATGAAATGTCGCAACGAATCGAACAGCTCATGCACGAGAAAAAGGGAATGTTCCCAAACGTCGATTTTTACTCGGCATCGACCTATTACCTGATGGACATCCCGCTCGACCTTTACACGCCCATCTTCGCCGTCAGCCGCATCTCAGGCTGGACCGGCCACATTCTCGAACAATACGGCCATAACAAGCTCATCCGTCCGCGTGCCGAATACATCGGCGCCCGCGATCTGAAGTATGTGGCTATTGGGGATCGGTAAGCAGTAAGCAGTAAGCAGTAAGAAAAGTCTTCGGTTATCCACGGGCTTTTTCGTTTTCGATCTACGGACCGCCGAATGCTGATCGCTGACTGCTAAATGTGATCATCGGCACGGAGTATCCATATCCGGCGACGTGATGGGCAAAGCGGTGATCTCCCATTTGCCGTCGTCACGCGGAGTAGCTTTTGTGGCGTAGCTCGAAACGCGTGACAACGGGTTGCCGGGAATATCCGTGCGGGTCTCGACTTCCGTGTGAGCCCAGTAGTATTTATCGCACTTGTAGAAGGTGATATCGGTGGCCGTGCGTTTTTCCTTGTCGAGGAAATGGCTGCGAACGGCGTCTTCGAGCTCCTTCGGTGCCCGGATACGGTCACCGACGCGCGGCAGCGTCAGATAAAACACAACGGCACCTATAATGGCTATGCAGACGACGACAATCGCGAGCAACTTCAGATAGTTTTGCGAGCTGGCGACCGATTCCTGTTGTGTCTGGAACAGGCGATTCTTTTCAACGTCAACGATAGCCTTTTCAACCTCAACGACGGGCGGCTTGTCGCCCTCGTTTATGTCGTCTAATAGTCCCTTCGCGAACTTCATGGCTTTTCAACGAGATATATCATCGTTTGATGCCGGTTGCAACTATTCCAAGAGGCCATCTCAATATCGTCCGCGACTATCTCAAACCGCTCATTAGGTATCAGCAAAGCAACTTTCTTTATTTTTTGCTGAAATTGCCCGCTTCCGGCGTTTACTTACCCGTCCCGTCTGATACAATTTCGGCTGTAATTTAAAAAAATAGATCAATTTCATTTTATCGACGGAGGATCTCAATGAATCGACTCGTTCTAGCTCTAATGCTGTTCGTATTGTGCGGAGTTGTGTCCGCGCAGAATAACAAAAACAAACCCGCGGCGGCGCCTCAGCCTCAGACAAATGATAAGGAATACACGGAATCGATCTTAAAGAACACGACTGAGAAGTTTTTTTTGACGGAGATGATAGATCACTTGCCGACGTCGGCCACGGTGCCGTCGCCAGCCAAGATTTTGGGTTATCCGATTGGCACGCCCGACAAGCTGACTTACACAAAGGACCAATATCGCTATTACCGCGAACTCGAAAAAGCCAGCCCTCGTGTCAAGACCTTTCTCGCACCCGAGAAAAGCGAGCAGGGACGCGATCAGATGCTGGTCGTCATCTCCGACGAAGCCAATCTTTCCAAGCTCGCGCGGTACAAGGAGATCACGGCGAAGCTTGCCGATCCGCGAAAGGTTGACGAAGCGGTCGCGCAGATGCTGATCAGCGAGGGCAAGGCGATCTATTGGCTTTCGGGATCGATCCACTCGACTGAAACGGGAAGTCCGGAAATGCTGATGGAACTCGCGTATCGCATCGCCGTGGAAGATTCGCCGATGATCAAGGCGATCCGCAAAAACGTCATTATTATGATCACGCCGACGCTCGAGGTCGACGGGCGCGACACGATGGTCGATCTATACAACTATCGCAAAGCAAATCCGACCAAACGGGCACCGGGATTGATCTATTGGGGCAAATACGTCGCCCATGACAACAATCGCGATTCGATGGGAATGGCGCTCGCTCTTTCGCGAAATCAGATGTCAACGTTTCTCGATTATCATCCGACGGTTTTACACGACCTGCACGAATCCGTGCCGTTTCTTTACACTTCGACCGGCACCGGGCCATATAACGCCTGGCTCGACCCGATAGTGATTGATGAATGGCAAGTCCTCGCATATCACGAGATCGAGGGCATGACAAAACGCGGCGTGCCTGGCGTGTGGACGCACGGTTTTTACGATGGCTGGGCGGCGAACTATATGTTTTACGTCGCGAACGGCCACAATTCGATCGGGCGTTTTTATGAGACATTTGGCAACGGCGGAGCCGATACTCAGGACCGCACGGTCGGTGCCGAATCGGCTCGTGACTGGTTTCGTCCAAATCCGCCGCTCGCACGCGTTAAATGGTCGATGCGTAACAACGTCAATCTCCAGCAAAGCGCTTTGATCCTGGCCATGAGCTATGTGGCGGACAATAAGGACAAATTTCTCAGTAATTTTTATCTAAAGAGCAAGCGTTCGGTCGCTAAGGGCCGCACCGAAGGCCCGGCGGCTTGGGTGCTCCCGGCTGACGATCCGCGTCCGGCTTCGGCGGGCGATCTTGTCAATTTATTAAAGATGCAAGGCTGCGAGGTGCAAAAACTGACGAAAGACGTCGAGACAAAGGAAGGTAAATTCGCCGCCGGCAGCTATGTCGTGCGTATGGACCAGCCGTATTCGCGAATGGCCGACATGCTGCTCGATACGCAGTATTACAACGTCAGCGATCCGCGGCCGTATGACGACACGGGCTGGACCTTTGGGCCGCTGAAAAATGTCAAAACCATCCGCGTCAAGGATACGAAAATCCTCGATGCCGATATGAAAATGATTGACGGCCCCGCTGTTGTGACGGGCAAAGTAGATGGTTCGGCGAAGGCCGGATATGTGGTCAACAACACCGCCGAAGCGCAGGTGGCGCAGTTGCGGTACCGGTTAAAGGACGTGAAGATGTCTGCGGCCGAGGATAATTTCAAGGTCGGCGACAAGCTTTTTAACGCCGGTTCATTTATCGTTAAAACCGACGGTAATCCGGCCGACACGGAAGCGAGATTGAAAAAGGAAGTTAGCAATCTCGGCTTGACCGCAGCGGGCTTGGACAAGATTCCCGATGTCGCACAGCATGCGATCAGCGTACCGCGTATTGCCATCGTTCATACCTGGACGAACACGCAAAACGAGGGCTGGTATCGGATCGAATTCGACAAACTGGGTATTCCCTATGATTATATTTCAGATCAGACGCTGGGCCGCACGCCAAATTTTCGCGATAAATGGGACGCGATCATTTGGGGTCCGGTGGGCGGCAGCTCCCAATCGATCGTACGCGGGATCGCCAAGCGCGGCGATGCGGAAGCTCCGATCCCGTGGAAGAAATCCGATATTACGCCGAACTTCGCCCTCTCGCCGGATCAGACCGACGACATCCGCGGCGGGATGGGACTGGAGGGCATCGCCAAACTGCAAAAATTTATCGAAGGCGGCGGGTTGTTCATCACCATCGGCGGAAATGCGTCGATACCGATAGATTTTGGTATCACCGAGGGCGTTTCGATCCAGGATTCGACGGCCGCGTTTCAGGCTCGCGGATCGGTATATAACGCAATGTTTGCCGACCGGAAGAGCCCGATTGCCTACGGTTATGACGAAAAGCTGGCCGTGTACTTTAATCAATCGCCGCTGCTTCAGGTGTCTACCGGTGGAGGTGGTGGGTTTGGCGGTGGTGGTGGAGGCGGCGGCGGTGGCGGTGGGCAGCCGACAACTGGTGCGAACCGCCCCTCAGGCCGTGGCACCGTGGACGATCCGGATGTGATACAGGGTCGACCGCCTTTGGCGCCGGCTTCGGCGACTCCAAATCCAGATCAACTGGCCGCTCTTGCCTTGCAACAGCCGCTGCCCGAGATGCGGCCGCGTGTCGTGCTGAGGTTTGCCCCTGAAAAGGAGCTGTTGGTGAGCGGCGAGCTCGCGAGCGGAGCTGAGCTTGCTGGTAAGGCGGCAATTGTCGACGTTCCGGTTGGCAAAGGCCATGTCGTAATGTTCGCCAACAATCCGATGTGGCGGCATGAGACGAGCGGCAGTTCCGCACTGATCTTTAACGCGGTCCTCAATTACGATAATCTCGGCGTCGGAAGAGGTACAAAGTAAAAAGGCGAAAGTAAAAAGTAAAAAGAAAAAAGCCAAAAAAAGGCAAAAGGAGGGATTCTCTTATTGCCTTTTTACTTTTGCCTTTTTACTTCGTCTTCCGGTTTATTATCGTTGAGCGATATGCCGAAGATCTTGGGGTTATTGATAAATTCGGCGAGTTTGTCCGCGTTGCAGGTGGCGCGGATTACGGCGGCCTGCTCCTTGTCTATCGTTACGACGGTGATTTTCACATCTGAGCCGGCCTCTCGCATGTACATATAAATCTGCTCGCCTTCGCGCGAACGTATATGGAGGATTGAACCCCAATCCGGGCTGAACGAGCTTTTCATCGCTTCCTGCATTTCCAGGTCGAGCTTGTCGCGTGAAAATTTCAGATCCTGAAAAAATGTGACGTTAAAGCTTTTGAAACCGGCCGGACGAACGACCTTTACGGCGAAACGAGCAAGCCACAAAAACGGAATATTGACCTTTTTTGCCTGGTATTTCGTTTTCAGATGGCGAACGATCGCATCGTATTCGTTAGGTTTGGCGCTTGCCGCCGGAGCGGTAAAAGCAAGGGCCAAAAGGGAAAGAGTTAAAACGATCAAGAGTTTCCTGGTCATAAACATTGTCATAACTCTCCTGTTAATTTTTCGGTTTATCCTTTTTTTCGGTTTCGATGTCGATGCGCGGGATATTCATTTTTCCGCTTAATTCCATCAGCAGATCGATGTCGATCGGGCCGATGACGTTGACGACGGCGATGCTTTTCGCCTCGGACACGACAACGGCGACGCCGCTCATTTGATTGCCCGTAAACATCGTATAAACATCGACCTTTTGATTGTTTTTCTTGCTGCGGACATTAGCTAACCTTTCCCACCCAGGCGTCTGTAGCTGTGCACGAATCTCGTCAATATCGGCCGCGTTGTATTCGTTTTCGTTCTCAA
>JAYUDV010000142.1:0-5224 GCA_043739565.1 Chloracidobacterium sp.
GCGGGGATCGAGCGCAGACCGTTTTTGCGGTCGTATTCAAAGTCCTGACAGGCGTAAAGGACGTCAAATCCAGCCGTCCAGATCATTACAAATAGCGACAACAGCAGCGGAATCTCGTCAAACAGATCGCCGCGAACGGCGATCCATGCGGCTGATGGCGAAATGGCGAGCGCAAGGCCTAAAAAGATGTGGGCGAATGCCGTGAACCGCTTTGCATACGAATAGCCAAGCACAAAGACGAGGGCGACTGGCGAGAGAGCAAACGTCAGCCAGTTTAGCGAATATGAAGCGAGCAAAAATACGCCGATGGAAGCATATAGGAATAGCCATGCGAAACCGACCGAGAGCTTGCCCGTCGGCAGTTCGCGATTGGCAGTTCGCGGATTGGCCGCGTCGATGTCACGGTCGATGATGCGATTAAATGTCATCGCGGCCGAGCGTGCGCCCACCATAGCGACCGTTATCCACAATATTTGCCGCCAGGCGGGCAGGCCGTTGGCCGCAAGGATCGCACTGAGAAACGCGAACGGCAACGCAAAAAGCGTATGCTCAAACTTAATCATCGCGAGCGTGGTTTTTAGTTTTTGAAAGACGGATGCCATTGATCAGGCGAAATCAAGATTCTAACACAATACCGAATGCGGCACGCCTCAAGGTAGAATGTAGCGATGCCCAGTGGACGTACACACGACGCCATTACATTTCTGCTTGCCGTTCCGGCATTTGCGGCGACCTATGCCGTAACCCGAAGCGTGTCGGCCTCCGCAATCGTGTTCACCGGTTTTATTTTTGGTGGGCTGATGTTTGGCCCGGATCTCGATACGGTTTCGCGGCAGTATTCACGATGGTTTATTTTTAGGTTTTTGTGGTTTCCGTATCGTAAGTTTTTTAAACACCGGTCTCGATTTTCGCACGGGCTGATCTTCGGCGCTCTGATCCGCGTTGTTTATTTTATGGGTATTCTGACGTTGCTGGCTTTTTTGGCGGCCTATGTTTACGAGATGTATGCGGGTGGCAAACTGGTCGGCATGGTTGATTTTGCCCGCATTTGGCAGTCAATCGGTGAATTTACCCGTGCAAAATTTGGCGAGCATTTTTTTACGCTGACGTTTCTCGGCTTATGGCTCGGGGCCGCAAGCCACACATTTACCGACTTGGCTGGTTCGTTTGTCAAAACCGGGCGCGTTGCCAAGTTTCTCTAGCGGTTGCCGCCGGTGCGGGCCGTATGCAGACGAAGTGCCTGACGGCGGACTGCGTCCGACACGTTGCGGTTTTTCGTCAACGCGGCCAGATCGCGGAGCTGCAGCCGGCTCATGATAGTTATCGAGTTTGCTATCGGCGTTCGCGGATTTTTGGCCAGGCTGTGCATGATGCTGTAACTGCGTGCCCATTGCCGGTTTGATGCGATTTGCCGCAAAATATCTTCCGAGATCGAACGCATCGCCGCGATCGTCGTGACTTCTTGTTCGCTTATTCGAGGGTTATTCACCACTGCCGACGAAACTAGGCGGTTCGGATCGCGGATGAGGATGTTTCGGGCCTCTCGGTCGCCTTTCATACCGAGTTTGACGCGATCCTTGACGCCCATCTTCATGATGCGGTTGATCATCGAGATACGCTCGCCTGGAATTTCTTCCTCTTCGGACTGTAGCTCGCCGAGAATCTTGGTGAAGATGGCCTTTCGCTGATCGTCGGTTTCCTCATAGATCTCCTCGATATATTCGAGGCTCAGCCATGAATCGTCCGTCTCATGATCGGGTACCTCGATGTGTTCGGCCAGAAGTATCGCATCCTCGATGCTCATGCCCGAACCGCCGAGATTTGAGGCAAATTCGGCTTGTTCGATAAATTCCGCCGCCGCCTCGTTGCCGCGTGCCCGCAGCTCGTTGGCGATCTGCTGAGCACCGCGTTCTTTTTCAAAAAATTCGCGTTTTATCTCCGATGCACGCCGCTCGGCCTCGGGCGTTCGAGATGCGTTACCAATGATCGCATCGATGATCGCCGGATTTTGGATCAGCAGTTGTTGGTTGAACGACAGCAGTTCGAGCAACGAGCCGTTTTGTGTTTTTGCGGCAAATTTCGCGACGGCTGTCGGTGGTGTGTTTGTATTTGTAAGGATCGTTTCCTGGATCGCGGCCGGCAGATCATCACGCCCGGCAAAATAAGCCAATACGGACGGAGCGATCTCGGCCCCGCGGATCGTCTCCTCAAGAGCGTCGACATTTTGAGCGACCAGGGTTTGCCGCGCATTCTCTTTCAGTTCGGCGTCGCTGCCGTGGAAAAAATTGACGAGAATTTCGAGCAGATCGGTCTGCGGCAACGGCAAAATGCCGCGTGCAGCCGCAACCTGCGCGGAACGCGGGGCCGTGCCGTCGATCACGGCCTTGACCACGGGATTGCTAGATGTAATCTCGGAACTCATACAACCACGGAGAAATCAGCCTATTGACAGTATAAATACTGGTGGTAAGTCAGGCGAACTGTGAGCGGCTCAGTTTAGCATAAATGAATATAATCTTGACTATCCTTGACGCGTGACATAGTTTAATACTTGGGCGGGTATTCGCCCGTAACACTTCATACGCACCACTTTTTTGGCTATTCTTGACCAGACAAATAAATGATCAAAGACGAATTACAGAAACTTATTTCAGACGGAACGGCGCGCATAGGCGTCATCGGACTCGGCTATGTCGGGCTGCCGCTGATTGTCGAATTTTGCTTAAAAGGCTTTAATTCTATCGGTTTTGAGGTCGATGAGACCAAGACCGCTGCGATCAATGCCGGACATTCGTACATCGTTGACGTTACGAGCGAAAATCTAAAAAAATGCGTAAACGAAGGCAGACTGACGGCGACAACGGATTTTGGCAAGTTGAGCGATTGCGACGTGATCATCATTTGCGTCCCGACGCCGCTCCGTAAAACTAAAGATCCAGACATGTCGTACATTCTGACCGCCGGCGGCGAGATCCAAAAATACATGCGTCGCGGTCAGCTAATTATTCTCGAATCAACAACCTATCCCGGCACGACCGACGAGGTTTTACAGCCGATGTTTGAGGAAAAAGGGTTTACGCTCGACACGGATTTTCTGCTCGCATTTTCGCCGGAGCGTGTCGATCCGGGCAATCCGCAGTTTCAAACGCACAATATTCCAAAGGTCGTTGGCGGCGTGTCAAAAGACTCTACCGACGTCTCAGCGATGCTTTACGGCGAGATTGTCAGTCAAGTCTTTCCTGTTTCGTCGGCCCGAGTCGCCGAGGCGGCAAAGCTCTGGGAAAATACGTTTCGGGCAATAAACATTGGCATGGCAAACGAGATGGCTAAGCTCTGCAACGCACTCGGCATCGACACGTGGGAGGTCGTCCGGGCGGCGGCGACAAAGCCGTTCGGCTTTATGCCGTTCTATCCGGGGCCCGGGATCGGCGGCCACTGCATCCCTCTCGATCCGCATTATTTGTCGTGGAAGGCTCGCCAGCACGGGTTCGATTCGCAGTTTATTTCGCTCGCCGAGCAGGTAAATTCTACGATGCCGAACTATGTCGTCGAGCTTGCCACGAATGCTTTGAACGAAAACAAAAAGGCGGTCAACGGTTCAAAAATACTGATCTTAGGCGTCGCATATAAAAAAGACATCGACGACATGCGCGAATCGCCCGCCCTCTCGATCATCGACCTGTTACGTGCCGACGGGGCCGATGTTTATTATCACGACCCGTTCGTCCCGGCCGTCACCTTTGACCACGCATACACGATCGGCGATGGCGAACCGCTCTACAACAAGGAGTTGACCGATGAACTCATCGCCGGTTCCGACTGCGTAATCATTTGCACCGAACACTCGCCGGTCGATTACAAATGCGTGTGCAAACTAGCGTCGTTGGTGGTCGATACGCGAAACGCACTTTCGCCGGAGATACGAGATGGGTGTAATGCGCGAATCGTAAGACTCTAATGCTTAAAATATTATGCATCGCCGGAGCGCGGCCTAATTTTATGAAGGTTGCGCCGATCTATGCCGAGATGAAGCGGCGGGCATCGGAGTTTGAGCCGATGATCGTCCATACGGGCCAGCATTACGACGCGGCGATGTCGGGTTCGTTTTTTGACGACCTTGGAATGCCAAAGCCGGATGTTCATCTCGGCGTCGGTTCTGGTTCGCATGCTGTCCAGACGGCGAAGATCATGACCGAATTCGAGCCGGTCGTCCTACGCGAAAAGCCGGACTGGGTGCTTGTCGTCGGCGATGTAAATTCGACAATCGCGTGTGCGCTTGTATGCGCAAAACTCGGTGTAAAGGTCGCGCATGTCGAGGCGGGCCTTCGCTCGCGCGACCGAGCAATGCCGGAGGAGATCAATCGCATCCTGACCGATTCGATCTCCGATCTATTGTTTACGACCTCGCAGGATGCAGACGCGAATCTAGCACAAGAGGGAATTCCCGCGAAACGAATTCGGTTTGTCGGCAACGTAATGATCGATTCGCTGATGGATCATCTGAAGCTGGCCGAAGCCTCGCCGATTCGTAAAGTGTTGGGTTTGGAGGGTAAAGATTACGCCGTACTGACGCTGCACCGGCCGTCGAACGTCGATGAAAAAGATGTTTTTTCCGGGATTCTCGATGCGCTGCTTTCGGTTGCAGAAAAGTTGCCGATCATCTTCCCCGTCCATCCACGCACCCGTGCGAAGATCGCGGAATTTGGTTTCTCGGACACGATTGCAAAATCCAACATTCGCCTTATCGATCCGCTTGGATATCTGGATTTTATGCGGCTTTACAGCGGTGCGAAGATCGTTTTGACTGATTCCGGCGGTTTGCAGGAAGAGACGACGGTACTTGGAATTCCGTGTCTGACTCTCCGTCACAACACCGAGCGTCCGATCACGATCGAGATGGGGACGAACGTCCTTGTCGGAACCGATCCGGAGCGGATAAAGCAAGGTGCTTTTGATGTGCTGGAAAACGGACCGGCAGTCCGGAACGCCAAGATTCCACCGCTCTGGGACGGTAAGACGGCCGGACGAATCTGTGATGAACTTCTAAAGCAAAGTTAGCCGCAAAGACGCGCAAAACGCGCAAATTTAAAAACCACTTATTTTTTTGCGTATTTTGAGGCTTTTCGCGGCCCGTATTTATTCGCCTTTTTCCATCGGGTAATTGGCCGTTTGCCATGCGACGGTACCGCCTTTGAGGGCGTATGTGTTCGCAATGCCTTTCTGA
>JAYUDV010000143.1:0-12615 GCA_043739565.1 Chloracidobacterium sp.
TGCAACGCGGCCATTCCCGACGCATATGTACGGGCAACGGCACCGCCTTCGAGTACGCGAACCGCTTCGGCAAGCGCATCGACCGTCGGATTGCCGTAACGCGCGTAAATGTAGTCTTTTATTTCGCCGCTAAATACCTTGTCCGCCTCCTCCATCGACGCAAAACTGTATGTCGAATTGGCGAAGATCGGCGTCGAATTTGGCAATCCGACCGGCAGCGGCTGCCGTTCGCCGGCGTGAACCACGTCTGTTTCTATAGATCGTTTGGCCATAAGTTTATTTAAATAAAAAAGCCCCCGTGCTAAATTTGCACGAGAGCTTTTTTCAAATTCCTCGTTTTCCGCGACGCGGGTAAATGTCGCCGATAGTCTTTAGCAGTTTTTACCGTGGAGCAAGTTGCCTTAAATCGCCACGCTTTTTTTGGTTTTCAAGCTCCCTTTTCAGAAGTCTTATCCAACTGCATCAAGCGCGACGCAAATACTGCGACAACAGCGAGCATACATTCGGATAACGTCATTCACAAAACTTAAGCTACAACATCGTCTCAAAGCGTGTCAACCACAAAAGTTTGGAGTCCCTATTTTAGTCGGCCTAACCACACAAAACCGCGCCGCCATTGATATTGAGAATTTCCCCGGTTATATGCCGCGACCAGTCCGACAGCAAAAAACATATCGACAAAGCAACGTCGTCGGTCGTCGCCATTCGTTGAAGCGGTATCGAATTTATCACGCTTTCTTTATAGCTTGCATCGTTAAAAACCTCGCGGACCATCGCCGTCTCGATCCAGCCGGGAGCGACGGCATTGACGCGTATTTTTGGGCAAAGCTCACTCGCCAGTGCCTTTGTAAACGCGATCTGACCGCCCTTTGACGCCGAATAATTCGAATAATTTGCTTCGCCCCGCTGCCCTGACGTTGACGAAACCATCACTATTGCCGCCGACGGCTGTTTTTTCATGGCGGGAACACACGCCTTGGTCATCGCCCAAGCGGATTTGAGATTGGTATTGATGACCTTGTTCCACAGATCCTCGGACATATCCTCAATTGGTGAGCCGTCCCACACACCCGCATTGCACACGAGCAGATCAATGCGGCCAAAGCGTTCGATTGTCCGCTTCGCAATCGTTTGAGCACCCGCAAATTCCGACACGTCCGCCTGTACGGCAATCGAGCCGACGCCTTTGCTTTTGCACATCTCGACGGTTTCGAGAGCCTCGGCCTCATTACTCAGGTAATTAACAACAATATCCGCCCCGGCCTCCGCCAAACGCAAAGCCGTCGCCCGCCCAACGCCACGTGACGAACCGGTGACAATCGCAGTTTTGCCCGCAAAAAGGTCGTTTGGTAATGCTATTTTCGATGCAGCCTCTGTCGTCATATTTCGTGATAAACTGACTTTATTACATCTACGCGGATTTGTTAAAGCCCGGAAACCCGCTGCGGTTTATTCGAATAAAATATATACCGAATCGTTGCTTGTATTCTATTCGCGTCTTTTCGCGTAATTCGCGGGCAAAACTCTTATGAACGACCAAAACCTCCTCGAAGATCAGCCCATCGCCTGGACACCGACGCCCGAAGTAATCGAACGCGCGCAGCTCACGCGATTTATGAAACAGTTCGGCGTCTCGACCTGGGATGAGCTTTATGCGTTTTCGATCAACGATGTCGAGAAATTTACCGCCGAGGTCCTCCGCTTCCTCGACATCAAATTCGACCCGCCATACGAAAAGCTCCTCGATCTATCCAACGGCATCGAAATCCCAAACTGGTTTGTAACGACCAGTTTACCGCAGAGTCGCGGAGACGCCGAGCCCGGGTCAGAACCGGGAGCGATAGCAACTGGGTTCCCCTCTCACGCCGGCCTAAACATCACCGAAATGTGCCTCGACCGCTGGCAGACGGACGAGATGAAAGACCAGCTGGCGGTGATCTGGGAGTTAGAAGATGGCGAGACAAGCACTTGCAGCTACGAAATGCTTCTCAAACTGGTAAAAGTTGTCGCCGCAGGCTTGAGAACGCAAGGTTTTGGCAAGGGCGATGCGATTGGGATCCACTTGCCGATGATGTTGGAAACAATTATTGCCCTTCTTGCAATTGGACGAATCGGTGCAATCGCTGTTCCCGTGTTTTCTGGATACGGGGTGGAGGCAATTGCAAGCCGCCTAACCGCAGTCGAGGCCAAGGCATTAATTACCTGTGATGGGTTTACACGGCGCGGAAAGTTCTTCAATGCACTTGAAATTGCTGAAGCAGCCGTTGCCAGATGTCCCAGTCTTCAGAAAATAATCGTCAATACACATAATAAATATAAGTCTTTTTCGTCTGAGAACCCGAAGGTTCTCCATTTCTGGGACCTGATTGATAGCGGCTTCAAAAACTATGATTTCGCTTATAAGTTTTACGGCACGGAGTCTTCGATAAGATTTGATGCGGACTACGTCGAACCCACATCCGCCGAAGACCCGCTAATCATCCTCTACACCTCCGGCACGACCGGCAAGCCTAAGGGCATTGTGCATACACACGCGAGTTTTCCGATAAAGGCGGCGCAGGATATGGCGTTTGGGACGGATGTGGGCCGGGGCACGCGGATCTCTTGGTACACCGACATCGGCTGGATGATGGGTCCGTGGCTGATCTACGGCGCACTCATAAACGGTGCGACAATCTGCATCTACGACGGGGCGCCCGATTACCCAACGCCCGATCGCATGTGGGAATTTTGTGCAAAGCATAAAGTCGAGATCTTAGGCATTTCGCCGACGCTCATCCGTGCGTTGTCGAATTGTGGCGACGACCTGCCGAAAAAGCACGATCTCAGTTCACTACGGGCATTCGCCTCGACCGGAGAGCCGTGGAATCCGGCCCCATGGTGGTGGCTTTTCGAAAAGGTCGGCAACTCGAAATTGCCGATCATCAACTACAGCGGTGGCACCGAGATCTCCGGCGGCATCCTGATGGGCAACATGCTCCTGCCGCAAAAGCCGTGCTCGTTCCCCGCTCCGTGTCCGGGAATGGACGTCGATATTCTCGACGAAAAGGGCAAATCCGTCGCCCCCGGCAAGGTCGGCGAACTCGTGATCCGCCAACCTTGGATCGGCATGGCACGCGGTTTCTGGCAGGAAAAGGAACGCTACCTCGAAACCTACTGGAGCCGCTTCAAAAACATCTGGGTCCACGGCGATTGGGCGATGCATGACGCGGACGGACATTGGTTCATCCTCGGCCGCAGCGACGACACGCTAAAAATCGCCGGCAAACGCGTCGGCCCCGCCGAGGTCGAAAGTATCCTCGTCGCCCATCCGCTCGTCGCCGAAGCCGCCGTCATTGGCGTCCCCGACGAACTAAAAGGCACGGCAATGGTCGCATTTTGTGTATTAAATGATGAAAGCAGAATGATGAATGGTGAATTAAAAATTACGGATAATTCATCATTCATCATTCATCATTCATCAATAGAGAGCGATCTCCGCTCGCTCGTCGCTCGCGACATGGGCAAACCGCTTGCTCCATCCAAAATACATTTCGTCTCCGCATTGCCAAAAACCCGTAATGCCAAGGTAATGCGCCGCGTATTGCGCTCGGCGTATCTAGGCGAAGACCCCGGCGATCTCTCAGCGCTCGAAAATCTAAATTCTATTGAGGAGATAAAGCAATCAATCCGGTAAGCGTCTACACCATCGGCCACGGCTGTCATCCGTTCGCGTATTTTCTCGAGTTGCTACAAAAACACGAGATCGAATTTGTTTGCGATGTGCGGGCGTTTGCACGTTCGCGGTGGCCGCAGTTTAATGGTTTGGTTTTGCGGGAACTACTCAACGAAAACGGCATCGGCTACGAGCACATTCCTGAGACCGGCGGCAAAAATAAACCGTCGCCTGAGGATCTGGCGTGGGGCCTAAATCGAATCATCGAGATCGCATCCGATGTGCGGACGGTGATGATGTGCTCGGAATCAAAGCCGCTTTCGGATCACAAAATTCCGCGAGCCAATTGCCACCGCGTCGGGATGCTCGCTCCGATATTAAGGGCAAGAGGCGTTTCCCGAATCGTTCACATTTTGCCCGACGGCGAGTCGATCGAATTTGATGAATCGGCTGTTCCATCGGTTTGGTAAATTACTAAGTGATTTTTTTTAACGTAAAAACTCGACCGCCGAACTCTGTTCGCCCCGGAGCGAGCGGGGGACAACCGATGATAAAGCGTCTCAACGAACGTCAGATTAAGCAAGCGTGTCTCAAATTGTCCCAAGAACACCCTGAAATGGCTCTTGTTTACAACACTTACGGTTCGCCGCCGCTGTGGGACCGTCCGACGGGTTTTGGTACTCTCCTCAACATTATTCTGGAGCAACAGGTTTCGCTCGCTTCGGCAAGGGCGTGTTTCGATAAACTGGCGGTCCGTATTGGCGATGTGACGCCAGCGAATATGCTGACAATTAATGATGCCGACCTCAAAACCATCGGTTTCAGCCGCCAAAAAACTGCTTATGCCCGGCATTTATCCGAAGCGATCATCGAAAAACGCATCGACCTCGAAAACCTTCATTTGCTGCCTGACGCCGAGGTCAAATTGGAATTGATCAAGCTCAAAGGCGTCGGCGAATGGACATCGGACATTTATCTGCTCATGGCCCTGCTCAGGCCTGACGTGATGCCGCGCGGCGATATTGCTCTTCACGAGGCGTACAGAAAATTGACCGGTGCGGAAGAAAGGCCGGGATCGGATGAGTTTGTGGCAATGGCTGAGAAGTGGAAGCCGTTCAGGTCGGTGGCCGCTCGACTCTTATGGCAATTTTATCTGTCCGAGCAGAAAAATAGAACGCGGATTTAGCGGATCAGGCGGATTTGCGCGGATATGATTTTTTCAATTTAGTTTATAAATACTGGCCGCAATTGTTTTATTTGTATTGATCCGCTAAATCCACCCGATCCGCGTTCCAATCTTTTTGTGATAGCTTATTCCGATGACTAAGATCCTCGATGTCGGCTGTGGTGCGAATAAAACGACGGGTGCAATCGGCCTTGATAATAATCCGCGCACGGCAGCGGACGTCATTCATGATCTGGGCGATATTCCGTATCCGTTTCTGGATGACGAATTCGATCTCGTGGTTTCCAATCACGTCGTCGAGCACGTACCCGACGTGATGGCATTTATCGGCGAATTGCACCGCGTCACGCGGCACGGCGGACGGATAAGGCTGCTAACGCCGCACTACACAAATCCCGATTGGGCGAACGATCCGACGCATCGGAATCATATAAATTCCTACACCTTTAATACATTTATTCCCGACCGGCAAGTGTTTGATTTCTACACCGACATTCAGCTGAAGCCAATATGTACATATGTTTCGCTCGCAGGCCTATGGCGCACAATCGGCATTGAGTTTTTAGTAAATCTAGATCAGAAAATGGCGTCGATGCGATTTTTACGAAAGTTTTGGGAGCAGTATTTAAGTTACATTTTTCGCGGAAAGGAATGTCGATTCGAGTTTGAGGTGGTAAAAAGCGGACACACCAATGAGAATCGCGGCGGAAGATAAATATTCAAATTTTGGTTAACATTTTGACTTAAGTCGCATCTTTTACTATGTGGACGAGAGCAAATTTGGGCTCCCGTCTCCAAAGAGCAGTAAATCGTTGAATTTAAAGCCAACTGATCGCGAACTTTGCCGCATCTGTTAACGTTAGAAAGTTTATACAATCTTTATTGAGGTGAGATGATGAAAACCAGATCCTTTGCCGCTGCCATAATCGCTGCATTCCTATTAAATTTTGCTGGCCTCGCCGCCGCTGATACACGGGACATCAAAGTCAAAACGCCGCAGGCCAATCGGCTCGTCACGCTGCTTCCCGCTTCGGATGGCGTTGCTATTTTTGAATCGAAGCGGTTTCTGAACGACGCCCTGCCTAAGCTGCTCTCGGCCAATCAGCCGATGCTGGGGCTTATAATGGCCCAGATCACCGAAATGGAGAATCGAACGGGTATTGATCTGCGAAAATTTGATCAAGTCGCCGTCGGCGTCGCATTTAAACAGAGATCGGCAAAGGAAATGGATTACGAACCGGTCGCGATCGCAAGCGGCGACATAAGCGCCGGTGCATTGGTCGCCGTTGCCAAGCTGGCTTCGAACGGCGCCTATCGCGAAGAAAAGATCGGCGACCGCACTGTTTTTGTTTTCACTGCAAAGGGCGTTATGCACAAAACCACCGTGAAACCTGGCGGTTCGAAAATAGCGGATGCGGTGGACACTTCATTGCAAGGCCTTTCGAAGGAGATCGCCATCACGGCATTGGATAAAAATACGCTGGCGATCGGATGTCTACCTCGCATCCGCGAGACGCTTGACGGCAAAACGCACGTTGCGGTCGATGTCATCGACCAACTCTCGCAAAAAGAGACGGCGGTGATGAGCTTTGCGATGCGTACACCAGGCGGAATGTCGAAAATCCTGCCGCTAGACAACGACGAACTCGGCATGAATCTCGATTCGATCCAGTTCCTGTCAGGTTCGGTTGATGTTAGCTCCACCGGTACAAGCCTGCAAATGATGGCTCGAACGAAAAAGCCGGAACAGGCCCAAGGGTTAAAAGACACTCTTGACGGCCTCCAGATCATTGGAAAAGCTATTTTTGGCAGCTCAAAGCGGGTCGATCAGCAAGTTTACGGACGTATGATCAGGAATGCGAAATTTGACCTTCGCGGCAGCGACGTCACGCTCGACCTGCTCGTGCCGCAGGCTGACATTGACGTTCTGGTCGCGGGAATTAAATAAGAATTTTACCGCTGAGACCGCAGAGAACAATCCAAAATTAACCACAGATAAACATCGATGGACAAGGATGATTTGTTATCACTTTATCCGGGTTTATCGGTGTTCATCTGTGGTTGCATTTTTCTTTCTTTACCTTTTACCTTCTGCGTCGGTTAAAAGTATCCCGTCTTTGCCGCGCAAATTGATCGAGATCGTGATTGTATTTGCCGTCTTCGCCAAAGAGCGGAAATAACTGAAGATCCGTCGAAAGATACGCGGCCCGCAGCTCGACCGGACGCGGGCCTGCCTTAATAACACGCACTTTTGTCCCGCGAACCTCGCCGATCCACGATGCGAACTCGTCGGCACGCCCAACCGTCGCCGACAGCAAAAGCAGCCTTATACGCGGCGGCGACAGAATGATCGCCTCTTCCCAGACGTGGCCGCGCTCCTCGTCGGCAAGATAGTGTGCCTCGTCGAGAATTACAAAATCGGTTTCGACCTGGCCTCCGCTTCGCAAGGCGTCAAAAAGCTGATTTCGGTAAATCTCCGTGGTGCCGACGATGAGCGGGGCTGCGGTGTTTTCCTTGCGATCACCGGTCAGAATGCCGACGTTTTCGGCGCCAAACTCAAGCGAAAACTCGGAATATTTTGAGTTAGTCAGGGCTTTTAGAGGTGTTGTGTACCATGCTCGTAGGCCTTTGCCCAAAATCCTGCGGATCTCTTCGCGGGCGATCCATGTTTTGCCGCTGCCGGTCGGAGCGGTGACGAGCACATCCTCGGTTTCGATAGCGATGAGTGCCTCGACCTGAAAGGCGTCGGGCTTGAACGGCCGGGCTTCAGGCACGCCGATCCCTGACAAGAGTCGTTCAATAGCGCGGCTCTGTCGCGGCGTTTGCGGCGGGATAATAGGTACCGGGGAACTTTCGTGTGCAATATCGCGTTTATCTCTTCGTTCACCTTTAGGCCGTGATCGATTTTGTGATGATCGGTTTCGGTGGCGATCTCGGTTTCCTGAACGGGGCATAACCGAGATGTTAGAGGTTTAGAAAGCTAAAGTCTAATCCTTCCAATCGCCGGTCGATGGTGTTAAAATACTCAATTGCCCCGCAACTTTTTGCGGAATGCGGGCGTCTAATTGCGAAGCGGGCATAAAAAATCGATTTCGGGACGCGATATTTATAAGTTATATGTTTGAGCAGTCATTATACGAGACGGTACCGGTCGCAACGCCACAAGCCGAGGGCGATCTGTTTCACGATTACGAAATAAAAACTTGGGAATTTACGCCGCGCTTATACAAAATTTTAGGCGTGGCGGCATTCGGGAACGTCCTTGCGTTGCTGATCTTTGCCCAGACGTCAGTTTTGACGATGAAGGGTTGCGACAGCCCGCTCGTCGGCCGCGTCTGCGATGTGTTGGATACGGTATATGTCGGCAGTTTGCTGTTTGGCACGGATCGCGAATATGTTGACGCCGCCTACGACAAGACCGATCTTGGCGACGCCGATATTACATTTGTCGATGTCAGCGGTGAGACGCCGCCGCTCTCGTATCCGGAAGGTTATTTTCAGGTCGCAAATCCAAATGAGTATCAGGCGATGCTCGATCAGGCCAACAATCCCGGCTTTTCGACGACCGGCATTCCGGGGTTTCCGCCCGGAATCCCGATGACGATGCCGTCCACCGGAAACAGCCTTTTTGATACTAAGCCGAAGATTCCAAAATCAAATCCGTCCGTAATTGAGGGCGATTTGCCGACATCCATCGACGACCGGACCGGTTTACCCTATACACCGATCAGAAGGCCGAAAGGCCCGAACATGGGCCGCGTGATTGTGCCCAAAACGCCGCCGGTCACGCCGAAACCGACTCCTGACGCGAACGCCAATGTTGCGGTTACCAAGGTCGACCCCGAGAAGAAGGTAGACCCGATCGCACCGGCAACGACGTTCGATATAAACAAACGGCCTTTTGTCGATCTTGCTAATAACGTCAACGACTTGCTTGCCAAAAAAGAGGTTAATCTCGATACCAAATTCCTCGTCAACGCCAAAGGCAAATTGACCAAGGAAGGCAAACTCGACCCGAAAACATTCAAATATCTGCAAACGCTAAGCACCGATCAGAATATGATCAAGGTCGTGCAGCAAGGCATTGAGGCCATCAATGACAGCGGTTATTTGCAGTATTTGAACGCGCTTACCGGCAAGGATTTTAATATCGCTCTTCAGCAGGACGACGCTAATATAACGGCGATTGTCCAGTCGGATATGGACGACGCCAATCACGCCAACACGATAAAAAGCGGATTGAACGGTATCATCTCGATCGCGAAAATGAAGAAAAGCGGCGAAAATGCGGATCAGAACGACAAGGACGATTTGGTCTTACTGGAAAACGCAAAGGTTGAAACCAACGGCAAAAAGATCATTATCACGTTTATGGTTCCAAAAGACATCGCACAAAAGATGATCCAGCGAAAGCTCGCTGAACAGGCCAAAGAGCCACGACAGCCAAACGGAAACGCGACCATCAAGCCAGCAAATAACGCGGGGAAATAATTAGGTTGAATAACCGTAAGAATCACAATTCGGCCCTCATTCTCGCGGCCCTCGGTGTCTATATCGGTCTTGTGCTCGTCGGCGGGACACCGCAGGTTTTGGCGCAGGCGGCGATGACGCGGCAATTTAATGTTAAGGACGAGGTCGAGTTCAAGGATGATCTTGACAATAAGCCGGATGACGAACGAACGCCCGTTTCGGATTCGGTCAAAGGTTACCTACAAGACGTTGAATATTTTTTCGCAAACCTCTCGCGATTGCGAACTCAGGCCGGTTTTAATTCAGGGAAAGACGCTTTCGAGGTTGCGCAAGCAACGCTGTTGCCTTGTGTTGACCGGAACATGGCCGGCCGCTATACGGCTTTAAAATTTGAATACGTAAACGAATCGTCCCGTCGTGCGCTGGAAAATTTCAGCCGCAGCATGGTCTACGGCTACTCGCTGGGCGATTGTATTGCGAATGATGAATTTAACGGCGTTGAGGCCGTAGCTACGAAATTCCGTTTCAAGCTCGACGCAAAAGAATTTTTTGTCAATATCTCGATCAAGAAACAGTCGCCGCAGAATGCTTTGAGTCTTTTGCGAGAACTGGAAAGCAGTCTTAAACTATACGCGACTACTAATAACGATAAGATCTCCCAAAAAATCATCGCGAACACCTCGTTTCGAGTTGAGAGCGATCAGGTTTTCATCGTCACCCGCCTTCCTCGGGCCGGGCTCGATTCGCTGCTTGCGGTAAATGCGTGAGTAACGGCGAGCGGATCGAACTTTCAGTCTTTCCAAATTCAATCGCCCCAATTTAAGGGATTTACTATTTTGAGTTGCGCATTGAAGCTCAATCGTTCAGAGTTCAAACTTTAGTTTGGCTTCTTTTTAACGATTAAGACACGCTGAAGCGTGAACTCTCAACTAAGAGGAAAACATGGCTGTTAATAGTTTTGCAGATAAATTAGTAAAGAAAATTTTTGGATCGAGCAGCGACATTTTTTTGAAGAATGTTAAGCCGATCGTGGCTCAGATCAACGAATGGGAGCCGAAGATCGAAAAACTCTCTGATGATGGACTGCGGGCGCAGACGCCCAAGTTCAAAGAGGTCATCGCCAAGGCTCTCGATGGCGTTGAAGATAAAGTAGAGCGGCGCAAGGCCGAGCAGGCGATATTGCACGAGATCTTGCCCGAGGCTTTTGCCACGGTTCGCGAAGGCTCGCGGCGTGCGACGGGCATGCGGCATTTCGACGTGCAGATGATCGGCGGCATCGCTCTCCATCAGGGCCGCATCGCCGAGATGCGCACCGGTGAGGGTAAAACGCTTGTCGCGACCTTGCCGTGCTACCTCAACGGTTTGACCGGACGCGGCGTAAACGTCGTCACCGTAAATGACTATCTCGCCTCACGCGACGCCGATTGGATGGGCAAAATTCACAAATTTCTTGGACTTTCGGTGGGCGTTATCCAAAACGATCAGGACGACGTCGAGCGCAAAGACGCCTATGCTTGCGACATCACGTACGGCACGAATAACGAATTTGGCTTCGATTATCTGCGGGATAATATGAAGTTTGATGTCGAATCGCTCGTCCAGCGAGATCACTATTTCGCGGTCATCGATGAGGTCGATTCGATCCTGATTGACGAGGCCCGTACGCCGCTCATCATCTCCGGTGCTTCGGACGAGGCGACGGACAAATACTACACCGCCAACGAGATCATCCCGCGTCTTGAGCTCGGCCACAAGGACGAGGAAACCAAGGTCACGACCGGCGATTATCTCGTCGATGAGAAAAATCACTCGGCCGTATTGACCGAGGCGGGCGTCACAAAGGCCGAAAAGCTCCTCGGAGTTTCCAATCTATACGATCCCGCGAATATGGATCTGCTCCACTGCGTCGAGCAGTCGTTGAAGGCCCACATGCTTTACAAGGCCGATCATCATTACGTAGTGCAAGACGGCGAGGTGATTATCGTTGACGATTTCACCGGTCGCCTGATGGCCGGACGCCGGTGGTCGGACGGTTTGCACCAGGCGGTCGAGGCGAAAGAAGGCGTCAAGATCGAACGCGAAAATCAAACGCTCGCGACGATCACGCTGCAAAATTACTTTCGAATGTACGAAAAGCTCGGCGGCATGACCGGTACGGCCGAGACCGAGGCAGAGGAATTTGGCACGGTTTATACGCTTGACGTCGTTCAGATCCCGACCAATATGCCGATGGTCCGTGTTGACTCGTCGGATATGATCTACCGCACGCTGCCCGAAAAATGGGACGCGACAGTTGAGGAGATCCAGAAACTTCACGGTCGCGGCCAACCGGTGCTTGTCGGAACAGTTTCGGTCGAGAATTCGGAACTTGTTGCCGAGAAACTAAAAGCTATCGGCGTGCCGCACAAGGTTCTAAACGCCAAATATCATGAGCAGGAGGCCGAGATTATCGCGCAGGCGGGCCGCAAAGGCGCGGTCACGATCGCGACCAACATGGCAGGACGCGGAACCGATATTTTGCTCGGCGGCAACCCTGACTCGCTCGCCCGCGACTATCTGAAACGGCAGGAGATAAATCCGGACGAGGCGACCGAGGAGCAGTTTGAGGAGCAATTGCGTAAAGCAAAAGCCGTCGTCGCCGAGGAGCATAAAGAAGTGGTCGCGGCCGGCGGGCTCCACATCTTAGGCACCGAGCGCCACGAATCGCGACGTATCGATAACCAGCTTCGCGGACGCGCGGGACGACAGGGCGATCCGGGCTCGTCGCGGTTTGTTTTGTCGTTAGAAGATGACCTAATGCGTATATTTGCGGGCGACAAGGTTCGCTCGATGATGGAATGGCTCGGCATGGAAAAAGGTGTCGCCATTGAATCGAAGACAGTTTCGCGGCAGATCGAACGTGCCCAAAAAGCGGTCGAGGCGCGCAACTTCGAGACACGTAAACATGTCCTCAAATACGATGACGTGATGAACCGCCAACGCGAAACGATCTACGGCCTTCGTCGACAGTTGATGTTCGAGCCGGAGCATCGCGAGTATTTGCTTGGCGAGACGGGCGTTGCAAAGGATCTGCTTCACGATCTGACGCACAGTTTTCTCTCTATGGAAGCCGGCCCGGATAAGTGGGAAGTCGATACATACGCGGCCGAGATCGAGAACATCTACGCTATCGATCCGGCCCGCGACGCCGATGTCGATTACCGCCGAATGACGCCCGATGAGATCGAAGATGCGATATGGCGAAAGGCCATCGCTAATTACGAGGCGAAAGAAAAGATCGCCGGCGAAGAGTCGCTTCGTGCCT
>JAYUDV010000144.1:0-1894 GCA_043739565.1 Chloracidobacterium sp.
GACGATGATCCGAGCTGCAATTTCGCCTCCGCGGCGGCGACACGGCGGTCGATCTTTTCACGCATCTCGTTAAAAGTCGATGAATCGTCACCGATGTTAAACGTGTCCATCGTCTGCGCGAGCTGCTCCTGTAGTTTCGCCTGTTTGGCGGAGCTGATAAGCTGCATCGCCTCGGCGGTGCGCTTTTTCATGTTGAGGACGTAATTATCACGGGCCTTGAGAGCTTGTTTCGAGGCAAGCTCGGCGTGCTCACGCTGAGCGCCGGTCCGCTGTAGATCGAGTTGAGCCTGCTGAAGCTGGCCGATATATGCGGTCGCAATATCGTCGCGGCCCATTTTTACCGACGCCTTGATCTTGGAATCGAGGTCAACGACCTGAGTTTCGAGATTCTCGTGGTTTTTAGCCAGCAGTCGCTCAGTCGCCATTACCTGCGCGACTGAATTATTCAATTCAGGCACGCGGTCGCGCATATCGCGGATCGTCTGCTGCAAGACCAGTTCAGGATTCTCGATCCTATCCAAGGCCGCTCCCGTACCCGCAAAAAACACTCTCTTCAATCTTGTCCAAAGTCCCATTTTACCTGCTCACTCCTAAAAATTTAAGTTAAAAGAACTTTTCGCCAAAATCCTTACGATAGCGCATACATCAAAGTTGCATTTTCTCGAATCAGTATAACAGGAAAAATAAAATATTGAAGGAGCAAATTGCAGTGGTTTATCCAGGAGAAATCGCGGTTTGCAAGAAATCTGGTTTGTGTGCGTTCAGAAACCGTAATAGATGCGACTTGCATCGAAGAATTTAGTTCAACTTGCAAGGCTTGAAGTATGATGAAACGACAACCCTGTATTCACCTTTGCAAAGAATAAAAAACGGATTGGAAAACACCATGAGAAAAGCGATTTCGGCATTTTTATTATTCACGATTTATATCACCTTCGTCTCGCAGGCCGCCGTGCCCGTGAACGCGCAGATCATAGGCAAAGCAATGGAGCAGAAGCTGAAGGACGTGCCGGCGGGGCTGAAATTCCGACTGAGCGAAGGCGTCGATGGCGCCGAAAAGCGTGAGAAACAGCAGCTTGCGGCGACAGATCCGCTCACGACAGGCGATGCCAACAGCCTGCTGAAACGAATACCGGAGATCAAGCCTGAGGCGGATGATAAGACGGATTTTGCAAAGCGGATCGGTTCGTTGCCTGCGCCGAAAACGGGCAACAAGATCGCCGTAAAATTTCCGTCCGACGAACAGCGAGCCGCTTTAAGGGTCGATCCGAGCAAAGATGCGCTCGAAGTCATCCGATATTCGCCCGAAGGCGAGATACCGCTGGCACCCGATCTGAGCGTGACATTTTCGCAGCCGATGGTTGCCGTGACATCGCAGGAAGAGGCGGCGAAATACGCACCCGTCGAACTGACGCCGCAGGTTGAGGGACGTTGGCGTTGGTTAGGAACCAAGACGTTGATGTTCGATACGACAAAGCGCTTTCCGATGGCGACGAAATTCACCGCCCGTGTCCCCGCCGGAACAAAATCGGCAACGGGACAAGTATTGCAGAAAGATGTGGTCTGGACATTTACGACGCCTCCGCCAAAGGTCGAGACGATGATCCCGCAAAACCAGATTGTCCGCCGTGATGCCCTGATGTACATCCAGTTTGATCAGGAGATAAATGCGGACGCCGTGCTGAAAACGATCGCGGTTATGGGGCACGGCACACGGCTGCCGGTCAGGCTCGCGACTCAGGAAGAGATCGATAGGGACGGCAGCATCGCGTATTACGCCAAACAAGCCCAACCACACAGATGGCTGGCGTTTCGCGCCGTAAATTCGGACGGACTAACTGAAAATGCGCTGCCATCTGCCGCTTTGATCACCGTGACCGTGCAAAAGGGAACT
>JAYUDV010000145.1:0-12539 GCA_043739565.1 Chloracidobacterium sp.
CAGTACCGCATCCATCAAACTTAACTGTTTGCTTTTCATGCTCCCTATTTTACTATTTCCTTTGTAAAATAGTCGGAGGTTTTTCAAAGAACTCTATTACTGCTTGATCAAACCAGCCGGTTCTGCCGTCGTCTGTTTTCACAAAACCGGTCGTCAGAAAAAAGACTCCATCCACCTCAGTCCGGAAAAACGAATTGGGAGGCATGGTAATCGCATCACTCAAGTCTTTACAACATTGTCCAAAATTACTCATGGTCAATTATCAACTTTCTCAATGCAGAAACATATAGCGTGTGCTCAAGCTCCAAAATCCTCGCCGACAAACTCTCCTCCGTATCGTCCGACCGAACCTCAACTGCCTTCTGTAAAATTATCGCCCCGTTATCGAGATATTCATCGACAAAGTGAACGGTGCAGCCGGTGACCTTAACGCCGTGCTCGAATGCCTGTTTCTGTGCGTCCAAACCCGGAAACGCGGGGAGCAAGCTGGGATGAATATTGACTATCCTATTCGGAAACGCATTGATAAACGTAGGCGACAGCAGCCGCATATAACCCGCGAGACAAACAAGCCCAACACCCCGTTTACTTAGCTCACCAATTATTTCAGCATCATGATCCTCACGTGTGCAGCCATTTCGCTCGATCACGACCGTTTCGACGCCGCGTTCCGCTGCTTTCCTTAACCCGGCAGCGTCCGGCTTATCGCTAATTACCACTGCAACACTCGAATCCGGTATCTCGCCGCTCTGCACCGCATCGACAAGAGCGACCATATTCGATCCGCGGCCCGAGATTAGAATGCCAATTCTCATTTGAAAATGAAGATTAACAGGATAATATTCAGTATGCCAATCTATTGATTTAGGTTCACATATTTGTTATGAAAGTTGAAGAAATGGATGACCTCGATAGATCGATCGCCGAGTGGAAAGAGCGATGCCCTGAGTTTGCCGAAGGTTTTAAAGAAGGTTATGAGAGTTTCAAGGTCGGTGTATTGCTGTGTCTTTCACGCGAAAAAGCAGGCCTTACAAAAGAAGAGATGGCAGACAAACTTGGATCAATAAGATCTGTCATAACACGAATCGAGAATGATGCGGGAAGTATGCGCGTGTCAACCTTGCGGAAATACGCCAAAGTTCTCGGTAAAAAGGTTAATCTTGAGATCATCTAGCTCCCATTACCCTCTATAAGTCATCTATGACAAGCGATACGATTAGATTAATGTTCGATGGTGTTCTCGAAGATTGCATAGTGGAACACGATAAGAATGGCGAGGTCATATGTTACTCAAAAACCGGTCGCTTCATTAAATTTCCCAACGGGAGCGATCTTGCAATAGAAGCAGATAAACATAACATGGCAAATTCCATTATTCCCGTATTTGCTAAGAACGTGGTAACTCGTAAGGACTCGATTCCCTTACACATCACAAAGGCAGTCGCCATTGATCGCAAGACAGGTGCGGAATATATTCTCGGGACGAAGGTAAGAAGCTACTGTCATTTTTTTGATCGCGTTCCTTACGAAGGTTATGAAATTGGCTTACGACTCGACTGGAAACAAATTGATTTGAATGGCGATCCAACACTTGACGCGGATTTTTTTCCGCCAGGCAGTAGTAAGCCTGACAAGGCTATGAAGGCATCCCCGGCTCACAATATATCTAAAAGCGTCAATAGTTCGTCAGGTGAGATCGCTTACGAATTTCAGTACCAATCGTTGCATCTAAATTTAATCGTACAAACGACAAACGCTAGGACGATATCAGGTTGCGCAAGAATCGTAAAATAATCTATTAGGTAAAAACGGCCTAGACGATCTCAACTTTGCCATTGCCGTCAATCACTTTGCCGATTGAATGGCTTCCAGTAAGGTAATTAGTGATAGATTCTTTGTTCTGTTCAGAACAGATAACCACCATCCCGATCCCCATATTAAAAGTCCGGAACATCTCTTTTTCATCGACATTCCCGAGCCGCTGCATCATTCCAAATATCGGCAGTTCCGGCCAGGCGCCGCGATTTATTTCGACCGAGACGCCTTCGGGCAGGATGCGGGGGATGTTTTCGAGAAAGCCGCCGCCGGTGATGTGGACTAGGCCTTTGATGCGGCCGGAGTCGAGGAGGCCTTCGATGGGGCGGAGGAAGCTGGCGTGGGTCGCGAGCAGGGCTTCGCCGACGGTCGAGCCGAGTTCATCAACGTACGAATCCACCGTATAGCCGCCGACCTCGAAGAAGAGTTTGCGGGCGAGCGAATAGCCGTTTGTCTGCAAACCAGTCGAGGGAATACCGAGAACGACATCGCCCGGCGTGATCGATTTGCCGTCGATGACGTTTGGTTTATCGACAATGCCGACGATAAAACCGGCGAGGTCGTATTCGCCTTGCGGGTACATTGACGGCATTTCGGCCGTTTCGCCGCCGAGCAGGACACAGCCGTTTTCGCGGCACGCGCGGGCCATGCCTTCGACAACCGACGCGGTTACATCGGGTTCAAGCTTGCCGGTTGCAAAATAATCGAGAAAAAACAGAGGCCGAGCGCCTTGGACCAGAATGTCGTTGACGCAGTGGTTTACGAGATCGGCTCCGACTGTATTGTGAATCCCGGTCTCAAACGCCAGTTTCAGCTTCGTCCCGACGCCATCCGCCGACGCGACGAGGATCGGCTCGGCCATCTGTGGAAAAGCTGCGGAAAACATCCCGCCAAAGCTGCCGATCTCGGTCAGCGTCCGCTCATTAAATGTGCTGCGTGCGTATTCGCGTATCTTCGCCACCGCGAGATTTGCGTTGTCGATCGAAACTCCGGCGTCGGCGTATGAAATTGATGGATTCACGTTTATTCGGGAGCGAGGACATGTGACCCGCCCTGGCTTAAAAGTTTTTTATCAAAGGTGTACAAATTCGTTCCGAATGTCGCCGCTTCGACCGCCGCGTAACAATCGACGAAGGAAAGCGCCTTTCGCTTTTCGTACAAATCTATCACACTCGGCAAAAGATGATCGTTATGCAATATTCCAGGTAAACCGAGGAATGCTCTAAAAATTTTGGCGATAAAACTGCGATCGTATTTCAGGTTTTGTTCGAGTACATAAACCGTTTCAGTCAAAACCACATCAGAAACATACACCGGCTGATTCATTATCAAGCTGCGGGCCCGTACGGTTTGCGGTGGAATATCGTTCAGCAGAAACCGAAGAATGATGTTCGTATCAATGCTGTTCATTTCTCATACGAGGCCCATGCCTTTGCAGAGGCTTCTTTCAGCGCTTTACCGGTCAGAGGTTTACGTTTCGGATATTGACTTAGCATCTTCTCACGAATCGCCTCAAACTGTTCGATCGTAATACCTGCATCGATCACCACTCGATTTCCACCCTTGTCCAAAGAAAGATTCACCTTTTGGCCAGCCTTAAGTCCAAGTGCCTTTCTGAGCGGCGCCGCAATCGTGATAGTTCCTTTGCTGGTGATCGTTGACTCATATCTCATGTATTACATTTTACAAAACGTAATACCTCATGTCCAATTTCAGAGGCTCAGTTTATCCAATGCTCTTAGGAATGTTGGCAAACTCATTGACCAAACAGCATTTGCCGTTTAGCATTTTCGATAGGTAATAAATTATGAGCTTTACATTGACCGATCTCGGCAGCGAGAATTTTGAATTTACGGCGAACGTCTGGAACTGGAAAGCCGCTCTCGAGGTCATTAAGAGCCTCGACATCGTCGGCGAGGGAGCGATACGGCAGATGACGTACACCGCGACCGGCGTAAAAATATCGGCCGATGACGCCCACGAAATCGGCGCACGGATCCGCAACGAGGTAATGCCTAAACTTACGCCGAATAAGCGGATGTTTGCCGACCTTTCTATAACGGATGCGCCCGATGACAAGACGCTGTACCGCGATGGCGACGAGCAATGGAAAAATTACAGCGTCAGCCACGATTGGCTCGAGGAATTTGCGGATTTTTGTTTGAAATCTAAGGGTTTTCAGGTTTTTTAAAGAATGGAACGCAGATCAGACGGATAGAACGGATCGACGGGATTATAAAATAAACCATATTTTGTTTTTCTGACCGGTGACATTTCGCCAAATCCGAGTTATCCGTGTTCTATTTTCTTTTGTAACAATTTTGCAGGATTTAATTCACACCATCGAACCACTTTTCAAGAACCTGTACGTTCAGATTGGCCTTTTGATCGCTTTTGCGACGTTTCACGGTTACGCCGGTGCGTGGCTTGCGGTGCGGATGCTATTCCGTCCGCGGCTTCCGTTCAAAATACTGGGCATTACGGTATTTCCGCAAGGAATGATCCCGCGCCATCGCGAACGTCTTGCCAATGCGATTGGTAAGGCTGTCGGCGAAGAGCTTGTCTCGCAGGAAACGATTCACGAACAGCTTATCGGCAAAGATTTCCTGCGCAAAAAGATACAGTCGGTCGTCGATTCATATACAAGCGAAATATTGGCCGAAGATTATCCGTCGCTGATCGAGGCTTTGCCAAAAAACATCCGCGAGCCGATACTCGACGCGATCTCCGCATTGCAGCACAAGCTCGCCGGGCATATAAAAGACGTTTTAAGCAGCGAGGAATCGCTCGCCGCCATTCGCGGCTTTGTGACCCGACGCGTCGATGACGTTCTCGGTAAACGAGTCTCCGACGTCATCGATGGCAAGACCTTCGACAAGATCGTCGCCTTTCTCGACGAACGTATCCGCACGGCCGTAAAGGCCAAATCGTTCGAGTCCAACATTCGCGATTTTATCGGGCGCCGTCTCGACGAACTCATAAATTCCGAAACGCCGCTCGGCAAAATGTTCACCGCCGATGCTGTCGCTCTATTAAAAGAAAAGGCCAATGAGCAGATCGAGCCCGCTATCCACCAGCTTGCCGATCTCGCCGCGACAGAAAAAACGCGTACCCAGATCAGCTCGCTGATCAAACACGAGGTACACGATTATTACGAAAATCTGTCGTTCTTTAAGAAGATTTTTGTATCGCGTGAAACGCTCCTCGGCGAGGTCGACGAACTCGTCAACGAGAGCTTGCCAAAACGAATCGAGGAAACCCTAAACGGCGCATTTTTCGCCGAGGAAGCCCGTGCATTTATCGGTTCGAGCATCGATAATGCCCTCGCAAAACCGCTTCCGCTCGTGATCGGCGCCGTTGCTCCGGACCAGTTGGCTCGTCTCAAAGAGCAAGTAACGAAGTCGGTTCTTAGTCTTCTCCAAAGCGACGAAACGATGTCCGGCATCACGACTTATGTCCGCGAAACGCTAGACAAGCTTAGGCCGCACAGTATTGACGCGATTCTACAAGTGATTCATCCCGAATCGGAAGAAAAGCTTAAATCGATGCTGGCAAATGGCCTGCTCGACATCATCTCGCGCGAAGAGACCTCAAACATCATCAACGAAATGCTTGCCGGCCAGATCGACCGGCTGTTATCAAAGCCGATAGGCAAACTCGGCGATCATATCCCTGAAACAAAACTGCGTGAGGCAAGCGCGTCGCTGACCGATGCGATCATAGCCGCAATCAGCGCCAAGCTGCCCGACGCCATTGCCGAATTCGACCTAGGCGCCGTAGTCCGCGAAAAGATCAAAAATTATCCGGCTGAAAAACTCGAATCGCTCGTAATGTCCGTCGCTAAAGAACATCTCCGAAAGATCGAGCTATTCGGCGCACTTTTCGGATTCATCATCGGCATTCTGCAATCCATCCAGTTTTATATCTACGCGAAATAAACTATTGAACATATCACCGGTCTTGAGTTAACGTATGTTCTACATGAGGCATATATGAAACGATACCTACTTTCTCTTGTCATCTTTTTGGCGGCGGCTGTTTGCGTTAATGCACAAACCGCTCCGGATGCGCCGGGGCTCACGCGTCTGCTCAACGAATTTCTGGCGGGTGCGGGCCGTAATGACGCCGCTGTCCACAACCGGTTTTGGGCCGACGATCTTATCTACACGCGTTCCGCCGGTGTGCGTATCGGTAAGGAAGAGTTGATGAAAGGCGTTCGTTCCGCGGCAGCTCCCAAGCCCGGCGATCCTGTGAATGTTTACACCGCCGAGGACGTCCGCATACAGCAATATGGCAATGCGGCGATCGTCGCATTCAAATTGGTCGGCACGACAACCAAAGCGGACGGGTCGAAAACAGTTTCAAATTATCTCAACACCGGCACCTTTATCAAACGAAAAGGTAAATGGCAGGCGGTCGCGTGGCAGTCGACGATCGTTCCAAAACCGGCGCCCGAAACGAAAAGCGCTTCTCAAATCTCTCCGGCTAAGGTCAAACCGGCCGCTCTTGTCACCCTTCAAAATACAGCGAGCAATCCGACGCAAAAATCCGAAACTGCCGACTCGCGAATATATTCGAAAGGCGCGCGAGGCGGCTGTTTTTATCTGTCTGCCGGCGGAAAAAAGGTTTACGTCGATCATGATCTCTGCAAATGATCCGGCCGGTCAGCGGATGGTTTGCATCCGTATTCCACACTAACAAGTGAGGACACAATGAAAAGATCGTTGGTATTGAAAAAGTAAAAAACGGAAATCGGAGCAATCGTAATCGCATTACCCAACAAAAAAACTCCGGCTAATACTCTTCCATTCCAAAATCCAACCCTACCAAATGAAAAAAAACCGCCCGAAAACTATGTTTTCAGACGGCCTAATTAATCGATTTATTCAACCCGGGTTTACCCGAGGCGAAATACATTATTTAGCAGCAGGCTTACCAGATCAACATTACCCGCCGACGGCTGGTCGTATTGATTGCGTCCGCCGAGAGCGTCTTCAAAACCCAAACCAAAGCCCTCGCTCAAAACTCGCCGATTTTCGCCTATCGTGTACGAATACGGGTCGTAAACTCCATCTGCGCTTACGTACGGGTCGTTGTAATAACGATTGCCCGAACCGCTCTGGCGGGCCGTTCGCCCGGCGAGTAGTCCCTGAAGGTATCCCTGGGCCAAAACCTGACTCAATATTTGAGCAACGTATCCGCCCGCTCCGCTGCGTTGGCCAAATAGCCCTGTAAGCGGAATCGAATTTAGAATTCCACCGGAATACGGCGATGAATTGTCGTACTGCGGCTGTTCATAACCGGCATATTGCGAATACGCGGGATTTAAGCCGGCATACTGGGGCGGATAACCGCCAGTATTAAATGCCGGCTGGGCATAACGGACCGAACCGTTGGCGTAATTCACATTGTAGGCATTTGGGTCATAGTAATTGTTGTCCTGACCGCCGATACCACCCAGAATACTGCTGATGATTGTCCGTAAAATAGTATTCTTCCAGCTCGTTCCATTCTTGATTCCCGACGGATATTGTCCGTAACTATTTGAGTACGGATCCTGTCCATAGCCGTAATACGTTTGATTCTGGTTGTATCGATAGTCATTAGGGTCGGCATAGTAGCCGTTTGTTTGCGGATAATAGCCAGCACCCGGCCCATATGGATTCACGGTGACACTCTGTCTGTAGCTTCGACGATTTGCATCGTACCAACGCTGGTCGGGATTTGTATAGCCGTTTCGAACAACGCGGCGGGCCTGATCAAACCATTGCGGGGCGGAGTACCGTTGATCATAGCGCGGCGCCTCGCGGCGGCTTTCATTTTCCTGATCCCTGTAGACCCGTCGATATGCCTTTTCCTGATCTTTTATCGCTTTTCGTTCGGCATTCCGTTCATGAACCTGTTGGTTCCGGATCTGGCCAGGCGGTATCCAGCCTCCGCCCCGGGGAACCTGCTGCGGACTCGGAACATTGTAGGTTTGGCGTTCCTCCCGGCGTTCATTTTTCCAATTTCCATTTCCTCGTCCCCGATTGGCTCCTTCATCACGAGCGCGGTTATCGCCCTGTCGGTAAGTTTGGGCCTCCTCTTGACGCCATTCGTGCTTACCACCGCCATTCCCCCGGCCTTCGTCACTGCGGTTTTCTCCATGTTTGCCGCCATCGTTTCTTTTTCCGTTGTCGTTACCATGATCTTTCTGAGCAAAAGACGCATAACTCGCGCTCAACAACAAAATTAGACCAAAGCTTGTTACCAACGACAATTTTGTAAAATATTTCATTAACATAGCAATCCCCTTTTCCTAACGACAATCAAAAAAGCAGCTTTTATAACCTAATGGAAAGCAATAACCGTTCCACCACTAAGTTGCTTGTTTTTACCGATATTTGGCTAATATTAAGACGTTATGGTGCAACGGCAGACAATTTGGAATATTTAATTCAACCAACCTGCAAGTTCCAGCCGCCCGCGCGTTCTCTCTCGCGCAGTGTTGAATATGACCGGTGGCGAGCCTTCAAATTTACTTATTTATTTGCGGCAAACCGTGAAAGAACCGGCTTATGTTCATTCCGGCTGCGGATGTCTGCCAGCGGACGGCCCGAGTCCGTGTGTTTTCAGCGATCCGGCCATGATGGCGGGCGCATAAAAGGAAAAAACAATGAGAAGATCAATAATATTATCGACAATTTTGGCGGCAAGCGTCGCTGTGTTGGGTGCTTGTGACCCGAAAACCAATGTCCCGAACAAGCCGTCCGCGACTCCCGCACCGGTAGCAACCGCGAGCCCGCTCGCCTCGCCTGTCGCGTCACCGGTTGCCTCACCCGTGGCATCGCCCGTCAAACCGGGCGCTACCTCCGAGGTTAAAAAGCTGGGGAACGCGAATATGAAAAAGGACGCTGCCCCAATCGCAACGCCTAAGGCGAAGTGACGCAGGTCTCATCTTCGGATGGTTAGGCGGGCCGTAGGGGCCCGTCTTTTTTTATTTGCTCTGCGTCTGCGGATGCAGAGAAAGGCCCCGCCTTTTCGAAATTAAGAAACCTAGAGAACTTTTCCGAACTTTTCGCTCCGCGCTATCGTTTGCGTTTCTACAGTTACGAGAGTTTCCGTTGGAGGGTTTTTATGAAAAAGGCAGGAATCATCATCTTTGCGGCCGCATTAGTGATCGGCCTTGTCGTGTCTAATATGTTGTCGTTCGGCCGCGCTACCGGCAAGTTCATCAATTTTTCGATGGATTTCCGAGGCGTCCGCGGCTCTGGTAATGCCACCACCGAAAAACGCGATGTGTCGGGGTTTAAGGCGATTGATGTTGGAGGAGTTTATCACGTCGAGATCATGGCGCAGAAAGAATTTAGTGTCGAGGTTGATGCCGACGACAATCTCCTGCCGCTT
The DNA here is from genome assembly GCA_043739565.1 of Chloracidobacterium sp. Classification (GTDB taxonomy): domain Bacteria; phylum Acidobacteriota; class Blastocatellia; order Pyrinomonadales; family Pyrinomonadaceae; genus OLB17. Next base: position 9,202 of record JAYUDV010000145.1, read on the forward strand.
ATAAAAACGGAGGTCGACGGCAACACGCTTCGAATCGAATCCGAGAGCCGACTTTCGCCCACCACCCCGATCCGCATCCGCATTTCGGCGCCTGACATCGACGGTCTCGAAGTTTCCGGAGCGGCTAATGTCACGGTCAGCGATCTAAAGAATAGTAATCTGTCCGTCGATTCAAGCGGAGCGTCCAAGATTTCGATTAGCGGCGAAACCTCGAAACTCACGGTTGACGTCAGCGGTGCGACAAAGGTTGACGCCGAAAATTTGAGGAGTGACAACGCCACAATCGACGCCAGCGGGGCCAGCAAGGTGAATGTAAACGTAACCGGAAATCTTAGTGCGGACGCATCGGGCGCAAGCCAAATCGTTTATACCGGGACACCCGTTGATGTCGTTAAAAAGACGAGCGGGGCGAGCCGCATTTCGCAAAAACGATAAGTTTTAAGTTTCAACGGCCTTAGTGGTTACTCCCATCAAGCATCCGTCCTTGTCGATTCCCACGGCAAAGATATCCAGCCGAATCTTTCCGATCCTAAATACTTTTCGTTCGCGTGTAAATTCCTCAAGCAGTTTTTGAAGTTCGAGGAATTTCGCCGCTCTCGCCTTTTCCGGTTCGCCAAACCAATCTTTGAACGTAGTCAGCCGCTCAAAAAACGCCTCGAACCGAGTTTCTTCGATCTGGGTTTCGGCATCGAACCCAATTTGCTGTAAGATGGTCTCCCTCGTCACCTCGGCCACCGCCGTGCCGCAAAACGGGAGCACCGGAGCGTCGGTTTCGCTGATATAGACGAGGCCTTCGCACGTCGCTTTGATGGCATCCGCAAGGCTGTCGAAATTTTTATTATTATTTTGAAAAAAAAACTGAATTTTTTGCCCCTTTTTGGCGCGTTTTTTGGTTAGAATTGGTGATTTTTCTTAGTCTAACACATTCAAAAATCGGAGCGAACTGTTGTCAGAAAAGGAAGTTAAATTCATGTTAAACGGCCGCAAAAAAACCTGTGGATTTCTGTTTGCACCGACCATTCTTTCGTGTTAGTCTGTTACCCGTTTCCAAGATATAGATTCCTGTAACTTGTTGATATTAAAGGGCTTCAAGCGTTACATTAGGTTTTATGCGTTTACGGCTTTCCGTTGTGGAAAAGGCTGTCAATAACTTGCCGTCCGCCGAATTTTTACCGGCCGGAAAGCACCAAAACCAAATGACTTGCGGCCAGACCAACCGTCAGCACGGATCAAATCTTCGAAACGGAAAATCCAGTACGGGTAAGCGCGTAAGGGTCCCCGCCTTAAGCACGGCCATTAACGACTATTTTGAATCAAATTTCGCAAAAAACAACCCCTTGGGACAACGCCCTCAAACACGTTAAGTCCCGCCTGAATACGGACGTATTTAACACCTGGTTTCGTCCGATCAAGTTTGAAAATATCGACGAGGCCGGTCGCATTCTCAACGTAAGAGCGGGACAGGTGACAAAAGATTGGGTCTGTCTTTACTATGCGGAGTTGATCGAGCAGACCTTGACCGAGGTGGGCCTGTCCAATTACCGGATCGAGTGGCAGGTTGATCCCGATCAGCCGCGAGAACAAATATTTGCGGAACCCGCCGAAACCGAACTCTATTTTTCGCCAAAGAATGGCCCCGCATCCGCCCCGGCGAGCAGCAATCGGGCGCATTTTATCGACATCGAGCCGGCGGAAGATAGCTTGAATCCAAAATACACGTTTGATAAATTCGTGGTCGGCTCGTGTAACCAGTTTGCACACGCCGCCGCCAAGGCGACAGCCGAGACGCCCGGGACGACCTACAACCCGCTCTTTATCTACGGCGGCGTCGGCCTCGGCAAAACGCATCTGATGCACGCCATCGGCCACACGATTAAGGAACGCAGCCCGCACATGCGTGTCGCGTACATCACGTCCGAGCGGTTTATGAACGAGCTGATCAACGCCATTCGTTTTAATAAGACGCCGGCGTTTCGCGACAAATACCGTTCGATAGACGTGCTTTTGATGGACGATATCCAGTTCATGGCCGGCAAGGAGCGTACGCAGGAAGAGTTTTTTCATACATTCAACACGCTGCACAACGGCCAAAAGCAGATCGTCGTATCGAGCGATTGCCCGCCGCGCGAGATACCGACACTAGAGGAGCGGCTGCATTCGCGTTTCGAGTGGGGACTGATCGCCGATCTCGAACCACCCGATCTTGAGACGAAGGTCGCGATCCTCAAACGCAAAGCCGATATGGACGGCATTCATCTCGATGACGACATCGCAATTTATATGGCCGGCAAGGTCAAGACCAACGTCCGCGAGCTTGAGGGATCACTTGTACGCCTCGTCGCGATCTCGTCGATGCGCGGGGTTCCGATCTCAAAGGCGCTGGCACAGGAATCGATGAAAAACATCCTCGACAGCGGCCGTCCCTCCGGACTAACGATGGATCGCATCGCCCGCGCCGTCGCCGCACATTATAACCTGACGGTCGAGGAAATGAAGGCAAAGAGTAATTCGCGGGCCATCGCAATGCCGCGGCAAGTGGCAATGTACCTGTGTAAACAATTGACCCGGCACAGCTTCCCGGAGATCGGCCGCGAGTTCGCCGGCAAGCATCACACGACCGTTATGCACTCGGTTGACAAGATCGAAACGCTTCGCCGGGACGACCGCAATTTCCACAGGGACATGGAAGAGCTAATAGATAGTATTTGCAACTAATTAAAACTTTTTAGACGCCGAAATAAAGGAAATCTTTTCCACATATAAATGAAAGTTATCGTCGTCGTAAGTTATTTGTTTTTAGATGTTTGAAGTAAAGTTTTCCACTTTTCCGCAATGGCGGGCCGAAAGAGGCTGTGGACGGCGGTGGATAACTAGATGGTTTTTAGGTTATCCGCAGGGTGTGCAGGTTTTCCACAGGTTTTCCACAGGCCGTTGTGGAAGGAAAAGCGCAATAGTTATAAGAGTTTAGGCCGCTTTTACACATATCAACAGGCTCTATTAGTACTACTAGTTCTTAATAGATATTTGATTTTATTAGTTGTAGAAAAAGTGGGCGTGGATCGAGGCGTTAAATTTTGCGACTGAGAAAAACATTGGAAATAAGCAAACGAAACGTTGTATAATAATTGAAATAAAATATTACCCGTGAAACGTGTCGGGAATTAAAGACAGGAGCTATAAACAAATGGAATTCAAGATCAAGCAAAGTGTTCTCAAGGAAGAATTGGGATTTATCCAGGGCGTTGTCGAGCGCAAGACGACGATACCCGTGCTGTCAAACATCCTGATCGAATCGATCGGTGAAAACGAGATCCGCATCGTCGGCACCGACCTCGATG
>JAYUDV010000146.1:0-5125 GCA_043739565.1 Chloracidobacterium sp.
CCAAAAGCACGCAGCCGGACTATGCCAAAATCGGCGTCGCGAAGCATGATCGGATTCGATGTGCCCCATTTCATATCAGTAAATTGTTTGGTATTTACGAAATAGACTTCGGATTTGAACGGAGAATTGAAGCCAAATTTCCACGCGCCGAGCTTCGATAGAATCGGCGTGTTGTCGCCGTCGATCGTATATTTACCAGGCGTGAATACGTCGGCGACCTGTCCTTCGGAGACGAAAACCGCCGACTGCGATTCGCGAACGATCAATTGAGCCCCGTTCTTGATCTCCTGTCCCTCGACCGGAAAACGATAAAGCATCGTGTCCTGCGTAGCGTCGAGCCACTCGATCACCTCGATAAACTGGTGCATCGCGGCGTCTTTTATCTTGTCAATAATACTCATTTTTCAAATCTCCTTATCGCAACTCTTAACGATAAAATATGACATAAAGTTGCGAGAATTGGAAGTATTGGTGTGTGCCGGAGTGCCTCGTAACGCAGAAGCCCGCGTGTGAACGGGGGCGGATATTGTGGACGGCAAAAAGCCATTACTTACCTGCGGGCCTCTGCAAATCCAGCGAAACATTATTTCGTTTCAGATTTAATACCCACAGAAATAAGATCATTGCAGCTCCACCTGAAATATCGAGCAGGACGTCCCATACAGAACCCGTGCGCGACGCCTCAAAACTCTGGTTAAATTCGTCCGCCGACGCGATTGCGGCGACAAGAATCAGCGGCAAGATATATTTAAGCTTACGAACGCGATCAACGGACGATGTTGAAAACGCTCGCAACGCGAGAAACGCCAAAAGAGCATATTCCGTAAAATGGGCGGTTTTGCGAATGTAGCCGTGAATAAACTGAAGATTTTGCTCGGAGGCCGTCGGAAAAAAGAATTTTAGGACCGGGCGTATGAAACGCGAGGTTTCCGACATCGAACCATAATCGCTCGAAAGAAAAAAGATAACGCCGCTCCAAAAAACAAGTGGCGCGTAGCGTATAAAACGCCCGCGCCAATTTGCTTGATTATTTCCCAACACTTACTAAGTCTAAGACTATTTGCCCAACGAACTCATTGCCGCCATTCCGCCGCCAAATATGATCAGCAGCCAACCGACAAGCATAAGTCCCCATTGCATCCAGCCCTCTTTTTTCATGATGCAGAAGATTAGTCCCGCAAGCAGCGAGAAAAAGAAGATCAAAACAGCCCACAACGCCCCGGCGCTTTTATAAGCCACCACCATTAACCAAACCCAGCCAACAAAAAACAGCAAAATCCCCAAAATGCTCAATATCGCCATAATATCCTCCAAATTTTGATTGTAAAGGTAAAGATTCGCCCGACAATTTAAATGCGTTTGCCGTGATGAAAAGGTCGAGGGTATTCTACACCGCAATTAATTTTGAAACAACCGGCGAACGAGAGTAAAAAAATAAGCTGCCTGCGGAAATCGATTTCCTACATGGCAGCTCAATTTGAAAGGCTTTGACTTTTTACGCGGCGGCCGCTCCGCTGACGACTTCGATGATCTCTTTGGTGATCGCCGCCTGGCGAATTCGGTTCATGTTTAGCGTAAGCGTGTCGATCAATTCACCGGCATTTTTCGACGCCGAATCCATCGCGGTCATTTGCGAGCCAAAAAAAGATGCGATCGACTCGATCATCCCTTTGTAGATTTGCGTTTCGATCTGTTTGGGAAGTAGTTTGCCGAAAATCTCCGATGCCGGCTGCTCGTAAATGTACTCGGCCTGAAAAGCAGCGGTCGTTCCACCCTCACTTTCCGCGGCGGTCCGCTGGACAGGCAAAAGCTGCTCGATCACGGGCTTTTGCGACAGAACGGTCATGAATTCCGTGAATACGACGAAGACCTTATCGATCGACGTGTCCTCGGTAAAGGTTTTGATCAGATCGCGGGCTATACCGGCAGCGTCGGCATAATTGACCTGTCCGCCCATAAGCCCGATGTACTCGTCACGCATTTCGACCTGGCGGCGTTTGAAAAAATCGCGTCCCTTTCGGCCGACAGCGATCATTGAGTCAACCTTACCGTCATTTTCCTTTAAAAATACCTGTGCCGCTTTGATCACATTTGCATTAAACGCACCGGCGAGCCCTTTATCACCGCTGATTAGCACGATAAGGTACTTTTGATCGCCGCGCTCGTCGAGTAGCGGGTGCGAGATCTCACCCGCGACCTTTGCGCCCAAACCACCAAGCACTTCGGACATCTTGCCGGCAAACGGGCGCGACGCTGTCACGCGGTCATGGGAGCGTTTTAGCTTAGCCGCGGCGACCATCTTCATCGCCTTAGTGATCTGCTGTGTGTTTTTGACCGACTTAATTCGCCGGCGCATGTCTAACAAACTAGCCATAAAAATGAGTGTTGAATGATGACCTATGAACGGTGAATTTCTGAAAACTCATCACTCACAGCTCATCATTCACAATTATTTAAGCGACAGCGGCTCCCCCCGTTTCCCAACGCGTAGCCTTAAAATCCTCAACCGCTTCCTTCATCGATGCCTTGAGATCGTCGTCGATGGATTTCTTGTCGCGAAGCGTATTTAGCACGCCCGGATGAGCTTCTTTAGCAAATACCGTTAATTCTTGCTCAAACCGCTTCAGATCCTCAACCTCGATGTCATCCGCGAGGCCGTTTGTCACCGTCCAGATAATCAGCACCTGTTCGAGTACATCCATCGGGCGATACTGCGGCTGTTTGAGAATCTCGGTCAGGCGTTTGCCGCGTTCGAGCTGCGACTGTGTCGATTTGTCGAGATCCGAACCAAACTGGGCAAACGCGGCAAGCTCGCGATACTGTGCCAGATCGATACGCAATGTACCGGCGACCTGCTTCATCGCCTTTATCTGTGCCGCGCCGCCGACACGCGAGACCGAGTTTCCGACGTTAATTGCAGGACGAACACCGGAGTTAAACAGATCGCTTTCCAAAAATATCTGGCCGTCCGTGATCGATATAACATTGGTCGGAATGTAAGCTGAGATATCGCCGGCCTGGGTTTCGATAATAGGCAGCGAGGTCAATGATCCGCCGCCGCGTGCATCGGACATCTTTGCCGCACGTTCGAGCAGGCGTGAGTGAAGATAAAAAACGTCGCCCGGGTAAGCTTCGCGGCCCGGCGGACGTCTCAAAAGCAAAGAAATTTCGCGGTACGCAGCCGCCTGTTTTGAAAGATCGTCGTAGATCGTCAGAGCGTGACGGCCGTTGTCGCGAAAATATTCGCCCATCGCGCATCCCGAATACGGAGCCAAAAACTGCATCGCCGCCGGATCGGACGCCGAGGCGTTGACAATGATCGTGTAGTCCATCGCTCCAAATTCTTCAAGTTTTTGGCGAACCTGTGCAACGGTTGACGCCTTTTGGCCGATCGCAACGTAGATGCAAATAACGTCCTTGCCTTTTTGGTTGATGATCGCATCGATGGCGACGGCGGTTTTACCCGTCTGGCGGTCGCCGATTATCAACTCACGCTGTCCGCGACCGATCGGGACCATCGCATCGATGGCCTTCAATCCTGTTTGAAGCGGTTCTTTAACCGGCTGGCGATCAATAATACCGGGAGCGATCTGCTCGACAGGCAGGAACGTATCCGTCACGATCTCGCCCTTGCCATCTATCGCGTTGCCGAGAGCGTCAACCACGCGGCCGATCAGGGCGTCGCCCACAGGCACACTCATGATTCGCTTGGTTCGCTTGGCTTCGTCGCCCTCTTTAATCGTTTGAAAATCACCGAACAGCACACATCCGACCTTGTCTTCCTCAAGGTTGAGCGCGAGGCCGCGAACGCCGTGCGGAAATTCCAAAAGCTCGCCGGCCATTACCTTTTCGAGGCCATAGATCTCGGCGATACCGTCGCCGACCTTGATGACAGTACCGACCTCGGCGACCGTCATTCTCGCGTCAAAATTCTCGATCTGTGCACGAATAATTTCGTTTATTTCGTTAGCTTTAATTGCTTCCATTTTCTTAATTAATGGTGAGCGGTGAGTGGTTTATTTCCTGTATTCACCATTCACCACTATCCATTTACCAATTCTTCTCTAAGGTTCTCTAATTTCGTCTTTACGGAGCCGTCGTAAACGGTCGAGCCGATGCGCGTGACGACGCCGCCGATAATATCTTTATTAACTGCGTAATTTATATTGACCTTTTTGCCGGTCAGTCTTTCAAGATTTGTCTGAAATTCCGTCCGTTCATTTGCCGGCAATTCGCGGGCGGACGTGATCTCAGCCGAGACTACACCGCTGCGTTCCTGCAAAACCGCATCGAATCGATCATCGATCTCACCGATCTCGGTCAAACGGCCGTTTTGAAGCAAAACGCGAAGAAAATTCGCCGTCGTTTTCAACGGTTTGAGCTTGGCGATCAGATCGTCGAGCACTCTTTCTTTATTGACATGTGTGATCGCGGGATTCGTGAAAACAGTTTGCAGGTCGGTGCTGCTTCTAAACAATTCGGTCAAATCCGAGAGTTCGGCTTTAACTGTCTCCGTCTCGCCTGTTTCCAGAACAACATCGGCGAGTGCGGTGGAATATCGGCGGGCGATCGTTTCTCTGCTCATATTAGTTCAGCCCTCCAATCTCGTGGATACCAGCCTTGACGAGCATTGCATCCACATTGCCGTCGATCTGTGCCCGGAGTTTTTCTTCCGCAAGTCGAATGCTCTTTTCGGCCGAAAAACGGCGAAGCTCGGAGCGTGATTGGTTCGAGATACGTGTAAGCTCTGCCTCGGATTGGTGCCGGAGCCGGTCACCCTCGATCACTGTCTGGTCGGCAAGCCGCTGTTTCTCGAACGCGGCCTCGTCTTTGGCTTTTTGCAATATGTCGTTTTTTTCGCTTTCGAGCTGCGCGAGTTTTCCTTCGGCAACGGTCAATTTATCAAGAGCGGCCTTTTTTTCCGCCGCAGCCCGGATCAACTCAGACATGATCGCGTCACGCTTTGCTTTGAACGCTGCGCTGAGAGGCCTTTTCGTGAAGTAAACCATAAGGCCGATAAAAATGGCCAGATTCAAAAATTTCCACGCCTCAAAGCCCGGAATATTAAAATACTCGTTATAAAATCGCGTAAATCCGCTCTCGGCGCCATGGTTTGCTTCCGCCA
>JAYUDV010000147.1:0-29732 GCA_043739565.1 Chloracidobacterium sp.
AATGCACGGGAACGGACGATGGACATTCGTTTGATGATGCGGACGGAGATATAGCCGGTGCCTTTTTTGAAGCCATATATATGGGCGATGAACCCGAATTCGGCGTCGCGGTATTTTTCCCAGGCCGTTTGCGAAGCTTCGAGCGAAGTCTTGTCATCGGCCTTCACCGTTTGTAAAAGTGTGTCGTATGTTTTCGTGACGTCCTTTTCCCACGCGAGGGCGGCATCGCTGTAGCATTTCGCCCTCGGCATGGTGCCGTGATGTGTTTTTAGACATTTGGCTTGTGCAGACTCTATCGGATGGATGTCCGGCTTATCGTCCTGGGCCGCGACGATCACGGGCAAAACACACAGCAATACAAAATATATGATGGAACTTGTCAGGCTGTTCATTATTTACCTCTTAGCTTTATAAAAAATATCTTGCCGGACCATTTATTGAACGGGTAATTTGCAACCTCGTTTGGCGGCTTCCGCGTTAATATTTGTCAACGTTGTTTCAGTGCCGTCGGCAAATGGTTTAAACAAAGAAATAGGACCTTTGAATTCGGCGATTTCCGGGTGCTGATTGATAAAAAGCACTTTACTTAGATTCATTTTGACATTTTGCAATGCGGCATTCATCTCGGTCATGGATTGGCAGATGACTGTTTTATCAGTTTGTGTTTTGGTGATCTGGTCATACTTCGCAGCTTGCTGGTTTTCAAGAGCTACTGATTCATCAAGCACCGAACTCAAATACATAAAACGGGCGATCAATTCGGCACTATCAGCCGGTTCGCTGTATTTTTTGAGCATTGCCTTTAAATCTTGGTTTGCCGGGTCAAATTCAACCGCTCGCCGCAGATCGGCAGTTGATTTAGCAATTTCGCCTATATGGTAATAAACCGTGCCGCGTTCTTTATGGGCAGTAATAGATTTAGGCGACTTCTCAATTACCTTGTTAAAATCGGCCAACGCCTCGTAGTAATGTTTGCGGGCGGAATAGCTCACTCCGCGACCGAAATATGCATTGGTCAAATTAGGATCAAGCTCAATGGCTTTTGTAAAATCACCATTCGCCTTATTGCCATATTCATAGCTGATCCGTCCTCTAATATAATAGTTCAGGCCCCTCTTTGGATTTTGATCGACGGCCTTATTGGCAAGATCGTGTGCCATTTTCGTCTTAGCCGCAGACTGGTCAGACAGTAACGGTTGCTTATCGAATATTTCTCCAAGAATCCAATATGCGAGGATATTTTGCGGATCAAGTTTGATTGCGTTTTCCGCATCTGCCCCAGCCGCTGCGAATGCAGAGTCCAGCTTTGCTTGATCTGCATCCGATCTTTTTCGGTCGTAAACTCCTAAATAATTTTTGAAATAAACAGCAATCGCCCGCTGCGTTAGAGCGTCATAATTGTTCGGATAAGTCTTGATAATTTCGTTCAAACTCTTAATGGCCGCATCCAGATAGCCCTGAACGATCAAGTCTTCGGCGACTACAACATCCGAAGGCTCAAGAAAGTCTTCGAATTTCGCACCCCTCCAACTGAAATTAAATGAACCGTCGCTCCGTGTACCAGACAATTTACATTGATAAACACCGGCGATTTGGTCAAAATTCGTCTGATTTTTCTGCAAATCCAACTTTATTGAGGCGATCATCTCATCAATTTTCTGCACGTGAGCATTGAACTTGCCTTGTCTTCCCATCTCCATTAGCGCGGTGTTGTTCCCGATCCTGTCTTGAAAAATCAAGTTCCATCCCGCAAGCGATTGGCAAACGATCTTGTTGTCCGGTTTACCCGAATTCGTCTGCTGCTGCCGGATTTTATCAAAACTCACTTTCTTTGCGGCAAACAAATCATTTGTTTTCGAGATTTTTTCAATTGTTTGGTTATAAAGTGCATCGTCGCTCACGGCTTTTACCGGAGCAGCCATTTGAGCAAAACTCGTCGCCACACAACTAAAAATCATGCTGAACGAGGCAACTATCATTATCATTCGTAATTTATCTTTCATTTTTAACCTTAGGTAGCTTATTGTCCGCATTTGTACTTTATCTTTATGGTGCCCAATACTTTTTCATTTGTCGCAAGCGCATCTTCCACGATTTTAAGACTTGCAAAAGTTGCAGTTACCCTTGGGTCGGTCGACAGTTTGGCGAATATCAATCTGTGCAGCGCCGTTTTTTCGCGCAGAAGTGCGGGCATTACATCGTTGTACGAAAGACAAATTGCCGCTTCGTCTGCGTTCGTTTTGGTCAAATCGTTCAGTTTTATGCCTTTTTCTTTGCGGATTGCAACTGTCTTGTTTAATTCATCGCCACGAGAAATTATTATGTTTAACAGAACGTCGTAGCTGATCTCATTGATCTTTGACACCGCAAAATTCCGGATCCACTGATTGGTGGTGTCAAAGTCGATAGCTCGTTGGTAATCGTCAATTGCTTTTTCGATTCGGTTTAAGGTCTGATACACACTACCGCGGCCAAGATAATCCGGACCGAAATTTGGAATTATCTCAATCGCTTTATTACTGTCGTCTATCGATTTTTCGTATTCACTCTTTGCCAACCAACAAATTGCCCTCAAATTATAAGCCTCGTGGTTATTCGGATTTAAGCTGATGGCTTTGGTCAGGTCTTTTATAGCGTTGTCGTAATCTTGACCGTCGAATTCGGTATGGGCACGTGTGACCAAATCGTTTGATTTTTCAGAATTCGATTTGTTCGATTGACCGAAGCCAGTTGCCGTACAGCCCAAAACTATGCCCAACGCCATAAGCATAATTATCATTTGTAATTTGTTCTTCATTTTTAATTTCAAAATATTTTTACCGACAAATCGTTTTAATTTCAGTATGAACAGCCTCTCGATTTCGATATCTGTTCTTCTTGTTTTATTTCGTACGCAGTATTATTAGATTGATCAAGATATGCCTTTTTATCATCGGCACTCCGCGACAGATTATACAATTCTACTGAAGTACTGTTCGCGGTATATAGACTTCCTATTATTCGATTAATGTAATTACAGCCGGTATCTTTGTTAATAACTCCATTTGCGGACGTATTCACTAATTTCACAAATGACGTTGCCACGTCATCCACTGTATACAAAGCCCCGTCCAGTTTTTTCGCAAGTTCTCGCATTTTTGATGCCCACGGGTCACTAAGTGGTGTGTCCAGAATCAAATCAATATTTGCCTGATTTGTATTTAAACGATTGAGATTTACTATTGCGGTCGCGTTATGTGGGTTGACCGCGATCGCCATTTGATAATCGGCAATCGCCTGCGGACGATTTTTTAATTTAAAATTAGCGTAGCCGCGGTTTTCATAAACCTGGCTGCGTTTATTGCCCAAATTTATCGCCTGCGTCAATAAACTTTCCGCTTCCTCCCAATCCTGCCTTTGAATCCTGAAAGTTGCATTAAGAAAGTAAGGGGGATTATATACTTCGCAAACCCTAGTTGACAAATCGCCATAATAGTTTAGAATTTCAAATGTTGGGTCAATGGTGTAACGGCAGCATTACGGTCTCCATTAAAAGGCGACTAAGAGAAAACCGGAGGGTGTGGGTTTGAATCCCACTTGATCCACCAATCAGTTAAGAAGTCGCCTTTCCATTAGCCATCTTTCGAGGTGGCTTTTGGTTTTTCGCTTTGAGGTTGTGGTTTTTTGATTTTGCTTGCTTCGGCGGATGCGGCTCTGGCTTCGCCTTCAACAGTATTTCCAGAGCTTCCTCGAATTTCAGCGGTGACAGTGTTAATGGTTTGTTGTTCATCGTTCTTTTCCTCACTTCCATTTTCTTTAGGAAATAATGGCCCCTCAACCGTTACTAACTCGGACGGGGGTTCGTTGCGTCGATACGGAGCGACAACTTTCAGGTTATAGCCATCCACATCTCCACTCAGTGCAAGTAGTTTTCGTCGTTTACTTCCGCCTTTTTGCAATCCATCCATCGTCTGAAATTCATCGGCTTCATAAATAATGGCGGTAGCTAAATGAATCGCATCTGGTAAGTGAACGGTTCTGCTGGGGTTTTTATTGAGATGATATGCAGATATTTTTCTGGCGCGATCCATGATTTTAGGGGTCGGATCTATTTGAGTAACATTTCGCCGTCGTAATAGTCGAGAAAATTGATTCCGTTTCGATTCATCAAGTCTTTCAAGGGGTACTTCCGTTCGAGTCAAAGTTGAGGTGAACAAGATAGTGTCTCCGGCCTCTACCTCATTTACCACATCCTGAATTCCTTCTACGATTTCGATAGGCCACTTCTCTAGCCCTTCGCCGTTCAGCCAAGCTAACCAACAAGTGCTATCCCAATAAACTTTGCGCTTACCAGCCTTCATTAATTCGCAGACCGTCAACAAATTCGGCCGAATTACTGTCGCCAATTATGCCACTAAATGCCCCGCGCATTTCGGCAAGTTTAGGAAGGTCGCTATCCGGTTCGTGAATATCAATCGCTTCCGCAAATATGGCATGTGGCAATTCAGACCATGCCTTGAATTTAAGCGAACCGCTGATGGTGACAAAACATTCCAATCCCTGCTTAATCTGAGGCCGCAAATGAGCCGGAAACGTGCCTTTGACACTGCCGGGGCCAATAGAAGGATAAAGTGTAAAGCGATTGGTATTATGAATGTTCAAAGCCTCTAGCATTCCAGAAATGCTTCCCTCAGAAACTTCATCTGGCCCTACTATTACGCTCAGATTTTCTTTGAACTTCTGATCAATTGTAACCGTTTTTCCTTGAACGCTGATCTTCACCCCATCAATCACGCTGTTTCGTCGTCTGATCGACCTCATTCCAATTCCCATGTATGCTTCGAGTCTGGAAAGGTCGGGGGCGCGGAGCAATTTTGCATCGCGTTTGATGGATTGGAGTTCAGCGGCAAAATAAATGGGAACCTCTGGTAGTTCAACTACCGGTGGCCTACCGTTTAATTGAATTGGTTCCAATACGACGGTGGACGGACTATGGTGGCGAAGGCCCACAATTTTATAATCTATAGTGGCTGTTTCTAGTCCAGACAGGGACATTTCAGCTTCATTGAGTGCCTTTTTTATTCGACTTAATTGGTCAATAAAATCTTCCAGGCGCACATCTTTTTGGTCAAATGCGGAACCAACAAATTGAATTGTAATCCGATTCTTTTTCATGTTACCGGCCTCCGTGATACAGTGGTATTACGTCGGCCTTGCGGGGTGTTGGTAGCACGGTTTGCAGTGGCAGATGAAATAGTAAAATTGTAAAGAAAGCCAAATGATGAACCAATCATGGCTTTTTCTTTTTGTCCTTTAGTTGCCGGATGAGTCCCGGTACATTAAACGCTTACCCTCAAACCCTTTAATAGCTTCGAGCGTTCTCTCGCCGTCCGAAATATACCTTGCATTCCAACGAAAATCAAACTCCGCAAGGTATCGATGTAAATGAGTTTTCGAGACGTGGTGAAATGTTCCCATTATCCCGCGTTTAATTAAAGCGTGAAACGATTCCGCCGTATTGATATGCGCCAATCCTCTCGTGTATTCGCCTTTATGATGGTTAACGGCCTGATGGTCTGCGAATAACTCATTCAAACCGAAATAGGACGGCGATTCATCCGTCATTATTATCGCGGTCGGTTCGATACATTCTTGCATTGCACGTTTGAGATTCTTGCCGGACACGGCTTCTACGTGATGCGACTTAACACGCCCACCGCGTTCGACTAAGGTTACGACCGGAGCCTTATCGACCGCTCCACGCCCTTGTATACGTCTCTCACGGTCGATTCTGTGCATGTTCTTGGCTTTGCCGCCAACATAAGTTTCGTCAACTTCCACTGTTCCGCTTAACTTGCTGAATAGGGAATCTTGCGTCATGGCGTAGCGTATGCGATGAGCTAAAAACCAAGCCGATTTATAAGTAATACCAAGCATACGGTGCAACTGGTGAGCCGACATGCCTTTTTTCGAGGAGCAAATCAGATGAATAGCCAACAGCCATTTATTGAGCGGTATGCGAGAACCTTCAAATATTGTCCCGACTGTAACCGTAAACTGTTTGCGACAAGTTGCACACTTCCAAAGACCTTTACGAGCGCCGGATTTAGACGCACTCTTTGCTTCGATCTTGTATGCGCCGATAGTGTCACAATGCGGACATACCGGTCCGTCTTTCCACCGAAGTCTTTCTAACAAATCACGTGCAGAATCTTCGCTCGAAAAGTGTTTGGCGATGTCAGTAAGATTGATTGTTTGGCTCATTGTTGTATCCTCTATTGAAGATACTAACAAAAGGATGTGGGTTTGTCAAGTATATAATTCCCAAAGTAAGCCTCCCCGTCTTTGGGGTTCAGATCGATAGAGCGTCGTATATTTCTGATATAAACCTGGTTACCGTAACCTTGATCTCCGCCATCCCAAAAAAAATCGACTGCCGATCTTTCGCGGAAAGCATCAGCATAATTCGAGTTGAGTTTGATCGCCATATCAAAATCCTTACCCGCGAGTCGTTTTTCCCCTATGTTCCAAATCTCAGGATCACAGAGGGTTGAGATTCCGCGAAGATAATAGTATTCCGCCACGTTTGGGTCGAGTTTTATTGCCGCCGATGCGTCTATATAAGCCAGCGGGAATTTGCCCTGTTTATATTGGATCAATCCGTCCAGATAAAAAACAGTCGCATTTCTTGGTTCGGTTTTGAAAATATCGGACAAGATCTTTGATGCCGCGTTCAAATCACCTTTATTGATCAAATCGTTGGCGAGGTCGAGCGATTGTTTCGTCTTGGCCGCTTCGGGCGTGAGGACGGCTTGGGCATCTTTAGATTGTTTGGAGAGCAATCTATCAAGAGCTTTTTTGGCCAAATCATTTTTGGCGTAATCACTAGGCAGGCTTAGTTCCAAAGTCCTGCGGTAATCGGCAATTGCCGCTTGCGGATTATTCAATTGTTCATTGATAAATCCACGATTCATATAGCAATCGCTCGCGTTGAAGCCGTATTTGATGGCATTATCGAGATCACTAATGGCTGCGTTCCATTTTTGAAGTTTAATATAAATTCCAGCCCGACTAAAATAAAAGGGTGAAATGTTTGGGTACAATTCGATCGCTTTTGTTACATCGACAATTGCTTGATCGTAGTTTTTTCGGTTTGAATTAATCAACGCACGCATATTTAAGGCAAACGCATTATTCGCCTCCTTTTTTAAAACTTCATTGATGTCAGTCTCTGCTCCGTCAAAATCGCCTTTGCCAATTGCAACACTTGCACGATCCAAGCGCTCTTTTACCTTTTGCGCTAAACTTGTTCCCGCACAGCCTAAAACCATGCCGAACGCGGCAAGCATTATTATTATTCTTAATTTATTTTTCATACTTCCGGTCTTCCGTTAATTTTTCGTGCAGGGCGAGTCAATATTGCCGCCTAATTCAACGACCTTTCTTTCATCCGCCGCCGCCAGTTCTTTTTTATTTGCTTCGCAATAAACTTTCGCCCGTTGGTAGTAAGCAAGAATATCGTTGGGGTTTATTTTGAGAATTGCCGAATAATCGGAAATAGCTTTGTCGTATTGCTTTTTTATAAGCTCAAAAAACAGACCGCGAGTGAAATAGGCTTCGGCGAAATTCGGATTCAGTTTTAGAGCCAAATTTAAATCACTCAACTCTTTCGTCCTATTGTCCTGTCCATAAGTAAATATGCTGCGGTAATAAACTGCCCGTGCGGATTTTGGATTAAGGGCTATGGCGCGGGCAATATCGGTTCGAGAATTGACCTCTTGATGGTGGAAAAAAGCGAACCGCGCTCGACTAAGGTATGCCTCGACAAATGTCGAATCAAGCTCAATGGCTTTTGTATAATCAGCGTTAATTTTTTCCGCATTCCGCTCCCATGCCTGAATTTCGAGAATGTAACCGCGATAAAAATAAGCGGGGCCAAATTTTGGATTATTCTTGATAGTTTTCGTCAATCCGCCAATAGCGTCGTCGTAATAAGCTTGTTCGATATTCTCAAAAACCGCCGTCAAAGCCTGTTTAGTCGGACGAGGAATATTTTCGGAAATCAAAGGCGCAGGCAATTCACGTGGATTTACGCCTAATTTTGTCAAAAGCAAGCGCACTTTCCGGTCGTCGGGAACTTTCTCTATGTAATATCGCAGATCGCCAATCGCAGCGGGATAATCTCTTTTTGCCTCAAACGCGACACCACGTGCGTAAAATCCCGCATGCAATAACGAAAACTCAATCGTCCGATTATAATCCTTCAGGGCCTCATCAACTTTATTCAATTTGAAAAGCGCGTTGCCGCGTTCAAGCCGCCCCACAGAACGATTAGGCTTCAATTCGAGTTCTTTAGTATGGTCGTCAATTGATTTCTGGTAATCGCCTTTTCTGAAATAAGCCTTGCCCCGCCCATAGTAAGCATCTACAGCCGTTGGCTGGAGCACAATAATTTTACTGTAATCGGCAATCGCCGCGTCGAAATTGCCTTCGACCATATTCTTTTCGGCGCGGTTAAAGAGAGCTTCTGTCAACGGATTTTTCTTTTCCTGAGCGAAACCCGCTGCGCTGATAAAAACCATACCTAGCGCGGTAAGAATCACTATCATCCCGAATCTGTTTTTCAAATTATCGTCCATTTCGACGCCGCTCCTTTTTTTATCGACTTTATGTCTATAGCATTGGTATTTTGCATCCTAACTCCGCAGCTTCATTGTTGATTGTTGTTCGCATAGATTCATTTTCTTCAGCGTGCGTTTTGGTAGCTAAAATAATGTCTTTAAGTTCGCTTATTTCAGGGTGCTGGTTTTATTGCCTGTCCATAGTTCAAACTAATTTACAGCCTGTGAATCTTTCACTGTTTGCAGATGGCTTTGCAGCGCTAAAGCTCGGTCTTTGTAGGCTTTCATAATCTCAATAATTCTGACCGAAATGTAGCCCGTTCCTCTGCCCGGATATAAGTTGGCAATCAAGTTTTCTTCTTCTTCCTGATACTTATGCCACGCAGTTTGCCCGGCTTCGAGTGTCTTTTTTAATTCCGGCGATAATTTTTTCAGCAAAACCGCATATGTGACTTCGACCTTATTTTGCCATGCCTGGGACGCCACGCTGTAACATTTCGCCCGTGGCATGGTAGCGTGAGTTTTTTTCAAACATTGGACTTGCGCTACGTCGATCGGATTTTTGACCGCATTTTCGTCTTGCGCGAAACTCGTCGCCACACAGCCTAAAACCATGCCGATTGCGGCAAACATTATCATCATTCGCAATTTGTTTTTCATGCTATTTTTTTTCAACACCCTTGTGTTGGATTGAATTTAATTTTATCTTTCGGGGCTAGATCAATGTTAACAATACCTACACACAGCCATTTCCTTTAAATTGGGTGCTGGCTTATCCGATACGCGTGACGGCAAGTAAATTTTGCCCTTCACCTCTAAACGCAAGAAAACTTGGTTTTAGAGGTCAAAAGTTGAAAATTTATCGCATTTAATATTTCTTGCATTAGATCCGTCGAAAGCTGCAATTAATCAGGATCAGACGCTTTTACGCGTAAAAGCTCGGCGACGCTCCATGCCTGGGCCGCGCAGCCGCGCGGAAAATGTGGGTAATCGGCGTCGAAGATCTCCGCAACTTGGCCGACCATCGCTTCAGTTAAGTGATCCGTCAAGCCTAAAGTGAAATCGCGTGCGCGCTTTTTCGCCGCCGCATCGCTCGAATACACTTTCCTATAGGCATCGACAAACGCCCCGATCAGCCAGGCCCAAACGGTTCCTTGATGATAGGAAGAGTCCCGATCGAAGGGCGATCCGATGTAAATGGGCGCAAAACGCGGATCTTTCGGTGATAAAGACCGCAAGCCAACGGGGGTGAGAAGCTCGGCCTCGACCTTTTCCACAACTTTACGAGCCTTTTCAGTGTCGAGCATTGTGTGCGACAAGCTGACGGCAAAGATCTGGTTTGGACGGATGGAAGCATCTTTTTCGTCGCCATTTATGACGTCAAACAGGCAATCATCCGCGTCATTCCAAAACTGCCCATTAAAACTCGTCTTGGCCAACAAGGCCATCGCCATGTAAGTCTCTCGCCGCTCCGTGTCACCGAATCGTTTGGCAAAATTGGCCATAACGCAGAGGGAATTGTACCAAAGAGCTTGTATCTCAACGGGTTTGCCGGTTCGCGGAGTAACCACCCAATCGCCGATCTTTGCGTCCATCCAGGTCAATTGAACGCCTGGCTCACCCGCGTACAACAGGCCGTCCGTGTCGACGTGGATTTGGTAACGTGTGCCGCGAATATGCCAATCGATGATATCGGCGAGCTTTTCGTAAAATTCAACGCGGATCAGACTGTAATCGCCCGTTTTTTCGGCATACGCGCGAATCGCTTCGAAAAACCAGAGCGTTGCGTCAACGGTGTTATATTCAGGGACCTCGCCGGCGTCGGGAAATCTGTTGGGCAGCATTCCTTCGGAAATGTGCTTCGAAAACTCGGTCAATATGCTCTTCGCGATCTCCGGCCGGTTTGTCGCAAGCGTGAGGCCATTCAATGCGATCATCGTGTCCCGTCCCCAGTCAGAAAACCAGTGATAACCCGCGATCACGGTCTTTCCGCTGCCGCGAGTAACTACAAATTGGTCAGCCGCGAGGACAAGTTGAGCGGTATCACCGTCGCGGACGCCCGCAGTTTTGACTAAGGTTTCACGGCGGCCAATTTCCATTGCCTCAAAAGTTTTTTCATCCAAGATCTGCTGCTTAGCGGTTGATGCGACTACTGATGCGGGCGATGATAGGTTAAATCCAAGACTAAATGGCTGAAATAGATCCTCAGAAAAATCAAAGCCTCGCTCAATCTCGATCGCGTACTCAAAATCGCGATACCAATAGCCCTGCCGTTCGATCGTATTCGCATTATGTGCGAGATAGAGGGCCGGCATATCGGCGTAAGGAATCATTGAGATACTATTTTCCTCGACCTGATAATTACCGTCGAACGCTGCATCCTCGCGCCGCAAATGATGATGATCGCGAAAGGCCAGCAGCGGTCTGATCTCGAGTTCGATCTGCCTCAAATCACCTTTTTTACCATTTATCACAGACCAGGAAGCGACCGTGGTATTTTCACCATGGACCATAAAGAGTTTTTTTTCGATCTCGATGCCTCCGGCCTCGAATGTCCATATCGGAAAGGGGTCGAGCCGAAAACGCGTCATGTATTTGTAGCCCTCCGGCTGAACGACGCCTGGGTATTGATTGCACGAGATCTCAAAATGCTCACCGTCAATTATTAACGTCTCTTCAAATTTCGAAAGCAAAACCATCCGTCCCAGCGGAGGCCTCGTCGCCGCGACCAATAAACCATGATAGCGTCGCGTGTTCGCACCGGAAATGCTGGACGATGCGTATCCGCCGATGCCGTTTGTCTCCAACCACTCGCGGGACGACGAGGTCCCAAAGTAACTGCAAATTGAAGTATCAAGTTCTATCATTCTTATATCCTACTATTCCCCGCTTTGCCGCAATAGCTCGCAACTAATCACATCCAGCCAAGTCTTAATTTGGGGTTTATCACCCACCTATTGCGACCGGGTCAATCACGAGGTCAATCGTTGGCCGGTCAACACATTTGCTTTCAACACTCTACGTAGTAAAAATTAATTTACAACTTTAACAAAATTGTGTATCATCGCTGTTGAATTTGCACTTTGCACATATTTTGCAACTCAAGACGTCAACAAATCATCTTCACTTCCGGTCGAATATGCGACCAGTTTGCACATTTTACACGAAATATTGAAACCGCTTTTGCCAATTTGGAGGAGTTATGCCTGATAGATCCATTAAATTCCGCTTTGTAATCACACTGGTTTTGATCGCCTTGCTCTCGGCTTTCGCATTTGCCGACACGATCAGATTAAAAGATGGCAGCATTATTAAAGGAAAGATAATGAGCTTCGACAGCGGCACGTTCGTGCTGGCGATTGGCGAAGGGTCGAGGCGGCGGCAGTTGTCGTTCCTTGCGTCCGAGATCGCGTCAATCTCATTTGACTCACCCGCCGGTCCTCAGCAAAATGCGGTTACAAACCGAACGGCGTCGTACGAAGAGCCGGTAAAGATCGCTCCGCCCAGGGTAATTAAATCCGACAATTCAGGAAAAGCAACCCCACCGTCGCTTAACCCCTCTGGGTCCGGCATGAAAATGAAGCCCGTCCAGTGGGAAGTCAAGGTTCTCGCCGACAACACATCCAACGGCTGGACCAACACTGGTTGGGTGGTAAAAAAGGGCCAGCGGATACGGATCACTGGCGCCGGCAAAGTGTCGTTGGGCAAGGGCGAGACCTCGACGCCATCGGGCGAATCCTCGATAAATGACGACCAAAAGCTGCTGAAAAACGTCGCGACCGGTGCGTTGATCGCCGTCATCGGCGACGACAATAACGATTTTATCTACGTGGGTGCCGAACGCGAATTCACCGCCACCCGCGACGGTGCCCTATTCCTCGGGCTTAACGAAGGCAATCTCAACGACAATTCAGGCTTTTACAACGTAAAGATCGAGATCCTTGTTGACGATGGAAAATGAATTAACAACTATTTAAAAGGCTTGGCCAAAAAATCCCGGACATCAAGGTTCGGGATTTTTTTTGCATACAACAGGCTTTCCAACACTCGTCCAATAGTAATTTGCCAAAATGATGTCCAATCCGCCATCAATGGAACCGGAGTCCGATATTATTCGAGTCCCACAAAATCGGGCAATGTTGTCTCGTCATTAATCGCCATCGTCTGAGGAGCAAAGCGAAAGAGTCTCGATGCTACCCTGAATGTGTATGTCTGCCCGGTAACGACTTCAGTAAACG
This sequence comes from Chloracidobacterium sp., assembly GCA_043739565.1. Classification (GTDB taxonomy): domain Bacteria; phylum Acidobacteriota; class Blastocatellia; order Pyrinomonadales; family Pyrinomonadaceae; genus OLB17. The sequence goes on from JAYUDV010000147.1 coordinate 12,839, forward strand.
AAAAAAAGCCAAACGAGCTGGTTGTCGAGGTTCGACTGACGCCGTTTACATTGGTCATTGACACAGACGCATTTCGCAGGCCCCGGAGATCAGATGTCAATATGCGTCCCGAAACCGTTACATTGGCGCCTGTAGGCGTTACAGCAAAGTTGGCCGTATACGTGGTGGCAACGGTCGGCATGACGCTGTGTGAAATTGCACCGCCATCGCTCCAATTACTCCAATCGTACCTGGCGGCGGCAGTCATCTGCGGCGTTGTCGTCTCAATTGTGTGAAAAGAGCCGCTTGCCCAGGTAAACATCTGCGTTGAGGTGTAGGTTGTGCCGTCAACCGTAAATGACGGCTGTGCCGGAATTGTCTGAACAGTTATGGAAACAGTCGGCGTGGGGGTTGGCGTAGGAGTTGGAGTTGGAGTTGGAGTTGGTGTCGATGGCTGAGAAGCCGCTGTTGCGGTATAAATTTGGTCGCCGCTTTCAGTGCCGTCGCCGTTAGCCTGATTCCCGGCGGCGTAAAAGGTAACCGGGCCGACATTCGTCGCCGGAGCAGTCCAATTGAAGGTCCACTGGGCTCCGCCGGTCTGATTGTTAAAAGTTCCAATCAATGTGTGTTCGATATATTGTCGTCCACCTCCGCTGATCGTCTGTGTAGTAATTGATAAGCTGGCAAGAGTGCCGGCCGGAGCGGCGGAGTCGTCTAAGGCTGTCAACTCAAATCCCCAGCGTTTTCTCGTGGTATTGGCCGTCGCGTGGCGAACCAATATTTGATACGTTTGTCCGGGCTCGTATACGGACGGGGCGCTGATCGTGAACTGGCCTCCACCCGGGTTTTGCTGATGACAATTCGTACATGTCTGCTCACCCGGCGCACCGGTCACACTCGCGGGCGGACCCTGAGCGTAGGATCGCACTGTTTGAACCAGACGGTTGTTGGTAACAAGTCCTGCGACCCCAAACGCCGCAAAGAGAAGTATGCAAAAGACCTTGATCTTTTTCATATCAATGTCTCCATCCGATGCAACATGGACGGCATTATATGGCGTTTAGGAAATATGTAGATTAGATTATGGCCTTTCAATTTATTCGCTCCACCTTTGTTATGATGTTTTAACTACTTACTTGGCCGAAACCTAAGAATGTCAAACTTGAGTCCGTCAGAACCGCCTCGATAAATTAAACCCGATTACCAGATGCCTTGGCGACAAGACCAGGTTGCTCGAATTGTAACGGCTCGTGGTCGTCGTTTGCGTGTTTGAGAATGTTAACGCAAACGCGTGTCCTCCGATATTCCTCTGTATGCCAAAGCCGATCGAAGGATGTGACTCATTGAAAAACCCGGTAACTCGAAAACTACTGTCAAAGATCGGCCTGACCTGACCGAGCCTGAATCCGGTACGGGGCACAAAATCAAAGAGAGCAACAACATTCGGCGTGATCAGGACGCTGGTGCCAAATCCGAACGATGCTCCATGCGTCGGCTGTCTAAAACTATCAGCGACAGTTGCCGGCGGAAAAAAGTCCTCCGCGTGCGGATCGAACCGGCGATTGCCATTAGAATTTATGTGAATCGCGGGCGAAAAGAAAAGATAGATTCTCTTGCCGATCCTGCCCGACAACATAGTCTGCAAATTGTAAGTGAAATCTTTAGAAAAATTGTTGTTGCCCTCGATGCTGGCGTAAGTGGTGAGAGCGATGGGCGATTTCTTTTCGTGAGCAAGCCAGTTGTAACCCAATCCGACTTCGATTACCCGGCACAAACCTCTTTGGCATAACGGCGAGCGGTAAGCCGAAACATAAATTTTGTCGGTGATACCGTAGCTGATCCCGAAAGACGCGATGCCGAAACTGTCCAGGCCAAGCAGAGTTTTTGCACTATCTCTCAGCGGGTCGACCGGTTGTGTAAACCGATGCGTGAAAATCAGATTCCACGTACCCTTTGGCACGTTTTTGGGTGTCGGGATATTGACCACTCGATAGTCGTAAGGCTCTTCGCCTTTGGCAAAATCATACTTATCTTTGCCCTTATCTTTATCTTTAGGTTTCGTGCCAGCCTGTGCCTTGTTTTGCAGTGTGTCGGGTTGCACTGATTTTTCCTCTCCGTTAGAGACCATCGCCACCGGCTCAACTGTTTTCTTCGTCGTATCGACACGAATCTTCTCCCCGTTCGATTCAACGAATATGACGCCAGGCGAATTTTCGTCAAAAACGACTTTGATCTTACTCGGATTCTGAGATAATTCGTTCGCCTTGTTCCCGGTAGATGGCGTCAGAACGTTTGGCTCTTTCAAATCCGTGTCCGCTGTTGTTGCTTGTTCTTGAGCCGATGAGTAGCCATGCAACAATACCGTGAGTAATGCCGCAAAAAGAAGATCTCGCCCATTTCTAAAAAAACAAAGTCCGCAAAGAACCGCGATTCTCATATCAAATTTACCTCCAAGCCTGTCGTTGTTTGTATAAATACCACCTTGACGAAGTTACCTATCCATTATATTCCATTTCACCGAATGCTAAAATTAAACATTGTATAAAGTGAAAAAAAATCCCGGTTGTAACGCGGAATTTTCTGGAAGGCAATCTCAACGACAATTCCGGCTCTTACAACTTAAAGATCGAGATCCTGCCCGTTAACGGAAAATAACAAGACGAATTACTAATCGATATGAAAATAGATCCCGGACCGCGAGGTTCGGGATCTATTTTTGGCCGGTGATGCGGGAGAACATTATTCAAGTCCGACAAAATCCGGAAGCGTCACATTATCGTTTATCTGCACCGTTCTAGGTGTAAAACGAAAGAGTCTTGACGATACTCGGAACACGTATATTTCGCCAGCGGCGACATTCCCAAAGGAGAAAAAGCCAAACGAGCTAGTGGTGGCTGTATGAACCCCACCCCCAGAATCGGTGATCGACACTGTAGTATTTCTCAGGCCGCGGCCATCTGATGCGGTAACACGGCCGGAAACCGTCACCAACGGAGCCGGCGTCGGTATTATGACGAAACCTGCATCGCTGGTGTCTGAGCCTATATTGCCTGATGAATCCAGAGCGGTCACGCGAACGCGAGCACTTGCGGCCTGCAGTGTCGTAGGAGCATGCCAGACGTAGTTTCTTGCAGTTTTATCGAGAGTTTGAATGATTGGAGTATAGGTCGCACCATCATCAGTTGAAACCTCGATCTTCTGATTAACGACATCACCATCTTGAGCGAGAGACCAGTTAATGGTCACATCGTTATTGCCTCTGATTAGCTCACCTCCATTTGGCGATGCAATATGCACCATTGGCGGAGTCGCCATTCCGGTCGTCGCTATTTGAACCGGCGATGGAGCACTCATGTGAGACGTGACGATATTGCTGCCGGGATGATTTGGATCTGGGGTCGAGGTCTGGCTGTAAGCGACAACCGACACCCGGTAAGGAGTGTTATTGGCGAGCATCGGCAGCCGGACATTTGTCTGAACACCCGGGTCGAATAATTTGTTCAATACTGTGCCGGCCCCGAGATCAACGTCATAGAGAATTTCGTAGCCTTGCAAAGTGGTTTCAGTATTCGGCGTCCACGAAACCGCAAGGCTGTTGCCGGCGGTCGGCTTGACCAGCACGCCTTGCGGCGTTGCCGGGGCCAATGCATCAACGACGGTTATCTTCGTCGTTGCGAACTTCGTCTGCGGCACGTTCTTACCGTCGCTGATCATCGCGAAAACATAGTAATCACCCGCCGGAACCGAGCCGACACCGGTGTTCCAGTTATATGAGCCGCTCGTGCCTTTCGGCAAGCCGTCAACTATCGGGGTACCTGTGAAATCCGTTGAAGACTTAGAGTAGAAAAGTGACACAGGAGCGTTGTCGTCCGGGTCCGTGGCGTTGTAGTTGATCTGAACGCTGTTACCAGTCTGGGTCGCTGAGACAGACGTCATGACCGGCGGGGCATTTGCACCAAACGCGTTCAGTACGAATGGCCCCTGAGATCCGTCTTCAGCCCGAACGATCCAGGTTCCGGCGGCTGGATTGTTGACGACATAATAGCTCTCGTTTAGATCCGCGTTCTGCAAAAAGGTTGCATTGTTGGACGCAGCGTTATCGGGAGTGATCACTCCGCTATCCGGCTTGATCAGGTCATAACGGACCGGTCCAGGACCGGCACTTAAGTCAAATGCCAATTTAGGAGTATTTGCCGGAACAGTGTAGGACCCAAGGGTTAACGGAGCAGCGACAGTGGACTGCATGACATGAAGTCCCTCATTGCCCGGATAGTACTGCGGTCCGCCCGCGTTTTTCGCTGAACGAGCCGTTTGTTCCTTGTTGACATAGGTCGCCCCGGGGGCAAAAGTAATTGGTGGTAACGAGCCAAATTTGGTTCCGATGTCCGTCACAACGCCGTTCCCAACCGTTTTGACGACAATATTAACGGTATCAATGACCGGGAATGTGACATCCGCGCTAAAAGCACCCGGCGGATAGTCGAATCCAACACTCAACCTTGCTACAACTAGCGGAAAGCGGACGCCGGCCGCATGGGCCAAACCATAGATAAATGGCCCCGGCTGCGGCAGCGGAGGATTTGGCATTGCCGGAATCTGGACTCTGGCCTCGGCCGACGCCGACATAAAACCTATAAGATGACCGGCACCGTCATCGTGCAATCCGGCGGCAAAGAGCGGCGCTCTGGTACGGTCCGGCAGCGTCCTGCCGCCCAGATCGAACACTTTATAATTGTCCAAAATAGACACTTGCGCCCCGATGGATACGTTATAGGGAATTTCAATTCCAATGGCTGCTGTGGCCGCCCTGGCAGTGAGGATGTCGAGATCGCTTATGAGAGCGATCCGATTGGGAGCTGTGTAGATCAGGCCCGCGTGGCTCAACCTGATTATATTTGCTATGGCTGGGTTGGCAATCGTAATATCCGCGACGAGGAACATCGAAAACCCTTGTGGTATCGAGTAGGCCGACGTATCCAAGCCACAAAGAAAGCGCGGCACAGGGCCGCCGCGCAAACCGGCCACGCCAAAGCCCCCGCCGGACAGGTTGAAAATTGGCGGTATGGGAACGCCGCTCGTTGGGAAACTCACTGACGCGCAAAAACTGTCTAATTGGCCGCCAACGAACTGGACATTTCCCGCAACCGTCAACGCGGGCGTTATCAGGGTGCCACCACCAGTAAATATATCGTGCATTCCGTCCGGACTCGCAACAAAATTCAACGAGACGTCCTGCACGCCGAAGGCTCCGATCTTGAAATCCGGCATATTGATCTGTCCGGTGAAATGCACTCCCGAACGTTGCTGAATCCTCAGACTTTGGAACGATGCATGCAGGTTCTTAATTCCCGCAACGTCCGGTAGTATCAACTGTCCCGTGATTTCAATCCCCAGATCATTCGGATCGGTCAAAAGCAAATGGGCTGCGGTAATATGAATCGTGCATCCGGAGATGTGTAGCTGATCCGCCTGCCCTTGCAGGAATTGAGTAAGATTTCCGTCTGCGTCAAACGTAAAGTTCATCGTATCGCCTGACCAGAGTGTCTGATCCCCTACAATCGGTACTCCCTTCAAAATAAGTGACCCGCCGCTCAATGTGATCTTGATCGTTGCCGCAGAGCGATCGACAAAGGCCGAGGCCGTGCCGGTAAAGAGCAGGTAATTTCCCAGCATCGTGTTGCCACCTAGTTGATAGTTGCCCGTCGGATAATCTTGCGGCTTAAGTTCGCCGCTCGACATTTTCTTAGCCAACAGGCTGTTCGGCCCGGCCACCGGAACGATCGCATCCGAGCATATTTTCACGGCTCCGTTAATAATGCAGTATCCTCCCGGTGGCGGTGGCTGAGTCACAGTCACCTGAAATGTCTTTGAAGCGCCGCCATTACACAAAGGAGACCCATCGGGAGCGAGAATAGATGCCACGACCGTAAAAGGCACACTGGTGCCGATCAACGATGAGTCAGGCGTCCATTGGATCAAACTTGTACCATCGCCCATATTCGTCAGCGTAGCGCCCTGTGGCCCTTGCGCAAGACTGTAGCTTATTCGGCCTCCATGAGTGTCCAGCGCCCGAACACGATATGTATACTTCAAACCAGCCGGTGCGACGACAGCAGGATTAGGCACTTGGAACGTCGGTACCGCACCGTTGCCCGCCACGCAGGTTTGAGTTGAAAAACCGGCGTCATTGTTCGTAGGATTTCCGTCCAGATCATCCGCATTGACGAACAGAGGCGCCAGAACTCCGAAGATGTCCGCTAGAAACGCGCTGGGAAGGCCTACTCTGGCAACATTAAAGATCGTGCCCGAAATTCTTGGCCTGACGGTGAGGTTGATTTGATAAGTCGACCCCACCGAAATGGGTCCAAGCGAACACTGAACATAATCCGGCCCGTTGGGATCAGGCTTGGGAATAAGGTTTAGGCCGCACTGTGGATCATTGCCGGGTCCCGGTGTAACAGAAACGAAATCTGTATTTGCGGGCATTTGATCGACAACCACCGCTCCTGAATTTAAGGAAGGGCCATTATTTGTAACACGTATTGCATACGTAAGATCAGAGCCATTGCTGACTTGAGTCGGAGCGGTCATCGTGATCGCGAGATCCGATCCGAGCTTCACCGCTGTTTCGGGGGATACGGCGTCGTTGTTAAGGAGATTAGAATCGGGATTTGTGCTCGTAACATGGACAGGCGTCCTGATTATCGCAGCTTCGGTGGTATGCAAGGGTCTCAACGCAAAATTGATATGTAATGTGGCACCTGCACCCACGGGAAAAGGTAGGTTACATGAGAAAGTTGTCCCCGCTCCCGAACAACCAAGGGCCGCCGAGTCTGTAGAATCAAATGTCGCGTTGCTCGGGATATCTGCAGTAAACACAACCCCAAAGGCATCCTGTCCCGGATTGCTTTTATTGACCAAATCAACGGTGTAATTGATCAGGTCAACGCTATTGATCTGAGTTGGCCCATTGATCGTGACTGCAAGATCAGTAGGCCTGACGATACTACTCTGAACACTCACCGTATTTGGATGCGGATCTGATGGCGGTTCAAAAACCTGAGCGCTTACGCTCGCAGTATTAGAAAAATTGGTCGCCGCCGAGATGGCTTGCACGGTGAGAACGATCGTAGTCGCCTGGCCCGGATCGAGCTGATTGAAATTGCAAGTGACTAATGGACCCACGGTGCCCACGACAGATTGATTCGGACAGATGGATAAAGGTTCGAGACCCACGAGTTTGACGTTCGAAGGCAACTGATCGGTGAAATGAAGGTTGGTTGCTAATGCGGTTCCGTAGTTTTGAAGCGACACGGAATAGCTGAATCGGTCGCCTACGATCATCGTGGTGCTTGGGCCCCTCATGCCGATGCCCATGTCCCATGTCGGAGTCTGCTGAACCGTGGTCGAGGCTGTTAACGTACTACTGTCGGAAAACGTGATCGTTAGGGAGAATGTCTTCCCTTGAACAAACGAACTAGGATTCGAGTCGGGTACGAATAGCTTAAATGTGCCCAGATTGCCAACGGGAACCAGATTGAGGGAGCCGTCGTCCCCATTTTCAAACGGCGCATCAATACTCCTGGTCAATCCTACGACCCAGTTTCCGTTTCCAGGGACGGTGTCCCACCTGTTTCCGTTTTGGCCGACGAGATCGAGTTTTGTGATTGACTTTGAAAAGCTGTTGAACGAGAGCACTAAACTAAATGTGCCATCCGTATCGCCATCACATATCGGACTTGTCATGCCGTGCGCTGGCGGCGCCGCAGTGTTAAAGCACAACCCTGATTCACTTTTGCTCACTCTGTCGCGCAGGCGACCATCGAAGCTAATCGCCATCGGGCTGACTGTGAAATTAACTGCGTTAGATGTTCCGCCGCCCGGAGCAGGATTGACGACCGTAATGGGAAATGTTCCGTCTGTGCCAATGTCGGAAGCCAGTATTTGAGATGTCAACTTGGTCGCGCTGACGAAGGTCGTTGTTCGACTAACCCCATTAAAGTTTACAGTCGAACTATTCACAAAGTTCGTGCCATTGACCGTCAGCGTAAACGCAGGGCCGCCGGTAACTGCGATTGAAGGCGAAAGGCCGGTTCCATCAGAATTGATCGCCGGAACTGGATTGGGATTCCCAATGACCGGCGCCCAACTCGGAAAAAGATCGGCTGCAGCGTTCATCGGACTGGTCACCTGCGACACTTGGAGGGTGCCAGTTGTGATCTGAAACAGTTGAATACTATCGCCGTAAGCGATCTTCGTATCATCCGGCGACCATGCGGGATGACGGACAATGATTTGCCCACTACCACCATTATTGAGGATTGCGATAGCATTTGAGCCGTTGGCATTTGCGACGAACAAGGCGTCACTGCCGTTCGCATCCGTCTTAACAAAAGCGATCTTCGTCCCATCGTGTGAATAGGTCGGAAAAGCATATTTTGCAAGACTGTTGGTGAGATTTAACCTGCTGCCCTCGGTCACCGTGCCGTTCGACGCGATTGTGATGTCTTCCGAGAAAACGTCGCCAGTGTAATTACCGGTGTCTACATTTGGTTTGGCGGCGGAAGTACGCACAAATATGAGTTTGGCGGTCCTACTTGTGCCCGATGCACCGACGGTCGGATGCCATGACGGGTAAAGATACGTACTCGTCCCTCCCACGTTAAGCTCATGTGCACTCTGTAGAGTATCGCAGGCAGTACAATTGCCGTCGATGATCATAACGTGGTACGGTCCGGTTGCCCCGGCGGTGGTGGTGGTGTTATACGCGATATTCGCTCCGTCGGGAGACCACTTCGGATAAAGCGACCCGCTGATCGGAGAACCGCCTAAGACAGTCAACACGGTAGGGTTGTAGCTGACGGCGCTTGTCTTAGAGAGTTGGCTGTTAAGCGTAAAGATGATCTTTGAGCCATCAAACGAGTAGTTCGGCTGGCTACCATTACCGAACAGAGTTTCAGCTTGGGTCGTGGGATCTACTTTATAGAGCTGCCCGCCCCGGTTGTATGGAATGTCAAAAGCGGCGGCAAAACCTCTTTGGAAAATGATCGGCCCGTTGGATGACGTTGGCGCCCCGTCAATCACCGTTACGGTGTTGCTTGTCTGATTAGCGATGTAGGTTTTATTGGTCCCCTGATTGATTGCCACGGCAACGGGAGCACCGCCAGCCGCGATGGTCGTCGTCGAGTTGTTCGTCCCGTCAATCACCGTCACATTCTGGCTGTTAGCATTCGCGACGTAGACTTTATTCGTCAACGGATTGACCGCCACCGCTTGAGGAGTTGTGCCGACGGTGACGGTTGCCGTCGAATTGTTCGTCCCATCAATTACGGTTACGTTGTTGCTGTCTCGATTAACGACGTAGATTTTATTGGTCGCCGGATTGACCGCCACGGCTTGGGGTGTTGTGCCAACCGCAACGTTTGCCGTCGAGTTGTTCGTCCCGTCAATCACCGTTACATTCGCGCTGCCGCTATTAGTGACGTAGATCTTATTGGTCAACTGATTGACTGCCACGGCATTGGGCGAGAAGCCAGTCGCGACGATTGCCTTCGAATTGTTCGTCCCGTCAATCACCGTTACATTGTCGCTGCCCTGAGTAGCGACGTAGATTTTATTGGTCGACTGATTGACCGCCACGGCAGCGGGAAATGAAAATGAGCCAGTTGAGACGGTTGCCGTCGAGTTGTTCGTGCCGTCAATCACCGTCACGTTGTTGCTGCCCGGATTAGTGACGTAGATTTTATTAGTCGCCTGATTGACCGCCACGGCATTGGGCTGTGTGCCAGCCACAACGGTTGCCGTCGAGTTGTTCGTCGCGTCAATCACTGTCACGTTGTTGCTGCCCTGATTAGCGACGTAGATTTTATTCGTCCCAATCCCCGGATTGATCGCCACGGCAAAGGGAGTTGTGCCGGCCGCGATGGTTGCCGTCGAGTTGTTCGTGCCGTCAATCACCGTTACGTTGTTGCTGCCCTTATTAGCGACGTAGATTTTATTCGTCGGCTGATTGACGGCGACGGCACTTGGATTTGCGCCAACCGCGACGTCTCCGGCAGCCTGGGCTTCGTCTGAAGAATTTTGTCCCCCAGGCAAGTTTGATGACGCTGCCGGTACACCGAAAAACGCCTCGATCGAAGCGAAAAGATTCCCGCCCCAGGAGCTTTCCGCCGCGACTGACAAAGCCGAAATCGCAATGATTGCGAAACCAAAAACGATTACACGAAACGAAGGCCGATTTTTTGACATAACTTTTCTCCTGCTAATACTTCCTTAAGATCAACCCGCGGGATAAACGGGAAAGCGGTTGTAAATACCAAAAAAATATCTTTTTGATACCCCTTGTATTTTTCTAAAAAGCATCCCTTTATAACTAAATGCGACAAACAGCGGAAAAGGGGCTCAAAATATTTAAAAAAATGCGCGTTTTATTATCGCGGGGTGATGATCAGGTTGGTGTCCGTGACCACGGTCTCTGAAGTATTTTGCTTTTAACCAACTAAAGACCGACAATTTGTATCTAACCTACAAGGTTTCCGAACTAAGGGTGTAAATATGATGTTCTTTGCTGCTCACCGCTCGTTTTTCAGCTTCTTTGTGGTCGTAACCGCTATTTTTCTATCGTTTACGCTTACCGCTGTGGCGCAGTCGAAACCTCAGAAGCCTGATCCAACGCAGGGGAATCAGAAAAAAAATACCCGCCCGGTCCCGCAGACTGAGGAGGAGCGTAAAAAGGCCGAGGACGACCGCAAACGCGCCGAGGAAGAAAAGAATGCCATCGTCGATACGGCGGTCGAAAAGGTTGCTACCAATATCGTTAATGTCGATGCCGTCGTTTTTAATAAAAAGACCGGTCAGATAATTAACGGCCTAAAGAAAGAGAATTTTGCGATCTTTGAAAATGGCGTCAAGCAAAACATGTCCGGGTTTGCCACGCCGGAATCGCCAATTACGGTGACGCTGGTCGTCGAGTACAGCAAATGGACCGAGCTTTTCGGATCGGCCGCCGGCGGCTACTTCGAGCCGGGAACGTACGAGGTTATCAGGCCCGTAGCCCAGTTTCTTACAAAATTTATCAAGCCGCCCAATGATTACGCATCAGTGATCGCGTTTGACCTGCGGCCGACGCCGATCACGGATTTTACCAATGACCCGCGCCGCCTACAAGCAACGGTCGATCTTTTGCTCAGGAATTCGCCCGCTTTTCGCGAAAATAATCTGTACGACGCTTTAAAATTTGCCCTGCTCGGTGGGCGCGGCGATTCGGTGGTTTTGGAAAATTCCAAGAACGAAAAAGCAATGTACGGCGGTATGGTCGATGTGAAATCGAAACGCCGCGCGATCATTCTGGTGGCATCAGGCATAGATACGTTTAGCCGGATCAACTACGACCAGGCCCGCCGCGTTATTCAGGAGGCGGGCGTTCCGATATATATTATCAGCACCGGTAATCTGTTTTTCAAGAAATACGAGAATCAACTTGGTGCGACCGACGGTCTCTCAGGCATGCCGGGACGTCTAACCTTTTTGCAGGCGCAGAATGCCATGAATACGTTCGCTAAGGAATCGGGCGGAATGCACTTTCCAATGACGTTCGAAGGCGAGATACCCGGATATCTTAATTCGATAAATGCCTTGCTGCGGAGTCAATATTCCCTGTCGTACGATCTCGAAGGCGTTCACGAGCCTGGCAAGAAATACAAGATCGAGGTCAAAGTCGATGTCGATGGCGACGGCCAGTATGACGACAAAGTGTACACCGTACAGCACAAGCCGTTTTATTCGACGCCCGGCGTTCCGGACAAGAAGAAAAAATAACCTCAGCTTCTTGCACATAACAGTTCCGTATCAACCGATAGATACGCTCTTGACGATAATGCCTACCAAATTGCGGATTCGTCTGTTATCCTGTTAGTTTGCACAACGATGAGCAGACGCATCCAGGACAGCTATAAGAGTAAACTTGCCTCCGAGGAGGGCTACGTGGTTAGGCACGCCGCCGATCTTCGCATCGCGCTTTGCTACCCGAACACGCACTCGATCGGCATGGCAAATCTTGGGCTTCATACGATGTATGAGCTTTTCAATGGAATTCCCGGCGTTGCGTGCGAACGAGTTTTTTTGCCCGACGCCGAAGAGCTAAAGGAATACGAACGCGTCGGTACGCCGCTTTTATCGCTCGAAACACAATCGCGCGTCAGGGATTTTGATGTCGTAGCATTTTCGATTTCGTTTGAGACCGATTACCTCAACATGGCCCGGATGCTGCAGCTTTCGGGTGTGCCGGTGTGGTCAAAGGATCGGACCCATTTTGACCCGCTCGTCATTATGGGCGGTGCGGCTTCGTTCCTGAATCCCGAGCCGATAGCCGATTTCACCGACGTGATCGCGGTTGGCGAGGGCGAAGTGCTTGCCTTTCAGTTGGTTGACGCGATCTTTGAACACGAATCGAAGGACGAGATCCTCCTCGCACTGGCTCAGGTCGGGCGCGGATTTTATGTGCCGTCGTTTTACGACGTGATATACAACGACGACGGCACGGTTTTTGACTATATTCCAAATAAAAAAGGCGTTCCAAAGCGTGTCGGGCGAGCCTTGGCGTCGGTAAACCCAAAAGAAGGCACGCTCCGCCGCGCGATGAAACGCGGGCAAATCGAATTGGCCGAATTTCTCGTCAATCAGGAGACATTTTGCCCTTCGACGGCTATTTGGTCGCCTGAGGCGGAGATGGGCGACCGGCTTTTGGTCGAGATTTCGCGTGGCTGCTCGCAAGGCTGCCGGTTTTGCTGGGCCGGCTACAATTACTATCCGCCGCGTGTCGTGCCGGCAAAAGATATTCTGGCGAAAGCTCGGGAATGGCGTTCGAAAACTAACAAGATCGGCCTGGTCTCGACCGCCGTCTGTGATCACCCCGAAATATCCACAATTTTACGCGAGTTGCGAGCGATGGATTATCGCATCTCGGTTTCGAGCCTCAGGCTCGATCAGATATCGGACGAATTGCTCGACGCTTTAGTCGAATCGCGCGACCAGCAGATCGCCGTCGCACCCGAAACCGGCTCCGACCGACTTCGGCGCGTAATAAATAAGAATCTGACGAATGATGAGATCGTCGATATCTGCGGTGCCGTTTTCGACCGTGGAATGCTGACCGTCAAGCTCTACATGATGGTTGGCCTGCCGACCGAAACGCAAGAAGATCTCGATGAAATGTTTGTGCTTGTGACCCGAATTAAGGACCGGATGCTTGAGGCGGGAAAGAAATTTGGACGCGCCGGCAAGATAATTCCATCGCTCAACGGTCTTGTGCCAAAGCCAAACACACCGCTCCAATGGGACAGTATTTGCGATGAAAAGGAATTGAAAAAGCGTATCAAATACGTTTGCAAAGGTCTGAGCAGGATACCGAATGTCGAGGTGCGTTTTATGTCGTCGCGTATCGCGCACGAGCAGGCGCTTTACTCGTCGGGCGACCGCACGGTTGCAAGGGCGATCGACGCGGCGGCGCGAAACGGCGGCGATCTCAATCGGGCGCTGCGTGAAACAGGTATCGACCCGGCGTTTCACACCTCGCGTGACCGCAGCTACGATGAGTATTTGCCGTGGTCAATCGTCGATTCAGGCCTGTCTTTTGAATTTCTGAAAACCGAGCACGAAAAGGCGCTCGAATCGCTCTCCAGCCTTCCCTGTCCGGCGGTTGAAAAATGCACGACATGCGGCGTCTGTCCGACGACCTGGCTCGCGGATGCGACCGATGCCTTGATCCAGATCCAGCCGCTCAAGATCCAACAGGCGCTCGCCGCCGCTGTGTAAAATTACTGTTTTAGCAAAAACCCGCTGGGTGTTGCGGTGTGGTCAAAATGGTAGGCGTATTTGTATATGCCAAACGGCAAAATATTGACCTGTTTTATATAAACCACGTGTGCTGTCAGCGCGGTTCCGGTCTGCTTTACGTCCATGATGACATCGGTCGGCACATTGTTCTCGACAAAGGCTTTTTGTAAGCGGGCTTTCACGTTATCAATCGGATTTAGTTTTCCCGGCAAAGCCAGCCCCTGCAATACAGCGGTTCCCATCTCGGTTTTCACGCTCTCAGCTTCGTAGGCTACGGGCACATAGTTGTACCCGGCATTTGCTACGAGCAGGATCACAGCCATAGTGATGACGAACTTTACGCCCGCACTACCCCTTTCGGATTCGCGATCTTTTGCTGCGTTTTTCATTTTATTACTCCTGAAAATGCTTGGGCGAACAGGTCACGCCCATTTTCGAAAAAGCTTTTTGAGGGCCGTCATTACGGTGGCGGGGGAGATGTCTTTTTCTGTGCGGATCACCGGTTTGCCGATTCCTTTTAGCAGGATCATTTGCAGCGAGCCGGACAGATGTTTTTTATCAAATCTAAAGGCCTCAAAAACCTCTTGCGGGTCGATGTTGGTGAGCGGCGGCAAATGGCCGGCTCGATGTACAACATCGTACAACAAGTTTACACTTTTATCGTCCAGCAAAGCAAGAGATTTCGAGAGCTCGGCGGCGAACAAAATGCCGTACCCGACAGCCTCGCCGTGTTTGAGATATTTGTAGTCAGTGACCTTTTCGAGAGCATGCGCGAGCGTATGGCCAAAATTGAGTATCTTTCGCGATTTACCGTCAGTCCGGTGTGAAGATTCACGCTCATCACCGGCCACGATCATTGCCTTGAATTCGACCTGAGCGGTTATCAGATCTGAGATCTGTATCTGAAATTTCTTGTCTGTGCTAAATCGGCTCATCTCATTCGGCGGAAATGCGGCAAGAAAGCCTCCGGTTTGATCTAACAGCGATTTCCCGCTGATAGCTCCCTGTTTTACGGCTTCGCAAAATCCGGCGGTAAGTTCACGCGTCGGCAGCGTTTTCAACACAGACGTATCGATCAAGACGCCGCTCGGCTGATGAAATGCACCGATCAGGTTTTTGCCAAACGCCGAATTGACGCCCGTTTTGCCACCGACTGACGAATCGATCATCGAGAGCAGCGTCGTCGGTATCTGTAAAAACGCGATCCCGCGTAAATAAATGGCCGCCGCAAAACCGGCCAGGTCACCGACCACACCGCCGCCGAGGGCAAACACTGCGTCTGTTCGCGACAGTTTCGCTTCGGAAAATGCACGCAACGCCGAAGCCGCCGTGGACAGGTTTTTATGTGTTTCACCATCCTTAATCAAGAAATGGGAAACGGAAAATCCAGCCGAGTCCAAACTCTCTTCCGTTTGCTGGCCGTAAAGCTTAAAAACGGTTGGGTTTGAAACGATAACGATCTTTACCGCGCCGTTTCCGAGACATTTACGCGCCCATTTTCCAACGCCGACGAGCAACCCGTGTCCGATATTTATCTCGTAATCGGATGGCTGCCCGGCAATATTGATTTTTACGGATCTTGATGTCATATACATTTATCCAAGCGCGTTTTCGATAACGCTTGCCAATCGGCCGGCGAGAGTTTCAATGGCAGATTGATCTTTGCCTTCGATCATTACGCGTGCCAGATTTTCGGTGCCGGAATAGCGAAGCAGCAGACGGCCTTCGCCGTGAAGCTCGCTCTCGACCTGTCTAGCGGCGGCGGCGATCTCAGGCACATTATCGAAAGGACGCTTTTCGCGGACCTTTACGTTCAATAAGATCTGCGGAAATTTTGTAAACCCTAAAGTCGCCTGCGACAACGAAACCCCTTTTTCCTTGATCGCCCGCAACACAAGCAAGGCCGTCATCATGCCATCGCCGACAAGGCTGATCTCGGGAAAAATGATGTGACCCGACTGCTCGCCACCGATCTCCGCGCCGCTTTTTATTAGCTCGTCGAGTACGTACTTGTCGCCAACATTCGTTCGCAAAAGTTTGATATTCCGAGATTTAAGCGCAAGTTCCAGGCCGATATTGCTCATTACAGTCGCGACAACCGTTGAATTAGCAAGCTTTCCATGGTCGAGCAGATACTGCGCCATGATCCAGAGCGTGGCGTCACCATCGACAACCTTTCCGTTTTCATCCACGAAGAGCGCTCGGTCGGCGTCACCGTCAAACGCAATCCCCAGATCGGCGTTTTCCTCGACGACTCTCGACTGGAGATGGCCTATATGCGTCGAACCGCAATCTGCGTTTATATTCTTTCCGTCAGGCTCACAATTGGTCTCGATCACCTCGGCGCCCAGTCCGGCGAACAACTGCGGAGCGAGGGCGAACGCAGCTCCGTTTGCACAATCAAGCACGATCTTTACACCTTTATCTGAAAAATCGTCGGCCTCATTTCGAAGATGTGAAAGATAGGCATTCTTAAATTTGAATGCGGAGGTATCGTTTAGAACAACTGCCTCTCCGCCGTCGACGCGCGGATCTCCCGCCTCAAAAACATCGGCTTCGATCAATCGCTCGGTCATCTCGTCAATCTTTTTTCCGTTTGGCAAAAATATCTTTATCCCGTTGTCCTGATATTGGTTATGTGATGCGCTGATGACAATGCCGGCGTCAAAATCGAATGCTTTTGTAAGGTACGCAACGCCCGGCGTTGTCATAACACCGGCCGATTCGCTGGTCCCGTTTTCAGCTTGAGCTCCGGCGTAAAACGCACTTTCTATCCACTCGCCGGATTCGCGCGTGTCGCGGCCCGTGATGAAGCGCGGCTCGCGGCCGAGCTTTTCTCGAAACCGCCGGGCGAGCGACGCTCCAATGACGCTTACGGTTTTTTCATCCAGCGGAAATTCGCCCGCATGGCCGCGAATCCCATCTGTCCCAAAGAGTTTCTCCATAATGAACGCCCAGGCAAAACGCCCGCGAAAATGTAAGTTATCACTAGTGTCCCAACGTTAGTTCCGGGAGTTCCCGGAAGATATTGAAATATAACATGTTAGATGCCATTTTAAGATTTATCGATTTGAAATTGGAT
>JAYUDV010000148.1:0-1869 GCA_043739565.1 Chloracidobacterium sp.
GCTGGATCCGGACAAGTTCACAGTTTTTGTAAATGCGGGATGGATCGGCGGTGGTAATATTCCTAAGATCTTTAAGGAACTCGCTCGCGGCGAACTCGATGTTCAGGCGATCTTTCTTGCGGGTAAAAACGAAGAGCTTCGGCTTGAGGCCGAGCGGATCGCGAAGACGGCGAAATTCCCGATCAAGGTTATTGGGTATTCCAACGAGATCGAGAAAATTATGCATTCAGCGAATGTTATGATCTCAAAGCTGGGCGGATTGACGACCTTTGAAGCCCTGGCGTGCCGCCTGCCGATAATTGCCGATGTGACCACGCCGCCAATGCCGCAAGAGGCCGGAACGTCGCGGCTGATCGAAACACGCGGCGCCGGTATTCTTCTGCGGCGATCGATCGATATCGTCCCCACGATCCAAAACCTCATTAACAATAACGGCGAATATTCCCGGATGAAAGCAGCCACAATCGGCATGACAATGCCCAATTCGACCGAATATATCATCAACGAGATCAACGCCCTCTGGCCACAGACTCAAGCTGCGGCATCGACCGCTGTTTAGACCGGGTTGTTACTAATTCAACGAACTCGACTTGTCAGGAATCACCGTTTTATTTAACCTTTTCTTTTAGCATTTCGTTAAAACATTGTCGGAGAAATCAGCTTGACCCTTTTACTAGAAGGAAAACGTGCATTTGTATCCGGCGGCACACGGGGAATCGGGGCCGCGATTTGCGATATTTTCGCCCGCGAGGGTGCCGATGTCGCATTTAACTACAATTCTCGTGACGACCTCGCCGGGGAAATTCGAGCCAAGATCGAGGGTCACGGACGACGCGCTCTTAGTTTTAAGGTTTCGGTGACCGACCGTTTTGGCATGAAACACATCGCCCGCGAGATCAAGGACGCATGGGGAGCCATCAACGTCCTCGTCAATAACGCGGCGGTCAATAAACCTGATAATTTTGCGACAACGACCGATAAAAGCTGGGATTGGGTGGTCGATACCAATGTCGGCAGCCTGTTTGCGGTCACAAAGCCTTTCTACAAACAGATGATCCGTGCCCGCGAAGGCTCGATCCTTAACATCACCTCAGTCGGAGCGATGCGCAGCCTGCCGACATCGGTCCACTACGCCACGTCAAAGGCCGCGATGATCGGGTTTACAAAATGCCTGTCACGCGAAGCCTCAAACTTCAACATCACGGTCAACGCCATCGCCGCCGGTATATTCGACACCGATCTCGGCAACACCCTGCCCGAACGCCTGCTCCAAATGCACGATTTCTGGGTGTCAAAAGGAAGATTAGGCAAACCCGAAGAGCTTGCCGAATACGCCGCGTTCATGGTCAGCGACCGCAACAGCTTCATGAACGGCGAGGTCGTCATCGTCGACGGCGGTGCGATCACATAGCTAATTCTACTATTTCTCCAGCCTCTCTTTCGCCCGGTCGATGAAGATCTTGATCATTTCGGTGATGCGTTTGGTCATCTCGTTGCTGATCAGGCTCTCGCCGGCGAGTCCGGCGAGGTAGTGGAGATCGCGGGCGGATTTGCGGCGGAGTTCGACCATTTGTGAGAAATGGACGACGGTCACGTTTTTTGCTTTTTCGAGGAAATCGGCTGAGTATCGCAGAAAATTTTCGGTCTCGACACGGATCGGCGACCACTCGATCCGATCCTCGGAGTTCTCGGCCAGTTCTACGGCAAATTTTTGCAGCATCGAGCCGACAAACGGTATTTCGGCCTGTATCCGCCAGTGAGCGACGCCTTTGGCATCGGTGTGAATTTGCATGACGCCGGGCATCATCTCGGCAAAATTTGAGATGTCCGTAAAAAATTCCCGCACCTTATCGATGCTGGACCTGACCT
>JAYUDV010000149.1:0-12431 GCA_043739565.1 Chloracidobacterium sp.
TTTCAGTGGTCGGTGGTCAGTTTTGCCCACCTTATCGGGCCATAATCCATCGCAGTAGGATTGATCGGTTCCATAATGGAAAAAATCCTAGCGAGTACAAAAACCAATTAGGTTAGGAGATATAAAGTTTTGGCTACAGTTACGATGAAAGAACTCCTCGAAGCCGGAGTTCATTTTGGTCACCAGGTTCGCCGTTGGAATCCGAAGATGAAAGAATACATCTTTGGCGAGCGCAACGGCATTTACATTATCGATCTGCAAAAAACGCAGAAACTTTTCCGCGACGCTCTTAATTACGTTACGGAATCGCTTACCGAGCGGCCAAAGCAAAAGATTCTCTTTGTCGGCACCAAGCGCCAGGCTCAGGATGCGATCAAGGAAGAGGCCGAACGCTGCGGGCAGTTTTACGTCAATAACCGCTGGCTTGGCGGTCTTTTGACCAACTATCAGACAGTTCAAAAGTCGATCCAAAAGCTCAAGGATATCGAAGCAATGCGCGAAGACGGCCGTTTCGAGATGCTGACCAAGAAAGAGCGTCTCAAACTCGACCGCGAACACGAAAGCCTGATGAAGAATCTCGCCGGTATCAAAGACATGCATGGCATGCCGGACATGATGTTCGTGATCGACGTTCGCAAAGAAGATATCGCGATCAAGGAAGCAAATCGTCTCGACATCCCAATCGTGGCGGTTGTCGATACAAATTGCTCGCCCGAGGGTATCGATCATGTCATTCCCGGCAATGACGACGCACTTCGTGCGATCCGCCTTTTTGCATCGCGTATCGCGGATGCGATCATTGAAGGCAGACAAGTCGGCACCGAAGGAAGCCAGGCAGTCGCTGAGGAAGGTGACTCCGCTGAGGTCGAAACTGTCGAGGTCGTGACACCGGAGATCGGTTCGCTGACGGCAATTCCTAAGGAATATCTTAGCGAAGATGAGGTCGCCGAAATCGAGTCCGCCGACATTCCAGAAGAGGAAGATGACGCGGCGGATGAAACGGTCGAAGCCGAAACCGAAGCCGAAACCGAAGCCGCTCCTGAGGCTGCTCAGCCGGAGAATACCGCTCATTTGCCTGTGGCTGAAACCGCTTTGGAGGCCGCCGAGGTGATCGAGCCGGACGCCGAGGACGGGTCGCCGGAGCCAAGCGCAGAAACAACGAAAGAAAGCAGCGAAGCAACAGCAAGCTAAGCGTACATTTTTATTCTTTGAAGCGTAGCTCTTTTCCGTACACCGGCGACTGGCTACGCTTTTTTACAAACAGAAATTATTATCGTTTTTTGGAGTTAAGTCATGGCAGAAATAACAGCAAGTGCAGTAAAATCGCTGCGTGAAAAATCGGGCGCGGGAATGGTCGATTGTAAAAACGCTCTCGTCGAAGCAAATGGTGACGAGGCGTTGGCAATGGACCTCCTTCGCAAAAAGGGCATGGCGACGGCCGGCAAGAAAGCCGGACGCGTGACCGCCGAAGGTGCGGTTGGTTCTTATATTCACATGGGCGGCAAGGTCGGCGTGCTCGTCGAGATCAATTGCGAGAGCGATTTCGTCGCTCGTGGTGAGGAGTTTCAACAGTTAGTCAAAGACGTTGCGATGCATATCGCAGCGACCGATCCGCGCTATACGAATCGTGATGAGGTTCCAGCATCGGAACTCGGCAAAGAGCGAGAGATACTGATGGAACAGCTCAAAAATGATCCGAAAAATGCAAGCAAGCCGGTTGATGTTCTCGAAAAGATCATCGAGGGTCGTCTCAACAAGTTTTACGAAGATAATGTCCTTGTCGATCAGCCGTTCGTTAAAGATCCTTCGAAAACCATCAGTGAACTCGTCGCCGAAAAAGTCGGCTCGATCAAGGAAAACATCTCGGTCCGCCGCTTTGCCCGTTATAAAATGGGCGAAGGCATCGAGAAAAAGGTGGATGATTTCGCGGCCGAAGTCGCGTCGATGGTAGGGTAAAAGTTACAGAGTTGCGGAGTACCAGAGTTACGAAGAAAGAATTCTCACTCTGCAACTCTGCAACTCTGCAACTCTGGTACTCCGTAAACTATGGCTACGCCAAAATTCAAACGCATCCTGCTCAAAATTTCCGGCGAAGCTCTGATGGGCGAGCAGGATTATGGTATTGATACCCGCGTTGCCGAGGCTTTAGCACAAGAGATCAAGACCGTACACGACCTCGGCGTTGAGATAGCCATTGTTGTCGGCGGGGGAAATATCTTTCGTGGCGTTTCAGAATCGGCCGGAAACATGGATCGGGCCGCCGCCGATTATATTGGTATGCTGGCGACGATCATGAATGCCGTCGTGCTACAGGACGCTCTCGAAAAGGCTGGCGTTTACACGCGGGCGATGTCGGCGATTGATATTCCGCAGCTTGCGGAGCCATTCATTCGGCGTCGCGCTATTCGTCATCTTGAGAAAAAGCGGCTTGTTATCTTCGCCGCCGGGACCGGAAATCCATTCTTCACGACAGATTCCGCTGCCGCTTTGCGTGCACTTGAGATGAAGGCGGATGTCATTTTTAAGGCAACAAAAGTCGACGGTATCTACGATTCCGATCCGGTCAAGAATCCTAACGCGGTGCGTTTTGACCACATTACGTATCAGGAAGTTTTAGAAAAACAACTGAAAGTGATGGATGCCTCGGCGATCTCGCTTTGTATGGATAATGATCTGCCAATCGTGGTTTTCAATATGCGCGCATCGGGCAATATTGTTAAAGCCGTGGGCGGCGACCTGACAATTGGAACGCTTGTTTCTAACAAAAAATAATCTATGAGCGTAGCAGATATAACCAAAGAAACTGGGCCGAAGATGGATGCGGTCGTCGAAGATTTCAAGCGAAAGCTTTCAAACGTCCGAACCGGACGGGCCACGGTCGGCCTGCTTGACGCCATTTCGGTCGATTATTATGGCACGCCGACTCCTTTAAACCAGATGGCGTCAATCTCTGTGCCCGAGGCTCAGACGATCAACGTCCAACCTTGGGACGCGACCGCGATGGCGGCGATCGAGAAAGCTATCCTGGCGGCGAATCTCGGCATGAACCCGTCGAATGACGGCAAGATCATTCGTCTAACCGTTCCGGCTCTTAACGAGGAACGGCGAAAACAGTTTGCAAAACAGGTTCACGAGATCGCCGAGGAACATCGCATCGCCGTCCGCAACGTCCGACACGCATCCAATGATGTGCTCAAGAGAATGTTAAAGGACAAAACGATCTCCGAGGACGAAGAACGCGGCGGACTCGACGATGTTCAAAAGCTGACCAATACATATATCGGCAAGATTGACGAGCTATCAAAGAACAAAGAACACGAGATATTGAGTGTTTAGTCTCATTTGAGAAGCTTTATGTAATTCCCGTTTCGTATAGTCGAAGCGGGATTTTTTTTGCATGAAAAAGCACTTTCTATCGTTCCTGTTTTGGAGTATATTTATTGCTAATTTGGCTCTCTTAAAACCTTTATGAAATCGCTCGTTCACTCCGTCGTTTCGCTGATGTTATTGTTCGCGTTTTTGGCAAACGCGCTTCCCTGCGGGCCCGGATATGTTACTCCGCTTTTTGACACGACATCCGCACCTGAGGCACCTTACTCGGATTATGCCGCCGGGCGGCTCGGCATCGTTAAACCGACCTTTCACCGCTCCGTTTTATTTGCCGCTTATCGTTACATCGCCGGAACCGGTTTAAGTAATCTTGAACAGCAGGCGATGATCGAGGTTTGGAAAGCCGAAATAGACAATAAGAGCACACGAAATGATAGCGTCGACGAAGCTGTAAAGGCTTGGGTCGACAAGCGAAAGGATGTCGTCGGCAAAGAAGAGAAAACGCCCGATATCTATGCCGAGCGGTCATACGGCGGTTACGATTTTTTTCCAAATTGTACCAAGAATGCATTCGAAACCGCCACCGAAACCCTCGCCGACCGTGCGTCCGCTCATGGACCGAGCGACCCCAATCTCCTGAATTGGATCAAAGCTCAGGACCGGGTATTTGAAAATTGCGCGAGCGGCAAACAAACGCCGGATGATCCACCCGCAGGTGCTCCCGAGTGGCTGCAAAAAGACCGTGCCTATCAACGGGCCGCAGCCGAGTTTTATTCGCTCGACTATGAAGCCGCTAAAAAGCATTTTGCCGAGATCGCTCAGGACAGCGAATCACAGTGGCAGGAAACCGCCGATTACCTAGTTGCACGAACGCTGATCCGTCAGGCAAGTCTTGCAAAAGCCAAGGAAAAAGCCGCCGCTTACTATAAAGAAACGGAAAAGCATCTTGGGCGTTTTATATCGCGCAGTGGCAAATTCTCAGCGTCGGCCGAACGCCTAATGGGACTCGTCAAATACCGCAATCATCCGAAGGAACGTGTTAGCGAGCTTGCTAAGATTCTGGCCTTTAACGGCGGCAACGAAAATTTTCGCCAAGACGTGATTGATTACAACTGGCTGTTGGATAAGTTTCAGAGCGAAATCTTGAGCGAGGAAGAAAAGCGTAAAGAGGCTGCTAAGCCAAAGGATGTTAATGCGAATTTACCGGCGGCGAATTCTCCGGTTACGGAGAATACTGTCGCAAACGCAGCAAATACGATGTCAACCGCCGCGAATACCTTATCCAACACAACAACTATCTCCGGCCAACGGAAAAATGACGACGATATCGAGATAAACATTTACTCGGCTAACTATGTTCAAAATTGGAAGATATTTGTAAAACTCGACGCTACTGACGCCGAAGCCATTGCCGAGGCGGAAAAAGTCGTCGGGGCCCAGCTTACCGACGAGATGAGAAAGCAGATCCGCGAGACGCGGCAGAGCCTTTATGCAAGCCGGTTCAAGGACAACGTCACGTCCACATACGAAGGCGGCTACTACGGCGAGGAAAAGCTCAAGCCATCGCTCGTCCCCGGATTTCTCAAGCAGGACGACCTGACCGATTGGCTCTTCACTTATCAAATGCCCGGGGCGGAGGCGTATCTCTTTTCCCTTTCAAAATTCAAAGCTACCGGCTCCGATCTGTGGCTGATGACCGCGATTTCAAAGGCGGATAAAAGCTCCACGGGACTGTCCCGCCTGCTGGAAGCGGCCGCAAATGCCAACCGCACTTCGGCGGCATACACGACAATTGCCTATCACGCCGCCCGAATTTTATTGGAACAGGGCAAAGCGCCCGATGCTCGGAAGCTCATTGACGAGATGCTCAACATGGGCGATCAACTGCCGATCTCGGCCCGCAACTCGTTTCTCGGCTTGCGTCTAAGGACTACCGAAACTCTCGAAGATTTTCTAACTTTCTCGTTGCGAAAACCCTATGCCTTCGATTTTGACGGAGAGGTTGGCAATATCGATGGTCTAATCGTCGAACAAAAGGCACAATACAACCCGGAGTATAACAAGGACGGCCGCGAAGCTTATGATGCCGAGATCGAGGCCAATTACAAAGATAAATTGGTATGGCAAGGCCGGATGATGTTCGATACCGATACGGTCGAGGCCTTTAACCAGCATTTTCCGACGGCCCAGTTGATCGAGGTCGAAAAATCGACCGCTTTACCGGACTACATGCGCGAGCGGTTTGCAATGGCGATCTGGACTCGCGCATATCTCGTTGACGACATAGCGACTCTGCTCAAGATCACGCCCGAGCTTGCAAAATATCGTCCAGAGTTTGCTGAGCAGCTCGAGCGAATTACAAGTGCGAAAACGCAAGTGGCACAGGATCACGCGGTTCTCTATTTTGTATTAAAAAACCCCTTGATGAGCCCATATATCGAGGACGGAATAGGCAAAGGCGATAATGAACAAGGCGATTTTGATTCAAACGACTGGTGGTGTGCCCCATACGATAAAGAATACGACGATGCTACGAGCTCCGAAGTCCCGAAAAAATTACCGCCGCGCCCCGCCTTTCTAACGGCTGTCCAGAGCAAAGCCGCGCAGATCGAGCGAAAGCGGCTGTCAGAAATCGGCGATGCCCCAAAATTTCTTGCGGCTAAAGTAATGGATTGGGCAAAAAAATATCCGGTCGATCGCCGAGTACCTGAGGCTCTTTACATTGTGATTAAGGCTACCGGCTGGACGAAATACGGATGCGGCAATAATGAGGAATTGAAAGACGAATTCACCGCGTATTTAAAAAAACACTATCCCAATAGCGAATGGACCGTAAAACTAGCGACTGATGAAAGCGAGAAGTAGTCCGTTATAAAACGCCTGTCGGCTACTTCTTTTTGTCTTCATCCATTGCTTTGTATTTGTTTAACTGACCTTTGAATGCCTTGCAATTTTTCGCAAGCTCGGCCTTATCGCCTTTGTGTTCCTCTATGCTCTTTTTGATCCCGTCTCTGATTTTGTTGAAAAAAACCGCCTTTCCCGCTTTGATCACAAAATTATCGTCCGGATTATTCGCTTCGGCGGTGAGCATAGTCATGACCTCGTCGCACTCCGGAATTCCGATGATCTCGTCTTCTACAGTCTTATCCAGAACTGTGTCGGACACGGTCTTATTAGACGCCTGATTATCGTTCGCCCTGGCTTTGTCCGTAAAGGGGTTGATTTTACTACACCCGAGTATCGAGGCAAGGAGTAGAGAAATGGCCAAAATGATCGCGAATTTATTCTTCATAGTTCCTCAAAAAGTTCAGATCAACTTACGTTAATAGTACACCCGGCGTTCAATCTTTTTGTAAATTAGCAAATTTTTCGATCAACTTCTTCTGTCCGAAACCGGGAAAGCTGACGGTCAGTTTCGTATTATCACCCGAACCTTCCTTCCGAAGCACGAGGCCTCGACCGTATTTTTCGTGTCGGACGTGCGATCCCGGAACGAGTCCGTCACTCTTGGTTTTTGGTTCCTGTACCTTGGATCCGGCTGAGGTGGCGGTCCGTAATCTATCGAAACCCGACACCGATTTATCGGCGGCAGCCCTGGCGTCCTGAGCAAACCGACTCAATGACGCCGGCGACTCGGGCTTTTGCGGCGAAATGTCCTTTTTCTTAAAGAACTCCGAGATCGCCTCCGAACTGTTGTAAGTTTTCCCGGCATAGATATTTTTGGGCTTTACGGGTGTGTTCTCGCCCCGTAAAGCACTGATCGTTGCCTTGCTGGTCATCGCGGTCGTACTCCTTGCATACGAGAGCCAAGAGGAGCCTTGGGAAAGGTCGTCTATCAACTCGAGCGGCATTTCGTTCAAAAACTGTGACGGCTCGGCCGCTATCTCCTCGCCGTAAACTCGTCGACGCATCGAATGCGTGACATACAGCATCTTTTCCGCACGCGTGATCGCGACATACGCGAGGCGTCGTTCCTCTTCCAATTCTTTTGGATCGCTTATCGACCGCGAGTGCGGAAAAATGCCGTCTTCCAATCCGACAAGAAAAACTACGGGAAACTCCAAACCCTTAGCCGAATGAACGGTCATCAGCGTCACGCTGGCATTGCGGTCATATTTGTCGGTATCCGACGTGAGCGCCGCGTGATCGATAAAATCACAAAGACCATTCTCTTCCTGCTTGTCGTAGTCAACCGCCGCATTGACCAATTCTTCGAGATTTTCGATGCGCGCCATGGCCTCATCCGAATTTTCGGTTCGCAGAGCGTTGGCATAGCCCGTATCCTCGATCGCCGAAATAACTACGTCCGAAACCGGGCGATCGGATGGCGCCGATTCGTTAACTTTTTTGATTAAATTCTCGATCGTTTTCCTAAACGCGCGAAATGCTTCTTTCGACCGCGGCGTAAGATTCACATCCTGTGGAAACTCTGGATCGGTAATTGCGGCCACTGTCATCCAGAGCGACGAACCGGTTGCTTTTGCCTGTTTTTGCAGTTCGTCGAGGCTCGTCTTGCCCAGGCCGCGTGTCGGCGTGTTGATGACCCTGAGAAAGGCGATATCGTTGAATGGATTCATCGCCAGTTTGAGATAGGCGATCACGTCTTTTATCTCGGCCCGCTCGTAAAACGAAAAGCCGCCGACAATGTTGTATTCGATCCGCAGACGACGCAACGACTCTTCAAATAGCCGTGACTGGGCATTGGTTCTATAAAGTATGGCAACACGGTCGTTCAAACTGCGGCGCCGGTGGTCCTCGATTTTAGACGCTACAAAACGAGCTTCGCCGTCCGCGTCGTAAGCCTGAAAATAAGAGATCCGCTCGCCGCCCGGATTGGCCGTCCAGAGCTTTTTCTTCTTTTGATGAATATTGTTATCAATGATCGCGTGGGCAACGTCAAGGATCGTCTGTGTCGAGCGATAGTTTTGCTCAAGCAAGATCGCCTTTGCATCCGGGAAATGTTCTTCAAATCCGAGAATATTGCGAATATCAGCCTGTCGAAAACCGTAAATGCTCTGTGCGTCGTCACCCACAACGCAGATGTTCTGCTGCTTTTCTGTCAGAAAGCTGATAAGTGCAAATTGGAGTGCGTTAGTGTCCTGATACTCGTCAACCAGAATATATTTATACCGTTCGTTATACTTTTCGCGGGTTTCCGGCGACTTACGCAAAAGCTTGACCGTTTTGATCAGGAGATCGTCAAAATCAAGGGCGTTCGCGGTATTCAGACGTTCGTCGTACATCTTGAATACCTTGGCGATCGCTGCCTTTTTGCCGTCGCCGTATTCGACACGAGCAGCAAACATCTCAACGTCTTCGCCGCGATTCTTGGCTGCGCTGATGGCGCTCCGTACCGCTCGCGGAGTGAGCTGCTTTTCGTCAATGCCGAGATCTTTGATACACGCCTTGACGACCTTTTGCGAATCGTCGGTGTCGTAGATCGTAAACGATTTATTGTAACCTTCGTCCAGCTTATCAATATCCTGCCGCAGTATCCGTACGCAGAGGCTGTGAAAGGTCGAGATTAGCGGCGCCGATTGCAGTTTTTGGTCTTTGAGCAGCTCCACGACGCGGGCTCGCATCTCGCCCGCCGCCTTGTTCGTAAAGGTAACGGCAAGAATATTGTGCGGCGCCACATACTTTTCGGTAATAAGATATGCGATCCGCACCGTGATAACGCGCGTTTTGCCGGAACCGGCACCGGCGAGTATAAGCAGCGGCCCTTCGGTCGTTTTGACGGCCTCGACCTGTTGGGGATTGAGAGACGAAAATATATCCATTTACAAATTACCGCATCGATCAACAAAGATATTTTAACAACGGTTTTACCCGGATTGACGCAGCTTCAAAGAATTTTTATCCGTATTAAACGGCATTAATCCGTTGTTAAAATTCTTCCAATCATTTTACCAGCGCCTGAATTTCCTTAAAATGTTCATTTTTCGCGTCACGCATCAATTCAAAAAACGCCATTGCGATCGACGATGGCACGACTCCGCTCGATTGCATTTTCGCAAGGCCGGCGAGCTTATCATGCTCGAATCGCGAACAGACGCTATCCATAAGAATATGCACTTGAAATCCGCGTTCAAGCAGATCGTGGGCCGTTTGATTGACGCAGACATGAGTTTCGAGGCCGCAAAGTACGACTTGCTCTATGCCTAACTCTTCCAGTTTCGCGACAAACGGTTCGGCTCCGCACGAGCTAAACGCCGTCTTTTCAAATACTTCGAAATCATCGGGCAAAACAAAATGAATTTCCTCTGCCGTGGGTCCCAGACCTTTCGGATACTGCTCCGTGACGATCACCGGAACACCGAGGATCTGAAATCCGCGAACAGCGGTCGACGCCCGCGATGCGACGAGGGCAAAATCCGGTATGGCGTTTCTAAAGCCCTCCTGGATATCGACGACGACCAGAGCGGCTGTTTTCGGATCTAATATTTTCGGATGCGCCATAAAAATTGCGGTCGGAAATTAAGGTCAGTGTAGGCCTGATTGGGAATCCGAATGTTCCTTAGTCAGCCGTTCCTGCTTTTCCCGCATTTCCTTTTTGTAAGTCTTAAAGAAAATAATGACCGCCGCTACGCTGAGGATAATGATCAAAATCATCATCGCGGCGATGAAATAAACTTCGGCTCGTGCGGCTCCGGGCATAAGGTTAGTTTAAAGTTCAAAGTTCAAAGTTCAAAGTTGAAGAAACCGATTCACTAGAAATACTCACTCGTCCGGATAAAAGGCGTTTCTTCCTCCCCCGATCTAAACTTTGAACTTTGAACTTGGAACTTGGAACTCTAATCTAGCTCGGTGCTTGATTGGGCGGAAAAGAGTTTTCGTGGCTGTCCATCAGACGGTTTCGGTAAATTTCGGGCAACTTGCGAACTTTTTTATCCCTATCTGTAACGAGATGAAGAGTCTCGCCTTCGGCCAATAGAGTGTCGTCGGATGCACGATATATTTCGTAAAAGAATCGAAGACTTCGGCTACGCATCTCGCCGACCTTGGTCCTGACAGTCAGAATATCTTCGTAAAGCGCGGGTGACTTATAACGGCAATAGGATTCGGCCACGACCATGAGAGCTTCATCCTCCTCTTCCATTTCCTTATACGAAAAACCTCTGGCGCGGCAAAGATCGCTGCGGCCGGCTTCGAACCATATAAGGTAATTGGCGTGATGCACTATACCCATCTGATCGGTTTCAGCGTAGCGGACGCGAATCTCAGTTTCGTGCCAGTCGTCCATAAGCAGTTGTCGGTTGTCGGCTGTCGGTTGTCAGCTCAGAGTTTTTCTGACAACTGACAACCGGCTACTGCCAACTGATTCTTGGCTGGGAGACAGGGATTCGAACCCCGATAGGCAGATCCAGAGACTGCAGTCCTACCATTAGACGATCTCCCAGCGTATTAATAATTTACGGGGCGAGACGTTGAATTGTCAAATCTGTCGCTTGCGGAGCGACGAACAAAACCGGACAATTAAGACTTAACTGTTTGGCCGACAACAAAAGGTTTTTTTGCCTTTTTAGTTCTTACTTTTGCCTTTATTACTATGACGCTGGATAAGGAAATACTAAATAACAGGCAAGCTTTTTTCGAATACTACATTCTCGACAAATTCGAGGCCGGAGTTGCTCTTCTCGGCACCGAGGTGAAAAGCATCATGGCCGGCCGCATCCAGCTTAAGGAATCATACGTCACGATCAAGGATAGCGAGGTCTGGCTGATGGGTTCGCATATTTCGCATTACGTCCATGGCAATATCAATAATCATGAGCCTCTGCGGCCCCGCAAGCTGCTGCTCCACCGTCGGGAGATTGAAAAACTTGAGAAGGAAACCACGCAAAAAGGCATGACGCTCGTCGTTACACGAATATATTGGAAGGACGGCCGGATCAAGTTTGAGATCGGTGTGGCAAAGGGTAAGAAATTATTCGACAAACGCGAAACCGAAATGCGTAAGACAATCGAAAAAGAAACGCGGCAAGAGTTGAAAGAGAAGCTGAGATAAGTTATAGATATTAAAGCGTTTTTTCATAGTAAACAGATAAATATTGAGGTATTAATGAAATTCCAGGGAATTACCGGTAATTTTGCCGAGGCCAGCGTCGAAGCACTGGCGGTGGCGGTATTTAAAGGCGAGAAAGCCGCGAGCAGCTCGCTCAAAGATTTGGACAAATTGACCGGTGGATTAATCGCCGAAGTCATGAAAGCTGAGGAATTCAAGGGTGAATCGGGTCAAACGGCCCTTTTGCGGTTCGCTCCGAAAGGTAGTGTGAAAGCAAGCCGTTTGCTTCTGGTCGGTGTCGGCGACAAGGCGGATTTCAAATCCCACTCCGTTGCCGATCTTGCTGGAACCGCGACACGCTATCTCCGCAAGCGAAATGTGAAATCCTTTGCGTTGCTGCCCCGAAGCGAAGCAGATGCCGCCGAGACCGCTCAGAATGCGGTTCAAGGCTTTATCACCAGCCAATTTGAGCTCGATAAATACAAGACCAAAGACAAGAATGATAAGTTGGTCACCAGCCTCGTCGTTTGCATCGATGGCGCAAAGCCAGCCGATCTCAAGACCGGCATCGCTCACGGCCAAGCGATTGGTGAATCGATGAATTTTACCCGCGATCTTGCAAATGAGCCGCCGAATATCCTTACGCCGACCGAAATGGCTAAGCGATCTCAAGCGATGGCAAAGGAAGTCGGGCTTAAATGCGAGATTCTCGACGAAGCCAAAATGACCAAGCTCGGCATGGGTTCGCTGATGAGCGTCTCGATCGGCTCGGAGCAACCGGCCAAGATGATCGTACTTCGATACACGCCGGCGAGATCTACGGGGAAAAAGGGCGAGCTACTGGCATTGGTCGGCAAAGGAATCACATTTGACACGGGCGGCATTTCGCTAAAGCCGGGCGAAGGCATGGACGCGATGAAATACGACATGTCGGGCGGCGCGACCGTCATCGGCACAATGCGCTCGATCGCGTTGCTCAAACCGAGCATTCCGGTTATCGGCATCATCGCTGCCGTCGAGAATATGCCCGACGGCAAGGCATCGCGTCCAAGCGATGTTGTCACCGCGATGAACGGCAAAACCATCGAGATCCTTA
>JAYUDV010000150.1:0-12427 GCA_043739565.1 Chloracidobacterium sp.
CCGCCAGTCTCTATTCGAAATCCACTCGGCACCGTGAATAGATCCACCGACGGCTCCGTTCGTTTGATATTTACCAGTTTGAAGATATGCTCACCGGCCAGCGGATCGAGATGCCGCGACATAACCATCATCTGCAATTCCGGCGAAAACCAGTTTTCCGTGACGACCTGGATGGCTTTGTCATTACCGATCTGTCCGCGCGGAATTTCAAATGTCACGCGCGTTCCTTCGGCTTGCACGCCCTCAATGGTTTTTGTCCCAAGCGATTCGCTTTTTGAGTCGGGCGGAGTACCCGGTTCGCGGGGCGGATTGCCGCCGATGCCATGTTTACGGGCGACCTTGCTATTCATATCGAGAAAATACTGCGTGTGGCCCACAAAATCATTGATGAAAACAAGCTTTTGTGGTTTGCCGTCGCTCCCGGCGATGCTGACGCCGCCGACCATCTCTAACGGCTGTTCGCGACGCGTCCGGCCTGCTCCGTCACGATAGAATGCACCGCGATTCTGTTTTGTGACGGTCGATCCGTCGTACAAACGCCGTGTGTCTTCGATCACGGTTTCGGCCGAAAACGGCTGACCTGTGACCATTTTGTCACCAAATCTAAGCTCGGCGGCGATAAATCTGCCGTTGGGCGGTGGAGGAGGCGGAGGGCCTTCCGGTGGTCCGCCGGGTTCACCCTCTCTCTTTGGCGGACGCGATTCTTCGCGTGAAATAACGCCGTCGCCATTCTTATCCATTTCGGCAAAAACGCCTTTGACGATTCGTTCAAAATCGGCGCGGCTTGTCGCGGTACCTTCCACGTTGCGATCGGCAAAGAAGAATGGCGGCAGCATTTTTCCGCCTTCCGGCCCCATCGGCGGCGGGCCTTCCGGTCTCATGCCTTGTACCATTGGCGGCCGTTGCGGTCTTTCGCCTCGTCCATTTGACGATTGTGGAGGACGCGGAGGACGTGGCATTTCACTTGCTTCGAGAATGCCGTCGCCATTCTTGTCCCAAGCGGTGAATGAGAAATCGATCGCGGCCTGTAATTCCGCCGCGTCAAGCTTTCCATCTCCGTTAGTGTCAAGACGCTTCATCCAGTCGTCCTGCGGCGGTCGTCCGTCACGATGCACGTCGCCGTCCGGACGCATTTGACCGTCACGTGGCGGTGGACCGCCCGCTTCTGGCGGGTGTGGCGGACGCTGCGCAAGTGTCGCGGCTGCGGCACAAAGGCTCAATCCAATTGCTAAAAATAATCTCGGGTTCATAATAAATTCCTCAATAAAAAACTAGTGGATAAAACGAATGGCCCGCGTCAAACCGTCATCGCCCACCAAAATCTCGGCGTCAACCAGGTTCAACGGTTTCTCAACGCTGGCCACGAGGCCAAGCGTCACCATCATCGAACTCGGGACTTTTACACGGACAATCTGTCCGCTGTCAGGGTTGCGTGCATATGAAAGCGCGATGAAATCCGTCTTGATCTCGAAGCTTTTCGCGATCTGACTATTAAGATTCTTCTTCTGTGAGCTTAAAGTGTTGGCTGTCCGTACTGTCGGCTTTTCGACCGCGATCCGCCGTTTGGCGACCGCCGTTACAGGATAGTAGCCTTTGAGGACTTTGGCGGTATCTGCCCGCTCGATCTCGGTCGAAAGCGGCGTTGTAACCGTCTCCACCGGGACATTCTGCTGCAGACCCGCCACGTCCTTCAATCCGCCCGGGGGGCGAAATACAAAAATTCCGATCACGATCGCCAACACAGCTACGACCGGAACTCCGATAGCAAGCCAACGCCACACTTTACCGACCGGCGGCCACGGCGACGCGCTTAAATCTTTTCGTTTGTTGATCTCGCGCAGCACCGACCACCAGATCGTCGGCGAATCGGCAATATCATTGACCGCCGAATCGTCGAGTGCGGCATCACCCATGAGCGTTCGCATCATCGTATCCAGTTGTTCGTCCGATAGCTGCTTTTTCATATTCGTTGACCTCAAAAAAATTGCTGTCAAGGGAAAGACGCGCGGGGGCCGATGTTGGTTTCAAAAAAATTTACAGCTTTTTAAATTTTGTTGTTTAACGGTTGAAAAAACGGCGGACGAAAGTAAATGCGCCGCTGTGATATACTACTCAATTCGGATGTTAACGTTGGAGAGGACGGTTTTTTGAATAAAGTAGAAATAATACCGCTTGGCGGCATCGGTGAATTTGGGATGAACTGCATGGGCATCCGGTACGCCGATGAGATGATCATCATCGATGCCGGAATGGGCTTTCCCGAGGAAACTCCGTTTGGCGTGGATATTTCGATCCCGAATTTTGATTTTCTCGAACAATATCGCGACGATCTTACCGCGATCATCCTAACTCACGGCCACGAAGACCACATCGGAGCGCTCTCGTACATTCTCAAGAAGTTTAATTTACCGGTGTATTCATCAAGGTTTACGCTTGCGTTGACGGAAAAGCGGCTTGGCGAATTCGACATGCTTGACGACGTCCTGCTTCATCGCGTCGAAGCCAATGACATCATCACGATCGGGCATTTCCGGGTCGAATTTATCCACGCCTCTCACTCGCTGGTCGAATGCTTTTCGCTCGCGATACACACGCCCGTCGGCACGATAATTCACACCGGCGATTATAAGATCGACGACACACCGGTCATCGGGAAACCGTACGATCTCGAGACATTGGGCCGTATCGGTGATGAAGGTGTGCTTGCATTGCTCTGCGATTCGACAAACGCGACGGTTCCGGGCAGAACGCCATCGGAAATGGCGGTCATCCCGGCATTTGAGGAAATATTCGAGCAGACCGAAGGCCGTCTGATTATTTCGACATTTTCGTCGTCGATGCACCGTTTGCAGATCGTTTTTGATGTTGCTCATCAATTCGGCCGCAAGGTCTGCGTCATAGGCCGCTCGATGATCAAAAATATCGAGATCGCCGAGGAACAGGGCCTTTTGAGGATACCGCATGGCACGATGGTCGAACTTGGGGCATCGCGCGCACTCGATGACGATGAGATCTGTTATCTCGTGACAGGTTCGCAGGGCGAACTGCGGGCCGCTCTCTGGAACATGGCGACCGCGAGCTTTAAAGGGATCGAAATCGAAAAAGGCGATACCGTTGTTCTCTCGGCTCGCATTATTCCGGGAAACGAAAAGGGGATCAGCCGCATGATCGGCCATATCTACAAACGCGGCGCAAATATCATCGAGGAAAAACGCCGACTCGTCCATGTTTCGGGCCACGCCTCGCAAGGCGACATTAAGATCATGGTTGAAACAGTAAGGCCGAAATTCGTCATCCCGATTCATGGCGAATACCGGATGCTGTTTCGCCAAAAAGAATTTATTAAAAATCACGTTGGAAGTTACTCAGACGAGGATATTATTCTCATCGAAAACGGCAATGTTCTCGAACTCGACGAAAATTCAGCCAGAGTCACTGAGAAACGCGAGCTTTTCAAGACCTTTATCGACGAAGAATCGATGGAAGAGATCGAGTACGACATTGTTCGCGAACGCAAAAAATTGGCCTACGGGGGCGCGATATCACTCGTCGTTGCGATGGAAAAGAATACAAATCAACTCAACGGCGAACCCCAAGTCACTTTCGAAGGCGTCGCCGGGATCGACCCGCTAAATGGCTTTTCCGCTGATGCCCGCGCGTCCGTTGCTCAGGCGATCCACGACATGAAACCCGAACATATCGCCAACCGCAACGTGTTCAAGGAAAACCTTAGGATTCACCTGAAACGCTTTGTCCAGAAAGAACTTAGCTCGAAGCCCGTGATCGTGACGACGATTGTTGAAGTTTGAAAACCGTCTATTTTGGAAACTAAATACTTTGGAGGACAACAATATGATCGTGCGGATCCTAATTCTTATTATGCTTATCAACCTCGCGACATTCTCTACGGCTGCGGGGCAAACAGGCGTAACTGGCACGAACGATAAGGTTAGACAAGGGGCGCTCAAGCTTGCGTCAAACACTAGTGAACTTGCGGATGTTAAGATGCTTTCCGGCGAAAAGCGAACAGGCAAGATCAATTCTGTAAATGCCGATTCGTTTGATCTTTTCGAGACGAAATCAGGCAGGTCCCAGACAATACTTTTTTCTGAAGTGAAACATATCTCGAAACACAGGAACGGACTCGGGGCTGGAGCGTGGATTGCGATCGGAGCCGCCGCCGCCGGTGCAATCATCGTCGCGACCCTGCTTTCTAGGAGATATTGCAATGAACAGCGGTGCTGACGATTCTTCAGAGCGACCGACGGTGATAGAACGAATTATTGATATCGAGAAGAATTCCAGGATGCTTGAGCCCTCGGCTCAAGATCGGGAACACGTGAGGAATCTTGTTGTCCAGTATTCCGAAGATTTCCTCAACAACATCGAATCGACGAATGCTTTCAATCCGCCGGTCGATAATGGCATCGGGTTGCTCGATTCGCCGATCGCCGAGACAGGAATCAGCATTGACGAAGCCATCGCGCTGATCCGTGACAATGTCGACACGCCCGGCCTAAATCCAGCGTCCGGCGGCCATTTTGGCTACATCCCGGGCGGTGGAATTTACTACTCGGCACTAGGAGACTATCTCGCCGACGTTTTTAACCGTTACGCCGGAATCTTTTTTGCGGGTCCCGGTGCGGTGCGGATGGAGAATATGCTCATCCGATGGATGAATGATCTCGTCGGTTATCCGGACGGAGCGGCGGGAAATCTGACATCCGGCGGCAGCCTCGCAAATCTCATCGCCATCGTCACGGCACGGGACGCCAAAAAGATAAAAGCCGCGAATATTGAGCGTTCCGTGATCTATCTGTCGCAACAGGTGCATCACTCGGTCGATAAAGCGATCCGTATTGCCGGACTCGGCGAATGCATCGTCCGCCATTTGCCGCTCGACGAAAAATATCGCATCCGGCCCGACGCCATGGATGAACAGATCACGTTGGACAAGGCCGAGGGCCTCAATCCGTTTCTGGTGGTTGCGTCTGCCGGGACAACGGATGTCGGAGCAGTCGACCCGCTCGATGAAATCGGCGAGATCGCCGCGCGAAACGGTTTGTGGTATCACATCGACGCGGCGTATGGCGGGTTTTTTATTCTGACAGACGAGGGCAGGCAAAAACTCAAGGGAATCGAAACCTCCGATTCGCTTGTCATCGACCCGCACAAGGGGCTGTTTTTGCCATACGGACTTGGCGTCATACTTGTTAAAAACTCCGCCGCTTTGCACGAATCGCATCGCTACGACGCCAATTACATGCAGGACGCCGCCGCCTCCACAGATGAGCTTTCGCCGGCCGAGCTTTCGCCCGAGTTGACCAAGCATTTCCGCGGCCTTCGCCTATGGCTACCGCTAAAGCTGCACGGCGTCGCACCGTTTCGGGAGTGTCTCGAAGAAAAACTTCTGCTCGCCAAGCATTTCCACACCGAGGTAAAAAAGCTGGGCTTCGAGTGCAAGATCGAACCCGAGCTTTCCGTTGTCACTTATCGATATTTACCAAAAACGGGCGATGCGAACGCATTTAACAAAAAGCTGCTCGATGCCGTCGTGGCAGACGGTCGCGTCTTTATCTCATCGACTATGCTCGACGGCGAATTCACTTTGCGTTTTGCGTGTTTAGCGTTTCGGTCTCATTTGAGCACCGTCGATATCCTCTTGAATGTTTTGCGGGATAAGACGGGATTGCTTGAAGCGGGGTGAGATTTGGGCATTGAATATTATCGGTTACACAAATGCGGGCTAATGGCCGCTTCGTTTGGGATCGAACACTCGAATTGAGAGTTATACGGCTATGGGCGTGAGGGTAAATACCCGGCCATGCTGTGTTGCTGATTTAACATCACCCCGACGTAGAGCATCCCTGATATCATCAAGTTTATAAGCGTCGCTCAGGGAGAGATACGGAGACCATTCGTCTCCAGTTTCCAGTAGCTCAACATCAACTTCGGCTACATAATTTCCTTCATATACCCGCTTGGTGCGAATTCGCTTTTTCATTGCTTTCTCCTCAAGAATCCATCTTCCCACAACTCCGGGACCGGTCTATATGCGGTAACCAGAACCGCCGGACTTGAGTTACCCTTCGGTATTCCCCAAACGACATGTATGAGCCTGTTTCCACTATCTTTTTCCAATACCAGCACACATGGACCCTTGGGATATTCCGGGTAGTCCTCTACAAGAGTCGCGTCCGCAATTCCGACTATTGCTTCACGGGCAAAGATAGCATCTGCCGATAACTCGTCATAGCCATGTTCAGAAACTCGGACCGCACCTTCCTGAACCAGCCGCCGAATACGTTCAAGTGTGATGCTCAACTTTGCCCCCTCTTGCTCACATCTGCGGCAATTTTAATTCCATCTTGCCAAGGTGAACTTTAATCTCCATTTCCAAAACGCCAGCAACTCGGCTAATGGCTTTTCAACTTTACCAATATTTACAGTTTGAGTTGGCTTAATCGCTACCACCGATTGGCAGTATAACATAACCGACACCGGGCTATTCGCCGGAATCGGATCACAGACTGTTGATTTCCTTCCATTCTTTAACGCGCAGCAAAAAATTGAGCACAAAAATAGTTGTCGCCATCAACGCGACAATACGGCCGCAAGGTTTCGACCACCGTTGGAACAACTTGGCTTTATATTTCTCCCTCGATCAGCGCACGCGCGTTCCGACTTCGCTCATACCGAGACACATGCGGTCAATCTCGATTCGGTCCTGTGTGTCGGTTTTGACAACCCATTTAAAGACTTTCCATTCGACGCCGTCGCCGTCTTTGACAATTATGCCGTCAAATTTCGGCGTTCCTTCGACCAATCCCGGCACCTTTGCGTCAGTGGTCCATGTGCCTTTGACCGGCGGTTTTCGATCCGGCTGAAACCAGATATAGGTACCGTCGAAGTTGATTTGAATACCCGGCGAACTGCCCCACACGGCATAATTTCCGCCGACCGCCACCGTCGTCGTTCGCCATTTGCCGATCAAAAATTCTATTTCGGGTGCATCTGGTGTGATCGTTGCCGCCTCGCGGACGAGTGAACTGTCTACCCATTCGTCAAATGTTTTAGTGCAGCCGTTATAATGCACTTTGTATTTACGGTCTCCGGATTCAATAACGGTGCCCCGGTTATGGCCGCGATTTTTGTCGTAAAATGTGTCAACGCGATCACCGACATTGAATGTGCCCACCACCCTCGATACTTGCGGAGCATCCGCTATGGGTTGGTTGTCCGCCGGTATTTGCGGAGCATCCGCAGTCGGTTGTTTGTTCTCCGGCTGGTTAGCGACAGCCTGCCCGCCGCCTCGCGCCCGCATGTCGGATGGCGGCGTGTGATTAAAATAAACCGTCGAAGCATTCGGGTCATCAAGCTGGACGCGAAACAGCGTTCTTCCGTCCCAATCAACCGTTCCTATCACAGTTCCGGGCACCCATTCTTTCGACAAGTTAAGTATTTCGACTTTATCACCAGTTTTCCATTGCGTTTGGTTTTGTGCGTGAAAGATCGCGGCACAGGCGATCAACAATGTGATCGTAAATAATGTCTTTGAGACGCTTTTAAATCTTGTATTTTTCATTGTTTTTTTCCTCGGCAACACTCAGCGTTGTCATGTAACGCGACCTTGATTCTGTACGATTCCGAAAATTACTGAATAATTTGAAATTCTTTTTGTATCTACTAATGCGACAAAAACCCGAAAAGCGGCTCAAAGTTTTTAAGTTATGAATCAAAGCAGGTGATTTGATGGCCGTTGATGTATTATCAAGATGCATACCCTAACATATGATGTGGAAAAATAAGACCGTCTTTTTGACCGGTGCTTCGAGCGGTATTGGCGAAGCACTCGCAGTTGCGATCTCCAAAAAGGGAGCTATTTTGGGCCTCGTAGCCCGCCGCGTGGAACTGCTTCGCGAACTCGCCGCCAAATGCGATGCGGCCGGCGGCACGGCGCGGATTTTTCCATGCGATGTGGTCGATTCGGACGCTTTACATGCGGTTGCCGAGAAATTTCGCGATGAATTTGGCCATATCGACCTGATGATCGCGAACGCGGGTATCGGCGGTAATGACGACGCGACCCGCTCCTACGAACCTCTGGCGGTAAAAAGGGTAATTGATATAAACCTGCTCGGCGCCGTAAATGCTATCCACGCGGTCGTGCCGCACATGCTCGAACGCCGTTCGGGCCACATCGTTGGAATATCCAGCCTCGCCGGGTTTCGCGGATTGCCCAAATCCGCTGCGTATTCGGCAAGTAAAGCCGGAATGACGGCATTTTTTGAGAGCGTTCGGCTCGACACCGCAAAATACGGCATTGCCGTTACGATCATTCAGCCCGGATTTATCCGCACGCCTCTGACCGCCAGCCGGGCTAACACAATGCCGTTTTTGATGGAACTGGACGACGCGATACCGCATTTTATTAAAGCAATTGAAAAGAAGAAAAGATTCGCCGCATTTCCGTGGCAGCTTGCGACGATCGTCCGCGTCGCCCGGTTCATGCCCGCGTGGATTTACGACCGCTTCGCCGGCCGCGCGCGTTATCGCGAATAGTCTGGGAACGTCGAATGTGTTAGATTGTCTTTTTTGAAGTTCTCGTCCGCTTTCTTAGACGTCTTCCCCGGCATTGTTCTTTTATGAACCTTTTACAAGCAATCATCCTCGGCATCGTTCAAGGGTTGACCGAGTTTATACCGATCAGTTCGACGGCGCATCTTGTGTTTGCCAGCCGTTTGACCAATCTTTACGACGGCAATGCGGAGCAGATAACGGCGACAATAGCCGTCATTCAGTTAGGGACGCTCGCCGCCGTTTTTGTTTATTTCGCGGCCGATATTTGGGGTATTGGTACCGCATTTATCCGCGATCATTTTGCACTTCTTACCGGAAAGCGCGGAATGCGGTTTTCAGGAACTGACGGCGTTCGCCCGATCTGGCTTTCCGAGGAGGCTTGGCTCGGCTGGCTTATAATATTAGGCTCGATCCCGATCGGCGTTGTCGGATTACTATTCAGAGATTTTATCGAGGGCAGCGGCACCAAGAATTTATGGGTCATAGCGACGATGCTGATCGTCATCGCTCTGGGGCTCGTCGTCGCCGAAATGGTCGGCAAACAGCGGAAAGACGTACGACACCTCGGCCTCACAGATGCAATAGTCCAGGGCTTTTGCCAATGCCTGGCGCTCATGCCCGGTGCCAGCCGTTCCGGTTCGACGATCATGGGCGGTCTGCTCGCCGGCGAAAAACGCGAAACCGCCGCGAGATTTTCGTTCCTTTTATCCATTCCAGCTATCACCGCCAGCGGATTGCTCGAGCTCCGAAAAGCACTAAAAATCCTGCCGCCGGAAAGCTTTACGCCGCTTATTATCGCAACAGTCGTCGCGGGCATTATAGGCTACGCCTCGATCTGGGCGCTCCTCGCGTATCTTCGCCGCAACACGACCGCCGTTTTTATCGTCTATCGCCTCATTCTGGGAACTGTAATTCTGGTCCTGCTCTGGCAAGGCGTGATTAGCCCGGTTGTTAATTAATTCATCGCTATGCCGGCAAAACGCTGGACGATAAAAAAGCATGACCAGGTCGCCGTACGAAGGCTTGCGGCCGAGTTAGATGTTCTGCCGCTCGTCGCCGCTTTGCTCATTTCGCGCGGTCACGAAACACGCGACAAAGCATTACAATTCCTCAATCCGTCACCCGAACACCTTCACGAACCTTTTCTCCTCAAAGGCATGCGGGCCGCCATTGACCGCATCCAAAAAGCAATAGAAAACAAGGAAAAGATCCTTATTTGGGGCGATTACGACGTTGACGGCACGACCGGAACTGTTTTGCTTCGCAAGATGCTCTCGATGCTCGGCTCGGATTCGGTTTTCCACGTACCAAACCGCTTTACCGAGGGCTACGGCATCAATATCCCGGCTCTCGAAGCCGCTCAAAAGGATGGCGTTTCGCTCGTCATCAGTGTCGATTGTGGTATCCGCAGTTTTGAGCCTTTGGAATGGGCACGCGATCATAATCTCGATGTGATCGTCACCGATCATCATTTGACGGATGAGGTACGCGGTAATCCGCCGGCGATAGCCATCGTCAATCCCAACCAAACAGGCTGCCTATATCCGGACAAAAATCTCGCCGGTGTCGGCGTCGCTTTCAAGCTCGCTCACGCTCTACTACGCGAAAATGGCCTCGAACACGAGGTTCCAACCTTTCTCAAGATCGCCGCTATCGGCACGGTCGCGGACGTGATGAACCTGACGGGCGAAAATCGCGCGATCGTCGCTCTTGGCCTGAAAGATCTGCCAAAAACAGACAGTTTTGGCCTCAAGGCTTTGATGGAGGTCGCCGATTGCCGCTCGGATATGACCAGTTATCACATCGGATTTCGCATCGCCCCGCGGATCAACGCCGCCGGGCGTATGGACGTAGCAAAACACGTCATCGAGCTTTTTGAGGAGCAGGATTTTGGCAAAGCCCGGCAGCTCGCCGGTCTGCTCGACAGCCGCAATCGCGAGCGTCAGCAAATGCAGCAAAAGATAACCGACCTTGCGTTGAGCGAAACGGAAAATCATGACGGCCGGCATTTCGTAGTGGTTGCCGGCGAAGGCTGGCACCAGGGCGTGATCGGACTCGCCGCGTCGCGAATCGCCGAAAAACTCTATCGTCCGACCATCGTTATATCTCTAAAGGACGGCGTCGGGCACGGCAGCGCCCGGAGCATCGCGAGTTATCATTTGCTGAATGCTCTCGATTCGGCCAAGGATTTATTCGAGCAATACGGCGGACACGCCGCTGCCGCCGGTATGAAGATCAAGGCCGAACACATCGACGAACTGCGGATACGCCTTAACGAACATGCGGCCAAAACCTTAACGGCCGATGAATTCACTCCCGAGCTTAAGGTAGACGCGCTTCTTACCTCCGAAACGCTCGATTTAAAGCTCGTCGAGGCTCTCTCCGACTTCGAACCGTTTGGCGCCGGCAACCCAAAACCGATCTTTGTCACACGCGGCCTGACGTTGCGCGGCGAGCCGTTTGTCATGAAAGAAAAGCACCTAAAACTCAAACTCGCCGATGCGAATGGAAAGCAGTTTGAAGCCGTTTGGTGGGACGGCGTCGAGCGATCAAAGCAGCAAACTCTCAAACCCAATTCCCGCATCGAATTAGCCTACGTTGCAGAGTCCAATTCATGGCAGGGAAATACCCGTTTGCAACTTGTAGTCGAGGATTTAAGAGCGGATAATTAGATAAATGGCGGAACGCGACAACAAAAACGTCAGGGATTTTAAGTTGCGGGCAAATCTGCCGCGGATTTTTCGCTATACCGCGATCGCGCTGCTGGCCGTTACTGTCCTCGTAGTTGTTGCCGGGTTTTATAAGGCGCGTAGCAAATCCACATTCAAACT
The DNA here is from genome assembly GCA_043739565.1 of Chloracidobacterium sp. GTDB lineage: Bacteria > Acidobacteriota > Blastocatellia > Pyrinomonadales > Pyrinomonadaceae > OLB17. The sequence goes on from JAYUDV010000150.1 coordinate 11,412, forward strand.
CAAGAGTGAGCACACCCAGCTCTCGACCGATGTTACCGCCGAGATCAACGGCTACGAACGGCTCGAAACCGACGGCGGCATCTCGAAATATTACGTCAAGGCCGATCACGCCAAAACATTTTCGGATAATCATCAGGAACTCGAAAACGCATACATCGAGGTTTTTGACGACGCGGGAAACCCGGCTGACAAAATGACCGCGCAGAAAGTGTTGTACGTTCCGGCGGAAAATAAAAATTTTACCGCCTATATGAATGGTGATGTAAATATCGAGACCCGCGACGCTCTTAAGATAAAAACCAATAACATCATATACAACCGAGCCACCGAAACCGCCGACGCCGACGAGTTGATCGAATTCGAACGCGAGAATGTGCGTGGCAGATCGTTTGGCGCAACCGTAAAGATGGGTGAAAAACGTGTCGAGTTGCTAAAGGATGTCGAGATCGAGACTTTTGAGTCGCCCGATCTGGCCAAATCAAACGTCCGATATGCCAAGATCAATGCCGTATCCGCTTCGCTCGATCAGGCGGCGAATAAGATCAATCTCAATGAAAATGTTGTTATTAGGATTGATTCAAAATCCAAGTCGTCCGGTAATCCGATAAAAACCGATATTTCGTCAAACCGCGCATCGGTAGTCTTTATTCGCGATTCGTCTCAGCCAAAATCACAAACCGGTATGCCGTCCGCCCAGTTAAAGAAGTTTGAGCTATTCGACAATGTAAAGATCGTCTCCGAGGAAAATGGAGCGTCGCCAACAAATATCGACGCGGGCTACGCTCTTTTTGACAAAGACGCCGACCGCTACGAGCTAAAAAACGGCGCTCATATCGTCACGACAACAAATGACAAGGCGACCGATGTCCGGGCTTCGGAGGCGGTGTACGAGCAGACAGCCTTAAAACTGGCTCTTACCGGCGGCGCGGAGATAACGCAGGGAAGTGATTATCTCAGAGGCAATACCCTGAACGCCGATCTTTTCGGGGACAAAAAGGTAAAATACGCCGTCATTC
>JAYUDV010000151.1:0-5097 GCA_043739565.1 Chloracidobacterium sp.
GAGCAACAAGCCCGTCGTTGACGTTAACTCATGCTGATCGGTCCCGTCGGCGTTCATTCTAAATACGTGAAACCCGTCCGGATGTAGGCGACGGTGCCCATGATAAGGCCGGGAGCCGTCAAGTGCGGAGTGTGGAGTGCGGAGTGCGGAATCTCGGATACAGGTAAACCAGTCAAATCCTTTTCTTCAATCCGCATTCCGCACTCCGCATTCCGCATTTCTCCGGCCTCTGTGAGTTTGGCGAGGCCAAAATCAAGCACCTTCACCAGTCCGTCCTGCCGGAGCATGATGTTCTCGGGCTTGATGTCGCGGTGGACGATGCCCGCCGCATGTGCGGCCTGTAGCGCGGCGGTGATCTGGCACATGATGTCGAGGCTCTCGGCCGATGTCAGGCCGCTTCGCATACGCTCACGCAGTGTCTCGCCGTCGACGAACTCAGAGACAATATAGCGGGCACCTTCAAATGAGCCGATCTCGTGGATCGTCAGGATATTTGGGTGGTTGAGAGCGGATGCTGCACGAGCCTCCTGGATAAAGCGACGGACACGCTCTTGGTCCCCGGCTACCTCCTCATGAAGGACCTTAAAAGCGACGGAGCGTTTGAGTTCGGTATCGTCGGCGAGAAAGACTTCGCCCATTCCGCCTATCCCGATCAGCTCCTTTAAACGGTAGCGGCCGATTATCTGTCCTTCCTGGAAATTATTTTCGGCACCGACGATCTTAACAACCTCATGCAGTATCGGTTCTGCGAGAAAACCGCTTTCGAAGGATCCGAGAAGGTCATCGACCTTTTCGCGGACAACAGTGTCCCCGGCACACGCTTTATCGAGGAATTCGACACGATCTTCGACGGGCAGGGCTTGCGCCTGATGGAATATCTCCTTAACTTGTTTCCATTTTTCTTCGTTCATGTCTTTTCTCCGCGAGTCAGCTCGTGTTTAAGCCAGGCCCTCGCTACCGCCCAGTCGCGTTTTACGGTGGCGGTAGAAATATTCAATATTTCGGCGGTCTCCGGAACGTCAAGGCCGCTAAAATAACGAAGCTCGACGATCTGGACCTGTTGCGGATCTATCTCCGCCAATCTTTCGAGAGCTTCGTCCAATTCGAGCAGGTCAAGAGCTTTTTCGTCAGGAGCGGCGAGAGCATTTGTTTTTAGTACATCGTCGAGGGCCACATTTTCCTCGGCTCCGCCTCGCTTTTGCCGATGCCTTGTTTTTGCGTGGTCAACCAGTATTCGCCGCATTAATTTTGCCGCCAGGGCAAAGAAATGACCGCGATTTTCCCACTTGACGGCGCGTTGATCGACAAGCTTGATATAGACCTCGTTGATCAGGGCGGTGGTATGAAGCGTGTGATTGGAGCGCTCCCGCCGAAGTTGATATCGTGCTTGTCGCCGGAGTTCCTGGTAAACGGCTCGAACTAAATCTTCGGACGCTTCTTGTTCACCCGCCCCCCAGGCACGAAGCATGGCCGTTATCTCTTTTTTAAAGAGGGATGATGCGTTCATTGCGGCACCAATACGAGACATTGTTTTCAACGATTTCGGCGCAATATTAAACATGCGGTTGAAACAAGTCAATGATTGAGACAAGAGCCGACGCTTCAGTTGTTGCGGTTCAAACGGATTCACTAGGGCTGTTCCTTTCACCTGGTTATTTAGGAAGCTGTTCTAAAAAAATAATTTCTTCCCTTACATAAATACGCGACAAAGAGGACAAAACGGGATCACGTTGTTCCGAATTATCAGGTCATTGCTGTCGTAGGCCACCCGCGGACAATCCATTTCTTGACGATTGCCAAGTTAAATTGCATCCTTTAACTCGAATGACGCTGCCAGTAACCGAACAAGAAAACCCAAAAACCACCGCAATCGACAAGGTCTCGACACTCGAAGCCGCGCGCCTGATCAATCAAGAAGACAAAACCGTCGGCTTGGCGGTTGAAAAGGTTCTGCCTGAGATCGCCGCCGCGATAGACAAAATAGTCGATCGGCTGCAAAATGGCGGCCGGTTATTTTACGTTGGAACAGGCACGAGCGGGCGGCTCGGCGTGCTCGACGCGTCTGAGATACCGCCGACGTTTGGAATCTCGTACGATCTGGTCCAAGGCATAATCGCCGGTGGCTACGATGCACTTTATAAAGCGACCGAATCGAGCGAGGACAACCGCGATGCGGGCGCCGAAGACCTGAAAAAGCGAGGCTTGAGCAAAAGAGATGCAGTCGTTGGCATCGCGGCTTCGGGCCGAACTCCGTACACGATCGGGGCTGTCGAATATGCACGGGATTTAGGATGTTTCACAGCCTGCGTTACATGCGTCCCTGATTCGGCTATTACTTCGGCTGTTGATCTGGCCATTGTTCCAGTTGTTGGCCCCGAGGCAATCACCGGCTCGTCGCGTATGAAAGCCGGCACGGCGCAAAAGATGGTTCTCAACATGATCTCGACCGTCGCGATGATCCGTCTCGGCTATGTCAAAGGCAACCGCATGACGAACGTCAAACCGTCGAATGTCAAACTGAAAGAGCGGGCGCTGCGTATTTTGATTGCGGAAACGAATTTGGACGAAACGGCGGCGAGTGCCTTATTGGTTAAGGCCGACAGCGACCTGCGGGTCGCTTTAGTAATGTCCGGCGGCAATACAGACCGCGTGTCGGCCGAAGAAGCGCTGAAAAACACAGATTTCGCGGTAGAAAATGCGATCGCGGCCATTCGAAAATAATATGGGATTTTCAGCACTTGATTACGCGGTACTCGCAATTTATTTGATCGGCATCACCATTTTTGGCGTGCTTTTTCGCAAATCGCAAAAGACGGTAAAGGATTATTTTGTCGGAGCCAAAAACATCAATTGGGTCGTCATCAGCCTGTCGATCGTCGCGACCGAGACGAGCACGCTGACGTTGATCGGCGTACCGGCAATTGCATACGCAAATTTTGCGCACCCCGAGCAGGGCGGTAACTATACGTATCTGCAAGTCGTCGTCGGTTACGTTATCGCCCGCTTTATCATCAGTTTTTTGTTTATTCCGGCGTATTTCAAGGGCGACCTGATGACCGCGTATACGCTGCTCGAAAATCGATTTGGCGTATCCGTCAAGAATTTTGCTGCGTCGCTATTTTTGATAATGCGTGCGCTCGCCGAGGGTGTCAGGATATACGCGGCGTCAATCGTGCTGACCGCCGTATTGGGAACTTCGCTGCCCAATTTCCCCAATTTGACGCTCTGGTCGATCGTAATCGTCGGCGTTTTGACGCTCGTCTACACTTTTGAGGGCGGCATCGCGGCGGTCATCTGGACCGATCTCATCCAGCTAATTATCTACATCGGCGGCTCGCTCGTTGCGGCCTACATGCTGCTATCGCTCGTGCCGGGCGGTTGGAACGAGATTTACGCTCAGGGAGCGGCCGCCGGAAAATTTCAGCTCTTCTCATTCGATCTTTCGCTCAATCTACCGTTCACGTTTTGGGCGGGCCTGTTTGGCGGCACGTTTTTGACGATGGCTTCTCATGGAACAGATCAGCTTTTGGTTCAGCGGCTTTTGACCTGTAAAAACGAAAGCGACAGCAAGAAAGCTCTGATCCTAAGCGGTTTTGTGGTGGCGTTTCAGTTCGTACTTTTTCTGACCATCGGCGTAATGCTTTTTGCGTATTACAAATTTTTTCCGCTTTCGACGGCGATCACGAGCAATGATGAGGTCTTTCCAAAATTCATCGTCGAACGCCTGCCGCATGGAATTTCAGGCCTCGTCATCGCCGCAATTTTCGCGGCGGCGATGTCAAATTTGAGCGGTTCGCTCAATTCGCTTGCTTCAACGACCGTTCTCGATTTTTACAAACCGCTCATCAATCCAAACGCCAGCGACGAATCTTTGCTCAAGTTGTCGCGTTGGCTCACCGCCGGGTGGGGCGTTATTCTGATATTCATCGCGATAATGGCGCGCGGTTGGGGCTCGGTATTTACGGTCGGCCTGACGATCGCGTCGCTCGTGTACGGCACGATGTTGGGAGCGTTTCTGCTCGGTGTGGTTACAAAAAGGGCGAATTCTATAGGCGTCGTCGTTGGAATGATCTCGTCGATCGCGGTCATGACCTGTATCAAGTTTTACACCGATCTTGCATGGACGTGGTACGTGTTGACCGGAACAATCGTATGCTTTTCGGTCGGCTATATTGTCAGCAGCGTCGTCGGTCCGCCTACTCCGAAAAATGAGGAGCCGGCAGTATAATTATCAATTATGAAAGCTTTTATACAGATAATCTTGATTTTCGCTCTCACGGCACAGTTCACGGGCGTCGCATTTTCTCAGCCAAAAACGGCCACGTCTCTGCAGTTCGGGCCGTCAAAAGACGCGTGGAAATACGCCGACAAACTCCTCAAAAAAATGACCGTCGAAGAAAAGGTCGGACAGGTCATCCATATAAGTTTTAACGCGAAATTTGCCAATCAGGACAGCGATTATTTTCAAGCTCTCAAACACGAGGTGGTGGATAACAGGGTCGGCGGCATTCTGCTGTCCGGCGCACCGATATACGAAACGGTACAGCTCGTAAACCGTATGCAGGAAAACGCAAAAGTGCCGCTGCTGATCTCGATTGACGCAGAAACAGGCGTCGGCATGCGTTTTGGCGACGCGACAAATTTCCCGTGGAACATGGCTGTCGGCGCGACCGGAAATCCGGAATACGCACGCAAAATAGGCATCGTAACTGGTCGCGAAGCGAGGGCTTTGGGAATTCAGCATGTTTACGCTCCGGTTTTGGATGTAAATAACAACGCTGACAATCCGGTCATTAACGTCCGTTCCTACGGCGAAGACCCTGAAAGCGTAGGACGCTTTGGCGTCGCATTTACGGAGGGTTTGCAGAGCCAGGGTGTGCTTGCCACAGCGAAACATTTTCCCGGCCACGGCGACACAAATGTCGATTCGCATCGCGGTTTGCCGATGATAGACCACTCACGGACGAGCCTCGATAAAACCGAGCTTGTGCCATTCAAACAGGCGATCGCCGCCGGTATCGGGTCGATTATGATTGCTCATATCGGGCTGCCGCAAATCGACCCGACCGAGATCAAACCGCTCAAGAAAGCTATTCG
>JAYUDV010000152.1:0-5079 GCA_043739565.1 Chloracidobacterium sp.
TATCTCAAGCATCGTATCGAATAGCCAGCCTACGCCCACAACTCGAATTACGTCGTTGGTTGCCTTGAGTTGCAGGTATTCAGCAACGTGTCGGCGACCGTTGTGACCCGCGCTGGTTAACGCGCCGTCGAGCATTTGTGACCAAATATGGTCGAGTTCGGTCATACGCCGAGCATACGCCTGGGCAGGGCGAAAAGGCAATAACGTGGTATTATTTTGGGGAACGGCGAGGTGTTTTTTATGAGATTTTTAACAATATTGTTGCTCGTCGGGCTGACGCTTTTGCCAGCCTTTACGCAAACAACCGAGCGGTCAAAAAGCGGCCCGCCCAAGGTGGTCAAAAAGACCGTTGGCGGTAAAACAACGTCTGCATCGAAGCCAAAACCGACTGCCACGCCGGTAAAGAAGCCTGCTTCCTCGAAAACCACGGGGACGACGGCCTCTAAGCCGAAACCTAAAACGCCGGTTGGGCCGCCCAAACCCGACGAAAAGGCAGAATGGGCTATGGCTTCGACCGTGGCCGATACAACGGCACGCGTAGCGGCCCTGCAAAAGTTTAACGGGACGTTTCCTAAGTCTGCGAGGCATCAGGATTCCCTGGCTCTGATAGCCGCAACCCGGGGTGAAATGGGTAATGCAAAGATAGTCGGGGGTGATATCGACGCCGCTATCGTGTTGTTTAGGGCGGCGGTGACGGACGCACCTAAGCCACTGCCGGATCAATTATTTACAGAATCGCTCTCTAAATTTCCCGCCAATCTTTTCTTTCGCGGTGAGCGTGGCGCGGCGTTTGAAATTGCAAAGATCCTCGAAGAAAAAGCGGACACAAACGCGGATCAATTGTTGAATCTAGCGTCGTTTTACATGAGCGTCGAAAGCGGCGCTGAGGCGCGTCGCGTCGCCGAAAAGGCAATCGCACTCGCTCCGGCGTCCTCAGCCGCGTACCAATCTCTCGGACTCGCCAACCGTATCGATTTTCAATTGGACGAATCGGCCAACGCCTACGCCAAGGCCCTCGAACTGGAACCCGATTCGCTCTCGGCTCGGCGTGGCCTTGCTGAAATGAAACGATCATTGGGGAAGGCGGATGACGCTGTCACGCTTTACCGCGAAATCCTCGCGAAGGAAGACGCGAATCTGCCAGCTCAAACGGGACTTGTACTCGCATTGTTCGACGCCGAAAAACGAGCCGAAGCCGAGGCCGAGCTCGCGAAATTGCTCGCAGCTAACCCCGCAAACGTGATATTGCTTGCCGGTACGGCATATTGGTACGCCGCACATAACGAGGGTGAGAAAGCGGTTGAATTCGCACAAAAATCCATCGCTGCCGACCCTCGATTTATATGGTCTCACGTCGCCCTGGCCCGTGGCCTTATGGTGCAAAAAAAGCCGATTGAGGCGGAAAAGGTCTTACTTGCGGCACGGCGCTACGGTAATTTTCCGACGCTAGAATACGAAATCGCCTCGGCTCGGCTCGCGGCCGGATTTTACCGCGACGCAGCCGACGAATTGGCAAAGAGTTTTTCGGTAAAGGACGGCGTGGTGCATACCAATCTTGGTGGCCGCGTACCGCGTGATGCGAAAAATATTACCGAACTAGTCGGACCGGAACGCCGCGCGAGTATTTTCGCTCCGACGGCCGCCGATGACCCGGAAAATGCGGCCCGGCTGACGGCTTTGCTCGAACTTAAACAGCAGCTGGATTCGGCCACGCCGAATGCCGATTTCGCGGCCAGGGCCGCCGACGCGTTTATCCGCGGCGACGACAAGATGAGGGTGCACCGCCAAATATTCGCCGCTAGTCAGCTCCTCGACAAAAAGGTGGCTTTGCCCAAGGTCGTTGAAATTGCCAAAGCATCGGTCGAAAACATCGACGCCGGACTCGACGTGACGTACGCCGCCTCGGCCGTACTGGCCAGCGAGCTCTACGAAAATCGCGTGATCGCGGCGACTCGCGGAGAATATGTCAATGTGCCGGACGTGTCGAAATTCACGCTCTCGTCGATCCTCCGCGGACGCGTCGAGGAGATTAGCGGCTGGGCGCTGTACGAAATGGACAGTCCGGCTGAGTCGGTGATCCGTCTGAAACGGGCGGTGAGCGTGCTGCCGGTGGACAGCGCATGGTGGCGCTCGGGGATGTGGCGTCTTGGATCTGCCTTAGCTCTATCCGGTAAAGATGCCGAGGCGCTCGACGCCTATATTAAATGTTATAAGAGCGGCTCGCCCGACGCGGTTCGTTATAACGCCATCGAATCTATTTATACGCGCGTAAATGGGAACACATTGGGTTTGGAGAATAAGATCGGTGCAAAACCGGCTCCGGTCGCGGCCATTGTTCAGAAACCAGAGCAAAAACCTGCTACTGAAGTAAAAGCCGAAACTCCCGCCGAAATAAGGACCGAACCGGTAACCTCGACGACGCCGGAATTGGCAGAGCAAAAGACCGTGCCTAAACCTATTCCGGAGGTGAAGATTGAGGCCGCCGCTCCGGTTAAGACAGAAACTTTTGCCGTCGCAACGCCCGAGCCAACGCCGACGAAAGCCGCAGATCAAAAGGCCGAGCCAAAATCTACGCCGGAACCAAAAATTGAAACGCTGGCTCAAACAACAACAACCGTGGTCGTTGCCGCTACGCCGGACGCTAAGACCGATGTACCAAAAACGGAACCAGTTACGACTGACACCACAAGTCGGAAGCCCGACCCCAAACCGACGCCGGAGATTGAGGCAGAGACGCCTATTAAGACCAAGACCGCCCCGGTGACAACCGCCTCACCTGAGGTCAACATTGATCCTCCGAAAGCTGAGCCGACACCCGTCGCCACACCTGAGGCTAAGGCCGATCCGCCCACATCGGCACCGGAAGTTTCAAAAATAGTCGTTGAAAAACCTAAAGAAGCTGGCACGGATATTAAACCCGCGAACTCGACAAAGGAGCTTTTTCCACCGGTCGTTATTAGCATTCCGCCGCCCGATTTAGGCAAAACCGTGACAAGGGAAAATAGCACGAAGACGGAACCTTCGCATACGCCGGATGTGACCGGATCTCCGGATGCCGCCAGTCCGCCGACTACGATACCGGGGAAGAAATTCGAAGTTGCCGCAAACACAGGGGATCAACGGCAACGCATTGTTGACACAAAACCTGATCCGGCGCCGGAAATCAAGCCCTGTACGCTGACGGCGAGTGAAGAAAGTTTATCCTTAAAAAATGGCGGTAGCGATCTGGCGGTTATCATCGGGATCGAGGGTGACGGCGAGCTCGAGGGCTTGACCGCCGTTTCGGGCAGCCCGAAGAATATCAGCGTACACCGCGAAGCGATTGAGGGAATGACGAGCCGGGCAATCTTTGTGATCAAATCGATCAGTCCCAATGTAGGGATCTATCAGGTCAGTTTTGAGTTGCCCTGCGGAAAGAAAGAGATTCTCGTCAAGGTGCGTTAGCCCGGCCGCGACGTGACGGCGCGGTGTCAACGCCGGTTGTTATCGATATGGTCGCTATCGCCGCTAGCAGCAAGAAAAAGAATGCATTTGACGGCGTACGTAATGGAAAATCAAAAAAACTGTGAATCAGGATGCCAAAACACCCCGCCAAAGCGCCGATTGCGGCATTTCGCCTAAAACCATTAGCCGCCCCTGAGATTGTTGCCAATCCTTTCCTGAACAAGAGGTAGATAAAAGCCGCTATGCACGCAAAACCCGCGAGGCCCGCATCGGCCAACGTCTGTAAATAGTCGTTATGCGCCTGCTCGACCCGCAGAAGGCCGCTCCATGTGTCAAACTTAGTAAATGCAACGCCGAATGCGTCAAAACCCGCACCGAAGATCGGATGTTCGAGGAAAATCCGCAACGCGATGGGCCAAAAATGAACCCGTCCGGTCGTGAGATCGGCCTCGGCATTGCTAACGCCAATCCCGCGGAAAAGCTCTTGATTGCCACCTAAAAATAAAACAACGCCGAATATTATCAGTATCAACGCGGCACCCGCGACCGCAAGCATGATCTTTCTCTGAGCGCAATTTGCCGCATTTTCGGCACGACCTTCAGACCGTTCGCGGGTGAAAAAATTTACCAGAACGACGAAAGCCACGACGGACATAAACCCGAGTAAGCCTCCGCGCGAGCTCGTCAGTACGGTCGCAACACCCATCACGACCACGGCGATTGCGAGCAGCAGTTTCCTGTCGCGGCCTGTATCCTTTCCAAAAAGAAATGCAAGAGCCACACCGGTCGTCATCTGCATAAAAGCCGCAAAATGATGCTGGTTGACGAACGGGCCGAATGGAATCGCCTGTGGCGTTTTCCGAAGGCCATAGATGCCGTCCGGGTTTGCGAGACGCTGCAAAATGCCTACAAACGCCATCGACGCGCCAAAAACTATCACGAGCAAAACCACCTTTTTCAGCCGCCGCTCGTTGTTGATAAATGTCAGGCAGGCCGCGAAAAATACAAGGTAAACCAACAATCGGATCACAAAAAATCGGGTCGCGTACGGATCGAGCGATAACGCTTGAGAATATGGAACGTCCGAAAGGTCACCGGAAACCGTCCCGGCCAGCGGTAAAAGTTGTATGAGACCGATCAGCAACAGGCCGATGACAGGTATCTGCAACGCGCTCGAACTGAATAGTAAACCTTTTGCTTTTGACGATTCGGCGAGCCAGAGCAAAACTATCGTGGCCCAAAATATGAATAAGACGATCCACGTCAAATTATCAACGGCTCCAAAAAACACAGTCGAAAATACCGGCACAATGCACAGCAAAATGAAGATGGCCGCGCTCAGGCGCGACGACACATCGCCGATCGCCACACATTTGAAGTCCGGCTGATGACTACCTTTGACACCACTCGAAAGCACATTGATGACTTTGTTTCAGAAGTAAAACAACTGGCTTCTGTTTATGGTCTTGGAGAAAAACTATGAGCTCGATCAGCAGACTATTTTTGATTTTGATTTTATTTGTTTTTGTGGTCCTCGGCGCTTTGTCGATTGCAGCCCAAATTTACTTAGCACCCTACGTAAAACAACAGCTCGAAGAGAAAGGCAGCCTGGCGTTAGGTTCACAAGTTAAAATC
>JAYUDV010000153.1:0-5079 GCA_043739565.1 Chloracidobacterium sp.
TTTCAAAACTCGAACATTGGCGTTAGAGGGCGCCATCTTTCGCGAATTCGACGTTTCGCCCGACGGCCAGCGGTTCATGATCGGAACGCTGATCGGCGAACCGACTGCCCCCCCGCCGACCGTGATCCTCAATTGGACGGCAGCCTTGAAGAAATGACCAAATTGGAGCCATGAAGGCTTGGGCTATGGCCTGAGCATCTTTGAAATTTAGAATCAACTTGCTCAAGCTCCACATTTGACAGTTTGCTGATCTTTTTAATTATTCGGCCCTTGTCGATTGCTCTCATTTGAAGGATCATGACCACCGACCACCGAGTCAAGCTATTTTCCATGGATGGTTCAACCCTTAAAGTGAAGGAAAATCTCAATGCATTTTGGCTGGACGTAACCGGCGCAACCCTGAGCGTTGGCTAACCGGAAATAGGTTTGAACTGATACGGTAGGACGCCGGCCGCTTTGTTCGCGCCCCTCGGTCACCGGGAGGCCGACCACCACGGGCCATTACGCGAGTTCCTCAAGTCTTTGCTCAAAACGAGCTAAATCTTCATCGCTGGCCGCTTCCCGCCCGAGGAACTCGTCGTCCAGATCGTTCCCTCCGTCGGTATCATAATAATTCGTACGAGAGCGCTCTCCTTCAAGCTGGTGGGAACATTGGAAATAGGTTTGGAAATCCCGCGTACGCAGATAGCCTCGACCGTGGTGCTCATAATTACTGATACCATCATGAATTTTTGCAAAACTCCGAACGTTTTTGATAACGATTTGACAGACCTTTTCCTCGATTCTTGCCTCAAACCCGCTTTCCGCATAAACTTGTTATGTAATCATAACGAGATTTTTAATCAATGAAATTTTATAACGACATCATCGGTCTGATTGGCAATACGCCGCTTGTTAGGATCACTAACATAACAAAGCAGCACAACATCAAGGCCCAGGTTTTCGCCAAGATGGAGAGCCTCAATCCGGGCTATTCGGTCAAAGACCGTATCGGTATCTCGATGATCGATTGGGCCGAGCGCGAAGGCGTTCTCAAAAAAGGCGGCACTATCATTGAGGCAACGTCGGGTAATACGGGTATCGGTCTGGCGCTTGTGGCGGCAGTTCGCGGATATAAATGTATTTTTATTTTGACCGAAAAGGCTTCGGTTGAAAAAGTGCGTTATCTCAAAGGTTTGGGAGCCGATATTGTCATCTGTCCGGCGGCGGCAAAGCCGGGCACACCCGATCATTATGTCGCGACGGCAAAACGCATCGCCGCCGAGACGCCGAATTCATTTTATCCGGATCAGTACAATCACCCGGAAAATCCGGCGGCCCATTACCGTACCACGGGACCGGAGATCTGGGCAGACACCGAAGGGAAAATCACGCATTTTGTCGCGAGTATTGGCACCGGCGGCACGATCAGCGGAACCGGGCGTTTTCTGAAAGAAAAAAATCAGAATATCAAAGTCATCGGCGCCGACCCGTACGGCTCGATCTTCAAAACCTACAAGGAATCTGGCCACGTGCCCGAGGCAACGCCGTATCTCGTTGAGGGCATCGGCCAAAATCTGCCGGTCGGCAACGCCGATCTCAATATTATTGACGAGATCATTAATATTACCGACCGCGATTCGTTTGATCTTGCACGCCAATTGGGGCGCCGCGAGGGCATTTTCTGCGGCGGCTCGACGGGCACGATTTTTGCGGCGACGTTGAAGGTTGCAAAGGATCTCGACGAATCGGCCGTGGTCGTGTTTATTGTGTGTGACACGGGCGAGCATTACTTAAGTAAATTCCACTCGGACGAGTGGATGAAAGAGAAATTACTACTCGAACCGCAGCGGATAACCGCCGCCCTGATCGCCGAAACCAAGAATGCGGGCTCGCCCCAAGATCTGATATTCGTGTCACCCGATGAAACGCTGAGTGCCGCACTCGCTTTGATGAGTAAGAACGGCGTGACGCAGATACCGGTTTTGGAAAACAACCTTTCAATCGGCAGCCTTCGCGAAAGTCATGTTTTGACCAAGCTGCTCGAGAACCGCGAGCTGCTCGACGGTAAGGTCGGCGACATCATGGACAAGAGTTTTCCTGTTCTGGAGGCGGACGCAAGCTTAGTCGATATCAAGTTAAAACTCCAACGTCACCCTGCGGTCTTGATCGAAGATTTTAAGCGGGTCACGGCGATAATTACACGTTCAGACGTTTTGGATATTCAAGGGTAGTTGTGGCTTAATATTTGGAGAACACGATGAGTGACGACCCCAAATCAGATGATAAACCAGTCGGCGAATGGGTCATGCCCGAACCGGTTTACCGCACATCGCCCGGCCGCCCACCGAAAAGGGTGCGTCAGACGGACTCCGCCGATGATATCCCGACCGAACCCGGTTTTCACAATGCTCCAACCTTGGAAACGGAAGGGCTGCCACGCGACGATGAGGACGAAACCCCGACCAGCGAATCAGTCAAGGTAATGGCCGCCCCGCTCAAACCAAAAAAACGCGGCTGCGCCCGATCGTTCCTGACCATCGTCAGCGTCGTCGCATTAGCCGTTGTCGGAGTTCTGATCGCCGTGATCTATTTTCTTTATTACTACAAATCGGCGGAAACCGGCAATTTTTGACACCGGGTGCGGGTAGACGGTCTACTCCTCACGCTTTACATACTTGACCGATGTTTTCCACCTGCCGTTAACGAGGGTTTTTGTCGTTACTTTTATCTTGGTTTCGTCCTGAATGGTCGCATCCTCGACCTCTTCCCAAATTTTGACCGGGCGGCCCGCGACTACCGAGTACCGTGTTGCGACGTGCCAGCAGCAGCCGCTTTTGCCAAACGTCTCCAGCGTCTTTTTCTCTTTATCCACACCAAACATGCCCAGCTGCGTACCCAAAGCGCTGAAAGCGGCGTTGTAAACAAACTTTTTGGCGACTTTGGACGATAGATAAATGTTATACGACGGCATGCCGTACGAACCATTGGTGCCGTTGCAGATCGCCACGTCCTCCATGCCGTCAAAATTAAAATCACCGATATTTACAACGCTTTGCTTGTCATACAGCAGCGTTTTATTAACCTCAGGCTTGCCGCCGTCGCCCAGATCGACATATGTGTCAGGGATGTTGATCGTTTGATACGCTACGGTTCCGCCTTTTTTGTAAAACGAATACGATGCTTTGCCGGTGCAAGAGTTTTCGTCGCATGTGGCGACGTTTATCTCGATGTCAAAATACTGCGACGCATTGGTTAGCTCAAATTTGTACTGCGCCATTGCGGACGAGCACAGCACGAAAATTAGGACGAGTATCTTTTTCATATAGTTTTCACGGATGTGTCATGGCTTCGGGTTTGACCAGTTCGTCGAACTTTTCTGAGGTCAGTAGACCAAGCCCGATGGCCGATTCTTTTAGCGAGATGCCTTTCTTATGCGCGTTCTTCGCGATCTTAGCGGCGTTATCGTAGCCGATGTGCTGATTTAGCGCAGTAACGAGCATAAGCGAGTTTCGCAAATAATGATCGATCTGGTCGCGATTTAGTTCGATGCCTTTAATGCAGTAATCGACAAAACCGTGACATGCGTCGTGGATAAGCCGGACGGAATGCAGAAAATTGTGGATCATCACGGGCTTGAAAACATTCAGCTCAAAATTGCCCTGCGAACCTGCAAACCCGATCGCCGCATCGTTGCCAAATACCTGAACGGCAACCATCGTCATCGCCTCGCTCTGTGTCGGGTTGACCTTGCCGGGCATGATCGACGATCCCGGTTCGTTTTCAGGTAATGAGATCTCGCCGACACCACAACGCGGGCCTGACGCAAGCCAGCGGATGTCGTTGGCGATTTTCATCAGCGATCCGGCAAGCGTTTTTAATCCGCCGGATGCAAAAACAACTTCATCATGTGCGGAGAGAGCGGCGAATTTATCAGGATGCGATTTGAACGGCAAACCCGTTAACTCGGCGATCTTTGCTGCGGCACGCTCGGCGAATTCAGGGTGAGCGTTTAATCCAGTGCCAACTGCGGTTCCGCCGATAGCGAGATCAAAAAGCCCGGGCATAACGAGCCGCAGCCGCTCGATGTCGCGTTCGACCAGGCTCGCCCAGCCGCCAAATTCCTGCCCGACAGTCATCGGCGTCGCATCCTGTAGATGCGTGCGGCCGATTTTTACGACCGTCGCGAATTCTTTCGCCTTAGCATCTATCGCGTCGTGAACCTTTTGCACCTCAGGTATCAACGCCGTCAAACGCTCGGCCGCCGCGATGTACATCGCTGTTGGAAAGGTGTCATTCGAGGACTGCGACTTATTTACGTCGTCATTTGGATGGACTGGTGTTTTCGATCCCATCTCGCCACCAACGATCTCAATCGCTCTATTTGAGATGACCTCGTTGGCATTCATATTCGTCTGCGTGCCTGAACCGGTCTGCCAAACCCGCAACGGAAAATGCTCGTCCAATTTGCCCTCGATCACCTCGTCCGCCGCCTGAATTATCAGGTCGAGCTTATCCTTGGGCAGCTTACCAAGATCAAAGTTGACGATCGCCGCCGCTTTTTTCAATATCCCCAACGCCCGTATGACCTCGCGCGGCATGACATCAAAACCGATCTTAAAATGCAGCAGCGACCGCTGCGTCTGTGCGCCCCAATACGCCGTCACCGGCACATCGATCCCGCCCATCGAGTCGGTCTCGACCCGCGTTTTCACTGATTTATTTGTTTCGTCTGACATCCTGAAAATCCTGTATTCGGCCCGTTCACCCCAACAATTTTACCTTTACCGCGTCGAATCAAGGCCGATACCAGTTCGACCTCAGTAATTTCAGAGATGAAAATTAAATGTAATGTAGATTTCTCGCAAATGGCCGAGACCCATTCTGAGCCGGACTCTTCAATATAACGTTTCGCTAAGGCGCTAGTGTCAAAGAAATAACTCGCCATTATCGACGTTCCTCAATAATCGTCTCAGACAGTGGCCTGCCTTTAATGCGAATCGGCTTAAAGTCACTTTTCAGATCTTTTCTCGGTGGGATTCGGCTTATAAGGCCTTCTTTTAGCAAATGGAGCAAAAACACTTCCTGGCTATCTACAAC
>JAYUDV010000154.1:0-5067 GCA_043739565.1 Chloracidobacterium sp.
AAGATCGAGGTTAGATTTAACGATAAGGACAAAACGGATAAATACAGGATCCGCACAAAATCGAGTTACCGGGCCGTCAAAGATAGTTTGAAGTAGGAGTTACAAAATGTTTTCGAGGAACCGGTTTCTTGCGGTATTAGTGACAACGATCTCCGCTGTCTATCTTATTGGATTTTCATTTGCCGACGCACAGCAAAATCCGCCAAGTCCGGTCGCAAAAGCGCCAGCCGCGACGCCAACGCCAACGCCAAATCCGGACGATGAAGTTATCAAAGTCGATACCGACGTCGTCAACGTTCTGTTTACAGCTCAGGATCGCAACCGACGTCTGCTCACCGATCTAAAACAGACGGACGTACGTCTGCTCGAAGATGGAAAATCTCAGGAGATCGTATCGTTTTCGCGACAGGTCGATCTGCCGCTGAGCCTTGCTATACTAATCGACACCAGCGCCTCGCAGGAGCGAACACTGCCCGAGGAAAAAGCGGCCGCAATGACATTTCTGGAAACCGTCATCCGTCCCGCAAAAGACGAGGTTTGCATCGTTTCGTTTACGGGTGAGGCGACGCTCGAACAGGGAATGACGAATAATGTAAACCGGCTCCGACGGGCCGTTGATCAGGTAAAATTTGTACCGCCCTCCGGGTATATCGGCGGCGGTGTGATCGCCGGAACTCCGCCGATATCAGGTGACCAAACGGCCGGCTCGACGGCGATTTGGGACGCGATTTGGGTCACATCCGACGAGATTCTCGGTCCGGCACCGGAGAAAACGCGTCGCGCCATCATTTTGGTAACCGACGGCGTTAATACATTTGGAAAGAAAAAACTCGACGATGCCGTGCAGGCCGCTCTTCGCGCCGAAGCGATCGTATATTCGGTCGGCATCGGCGATAATTTTTACAGCGGCGTGGACAAAGGCGTGCTTAACAAGGTCTCGGAACGCACCGGTGGACGCGCCTATTTTCCGCGTGACGAACGCGAGCTGCGAGATGCCTTTCAACAGATTCAGGAGGAGATGCGATCTCAATATCTAATAGCTTACGAGCCGTCAAATCAGGCGCGCAACGGCGCCTATCGAAAGATCGACATCGAGCTTACCAATCAGCAGCTTCAAAAAGATAAGGTCAAGGTTACGCATCGGCAGGGTTATTTTTCTAAAACAGCTCCAAAAAAATAATCGTTCGGAGTTCCAGCTTTAGTTGGCTGTGCTCGCTTGCTATCGTGCAACGAATTCGAGTTTGTTCATTCTGAAATCTCAATTACCCCAGAATCAATGCCATGCTCAATTCGCTCGAGAACAAGCGGCACTAAGACTTGAAGGGTTTCGAATTTATTATTCAGCCCTCTTAGTATGAAAATCGAGATCGGAAATTTCCCGAGATTTTGCTGATTCGGCAGGCTCTTGTCCATTGTGACGAGCGCCTCGAATCCGTCCAGAGTCATTAATCCTAAGAGTTCGCCATTCTTCTTTCCCTTCCAGCCCATATCACGAGCGGACAGAACTTCGTGATTGTCACCGAAACTGCGTTTGAGTTTTAGTGGCAAGTTTTCATCAATTAAGATTTTCTTTCACTACCCGCGCCATCACCGACAAGTTGCCCGGCTATTCTGATAACTTCGGTAACCTGGGCTTTAGTCACAGTGGGATAGTTTTCGAGAAATTCATGCAATTTATCGTCTTCCAGATAGTCGAAAAGAATGGTAACCGGAACGCGTGTGCCATTAAAAACCGGAGTTCCGCTCATTATGTCCTTATCTCTATTGATCGCCGTTTTCATATGGATAATTTTAACACCGAATATACTCTAAACAAACATTTTTCCTGGGTTTAAAATTCCTTTCGGGTCAAAGACTTTCTTGATGCCTTTCATTATTTCGAGCGTTGGTTTGTCGATGGCGTATTCCAAGTATTGGGCTTTGACGTAGCCTATGCCATGTTCTCCGGAGATGGTGCCGCCGAGAGCGACTGATAAAGCGAATGTCTCCGAGACGCATTCGCGGGCTCGGGCAATTGCGGCAGGGTCGTCGCGGTCGACGACGAAATTGACGTGGATGTTGCCATCGCCGGCGTGGCCAAAATTGGCGACAAATGTATCGTGGCGTTTGCCTATCTCCTCGATCTTGGCGACAAGCTCGGGCACCTTGGAACGCGGCACAACTACGTCCTCGTTAATCTTGAGCGTGCCGTATTTCATCAGGCTGGGCGAGATGGCACGGCGGACGTCCCATAGCTTGTCTTCCTCTTCCTTTGATTTAGCCCGAAGAATATCAAAACCGCCATTTTCGCCGATGATACGTTCGATGGTTTGGGCATTTCGCTCGACCTCTTGGCGTGAGCCGTCAACGGCGACGAGCAGGATCGCCCCGGCATCTTTTGACAAGCCAAAGGCGAAATTTTCCTCGATAGCGGCGACGCAATATTTGTCGATAACCTCCATTGCCATCGGGAGCAGGCCCACAGGCGTGAATTTGGTTAGAACCTTGCACGCTGCTTCCATTGAGAGAAAATTGGCACGCACAGTCGAGGTCGCTTCGGGCATTGGGAGCAGCTTTAGCGTCGCCTCGGTAATGATGCCGAGCATTCCCTCAGAGCCGCACATCAGACCGGTCAGGTCGAATCCGACCACATTTTTGACGGTCTTTCCGCCGGTGCGAATGACTTCGCCGGTTGCCGTTACCACCTCGAGGCCGAGCACATGATGCTTTGTCACGCCGTATTTGGGTGTCCGCATACCGCCAGCGTTTTCGGCAATGTTGCCGCCGATAAAGCTGTCCTTGTAGCTCGCCGGGTCGGGTGCAAACATCAATCCTTGCTTTTCGACCGCCTGCTGCAGCTCAAATGTCCTGATTCCAGGCTGGCAGATCGCGTAAAGGTCATCCACGTTGATCTCGATGATCCTATTCATCCGGTCAGTGCCGATCACAATGCCGCCGTCAACCGGAACGGCTCCGCCCGTGTACCCAACGCCGCCGCCGCGAGCAGTAACCGGAAACAGATACGCATTAGCGAGTTTGAGGATCGCGACGATCTGAACCGTCGATTCTGGAAAAATAACGGCCTCAGGTGGAAACTTTTCCTTCACCGCATCCGCACCATACGGCTCGACCTTTTCTGGATCGACGACAACATTCTCACCGCCAACAATCGCGCGCAATTTCTCCAAAACCTCAGGTTTCGAAGCATTGGTCGTTGCACGGCCTTTTGATTTGAAGTGGATAGATTGGAACACTTAATTGGCGTTTTTAGGCATTCTTAGCAGGATATTTGAGTAAACAATTATGCGGCTTTTTTCGTCTCTCTTACTTTCGTGGATGGCGTTTTTTTATCCGCAATCGAAACATACTTCCGGCCGCTGAGCGCCGATTTTCGTTTCAAATCCTCATATATCAGATCTAAATTGTAATTGAATTGTTTCGCGTACTCGTCTCGCAAACGTCGTGTTTCTTCGACAATTTCATCTTTGTGCATTATTTTACTCCCTAAAGCTCTTCGAGCGTACATATTTGAGAAGGCTCAAATCCGAGATTTCGAATCGCCTTTTCAATTTTACCTTGCATTAGCGCATTTGCAATATGTTTGAAGTTCCAAGTCGCAAGAAATTCGATTCCTTCCACGGCCGCAATGGCAATATGTAGAGCGTCAGCGGCGGCTTTTTCTGGAACTACTTTTGCGAGAACCAGTTCTTTCGCTAATTCTCTAGCCGTCTGGCGGACAGTTAAAATCTGCATATCTTTCAAAACGGCCAATCGCTTAGCAGCCATAACGGGATTGCCTAAGCTTGCTTCTTGAATAACAAGTTCCGAAGCAAACAAATGAAAGTCCTGTCGTCGAAAGTCCCACCATTCGATTGTAGTACTCTTATGTCCCGCCGTAATCGCATCTTTGCCGGGAAGAGACGTTAGGTAACTAATTATTGAAGTCTCGATGTAAATAGTCGGTTTCATAAAAAGTATATTTGTTAAAAATATTGCGTCCGGCGTGTGGCTATACACACACTCTAATCCTAACAAAAATACCAAAATCGCGACATATCTGTTAAACTCTCAAAAATTCCGCAAATTCGATTGAAAGCTTTTGTTTCCGATTGGAAAACCATAGCAAAAATATAAATATGAAGCTGCCAAAGATCTCTTTGACCTGGAAGATAATGATCGGATTGGTGCTGGGAATTTTTCTCGGCTGGCTTATTCACAGTCTTGATGTCAGTTCTGGTGATCGGCATATGGTTTTCGGGATGCAGACGCAAACGGTTTTGGGTTTTGCCCGCTCGCTCTCAACACTGTTTCTGAATCTGATCAAATCCATCATCGCTCCGTTGATATTTGCGACGCTGGTTGTCGGCATTTCGGGAACCGGCGATATTAAACAGGTTGGGCGAATTGGCGTCAAGGCCCTCGTCTATTTTGAGATCGTGACGACGCTGGCGCTGTTTATAGGACTTGCGGCGGTGAACATCACGCGACCGGGCGAGGGCGTCTCGCTCGTCGGAACAGTCAAGCAGGAGAAAGATTTTGACAAAGCCGATTGGAGCGCGCGGGCTAAATCTCTCACAAAAGAGGCCAATGACGCTACGCTTAAGGCTGACGAACTCCTCGCGCAATCTAATTTAAGTCCTGAAAAATCGGCCGAGGCGACGGTTCAGGCAGCACTGGCGGCTCAAAAGTCGTCCGAAGCTCTGGACGCGATCACAAAGGGTTTGACCGCCGGGGACCCTCCCGCAAAGCCGCAGTCATTTGGCGATATTATCGCTCATCTGTCACCGACATCGATAATCAAGGCAATGGCAGATGGCGATGTGCTTCAAATTGTCGTTTTTTCAGTGCTATTTGCCCTTGCGGTCACCGCGATCGGCAAAAAAGCCAAGCCGGTAAAGGATTGGTGCCAATCGCTCGCCGACATCATGTTCCGTTTTACGGAATATGTGATGATGTTTGCCCCGTTTGGTGTCGGAGCGGCCATGGCCTACACGATAGGGCATAACGAGAAAGGGCTCGGGGTGCTCGTAAACCTGGGATGGCTGGTCGGGACGCTCTACGGCGCGCTGATCGTTTTTGCGAGCGTCG
>JAYUDV010000155.1:0-12364 GCA_043739565.1 Chloracidobacterium sp.
GACCCATCGCGGCATTTCGGACGCAAATGGCAATCGGCTCGCGACCGTCTATGAGGACGGTGCCGTAACGATCGGGGGCCCGGCCGCAACCGGGTTCCAGGTCTCCGGCCGTGTACTGACGCCCGATGGCCACGCCCTTCGCAATGCAAGGGTATCGATCACTGACTCAAACGGTGCCGCTCGAACCGTAACGACCAGTTCATTTGGTTTCTACCAGTTCGACGATGTCGCCCCCGGTGACGGATACACCATCGCCGTCGCCTCCCGACGCTACCGCTTTGCTCCGCGTACGCTCTCCATCGGCGGTAACCTCGCGGATGTTGACTTTACCGGTGCGGAGTAATTGCGGCATATAAATGGAAAAACAGGCCTCGTCATCGCGGGGCCTGTTTTTTTGGTCATGTCGGGCCAAAAAACATTGACACGCCCGGTGAATAGTTTCAGAATTATCCTAATCTTTTGTGAAAAGAGTAAAAGAGTCGATTACGATTGAAAACATACGGCGGGCACACGCGACACGGCGTACCGAGATCCGGCAAAGGCTTGCCGAGTTTGCGGCAATCGGCGCGTACGGGTCCGATCAGAATCTGTGGGAAGAGATGGTTTTCTGTTTCTTTACAGGCGGATGCTCGGCGAGAATGGGGTTGAACTCGCTTGAGGCCGTCAAACCCATCCTGATGACCGGTGATCAGGAGCAGCTTGCGAGTGCGCTCAGCGGCGTCCACCGTTACCCAAACGCCCGTTCGCGTTATATTGTTGCCTCTCGTGAGTTTTTACGCGAACATTGCAATCTCCAACTGCGTAAGAAATTTCACGATTTTAATTGCCCGCTTGATCGGCGGGACTGGCTCGTTCGTGAGAAAGGGATCAAGGGTTTGGGCTACAAAGAGGCGAGCCATTACCTTCGCAATATCGGATTTACCGGCTACGCGATCCTCGATAAGCACGTTTTGAATTGTTTGGCGGAGCTAAAAATAATCGATGAGCCCAAGCCACCAAATACACGTGCAAGGTATCTAATGGTTGAAGAAAAGCTGAAACAACTCACGCAAATGACGCAAATCGACTTTGACGAGTTGGATTTAGTGCTTTGGTCGATGAAGACGGGCGTCATTTTGAAGTAAGTCTCGCACGGCGCGAGCGGAGTTTGCGGTATGAGGTATAGCGGTTTAGTTGCTAATATCATGAAATTTCCCCCGGTTCTTAGGCGTGTGCTCATTCCGGTCTGGGTCTTAATTCTTATCATATCTACCATTGCCCTTGCTGTCGAACCGAGTTTCGCTCCTGCCGACGAAGTCAAAAAACTTATAAAAGAAGCGACCAAGCTGACGCGGGCCGGTTTGCTTGTCGAGGCCGAGGCGGTTCTACAGCGTGCCATCGACCTCGATCCGGGACGGAACGAAGCAAAGGTCGAGATGGCATATGTATTTGTCAAAGAGCGGCGTCTCGTCGATGCGTATAAAATGTCCTTTGTCGTGGCGCAGGCTGAACCCAAGAATTCGCGTGCGTTCGCAGTGCTCGGCATGACGCTGCTCACGGCCGGAAGATTTCGCGAAGCTCGAACCATCCTTTATAAGGCGCTTGCTCTTAACCGCAACGACCATTTGGCATGGTCTGGCTGTGGACTACTCGATTTCTACGAAAACAATATTCCCGACAGCCTCACAAATCTGCGCGAGGCCGTTGCCCATGAGCCCAACGATCCCGACTATCTATTCGCACTCGCGCAAGTCTCGGCACGTTCCGAGAATTACCGAGAGGCGGCGGCGGCATACGATCAATTTCTTCATATTTCGAATAGCGCGGACACCGAACGGCGGGCCCGGATCAAAGGCCTCATCAATTTTTTGCGTTTTCTCGGTAATATCGGGAGCCTATATACAAATGATGGGGCCGACCAGGCCAAGGTCCCGTTTGAGTTAGTCGGAAATCGTCCGATCATAATGCTGCGTGTGAATGGTAAAAAAGATCTGCTTAGGTTTGTACTGGATACCGGCTCGGGGATCTCAGTGATCTCCGACGCGACGGCGAAAAGACTAAAGATCAACCCGATCTCAAGGGGCGGGTTCGCTCGTGGCATCGGCGGCAACGGCAAATTCGAGATCGTTTATGGGTTGCTCAAGCAGATCGATATAGGTGCGGTCAACGTACGTAGTGTACCTGTTTATATCAGAAAATTTCACAGCGACGGCCAGCAGATTGACGGGTATATCGGGCTCGCGTTGATCTCGAAGTTTCTGACCACGATCGATTACGGCGACCAGACGTTTTCGCTCACGCTAAAGGCCAATGACACTAGTCAAGTCCGCGCCGCCGCTGATTTATCGTTGCCGCTGAGGCTTACATCCAGCGGATTCTTAAGCGGTGAGGTTCAATTACAGGGGATCGAATCTCCGTTAAACTTTATAGTCGATACGGGTGCGAGCGTCTCAGTCATCTCTGACCGGGTTTCAAAAACCGAAGGGATTAGCCCGTTTGCTAATGTCGAAAAACTGCGTGTTATCGGTTCGGCGGGCGTCACCGACGAAGTAGCGACGTTTATGTTGCCGCGAGTCACATTTGGCAAACATTCGCGCGATAGCATTATGGCTGTCGCTCTGGATCTGGACATTATTAACGAAGCGTCGGGTTTCGAACAAGCGGGAATACTCGGCGGTAACTTTCTAAAGAATTATCGGCTGACGTTTGATTTTAAAAACTCAACAGTGATTTTCGTCGCCATCAAACCCGAAAACTAGCAACCATCGGGTCAGTACCGGGAGCCGTAGCTACCGGGGCACTATCTTATGAAGTTAAGCCTCTATTTAGAAACCTCGGTGGTCGGAGCATATCTCGACAACGGCGAACCGTTTCGCCGTGATCTGACGATCCGTTGGTGGGAGCACGAATTGTCGGAGTATCGTGCTTTCAGCTCGATTCTTGTCCAGCGTGAACTGGAACGCGTCGCCGAGCCATACCGCACCGGCTGCCTTAATCTGATCAAACCGCTCGAACAGCTCGACCTCGCCGAGGAGGTCGCCATCCTCGCCGAGGGCTACATCGATCGCGGCATCTTTCACCGCAAATACATCGCCGACGCGATCCACGTCGCCATCGCCTCGTATCACAAGATCGATTATCTGGTCACGTGGAATTTTGGCCACATCGCCAACGTCCGCAAACAAGCCCGCCTCCGCCTATTCAACACCGCCGCCGGTTTTTTCTCGCCCGTCATCGTCACACCCGAATTTCTCGTCCACACCGTCTGAATTCCGCTTCGCTCAGATTGGGCTCGCCTGTTTGCGATCAGAACCGCGAGCGGTAGCGACAGGGGTTCTTGATAATCCTGATCGGATAATGGTACATTTCCGGTGCGATGAGGTCGGTACCAAGAGTGGTAGCGACCGGGGCTTTTTTCCCATGAACACTCTTTACTACGGCGACAATCTCAAGATCCTTCGGGACTATATCGACACAGAGTCGGTCGATCTCGTTTATCTCGACCCGCCGTTTAACAGCAACCGCAATTACAACGTGCTCTTCCGCAACGAATCGGGCAGCTATTCCGCGTCGCAGATCACGGCTCGACGTGAGATCGCCGAAACGGCGTTCGAAGACATGTGGCACTGGAACCTCGGAGCGCAAGCAGCCTACAGCGAACTGATAAACGAACCCGACCAGTTCGGCCGCATGATCGAATCGTTCCGGGCGTTCATCGGCAACAACCGGGCGATGGCATATCTCGTCATGATGGCCGTCCGCCTAAAGAAACTTCACCGCGTCCTAAAACCGACCGGCTCGCTCTATCCCCACTGCGATTCGACTGCTTCGCGTTATTAGAAGGTGATGGGTCAGTTTTGGAAATTGAACCTACCGGATTACTCAAAACGAACTATTTGAAGGCTAACCACGTACAAGTCACTATGTATTGCCCAAAATGCGGAAACCCCGAGCAAATCGCCGAGACGTATTGCAGAAAATGTGGTGTCTTTCTGTTCGATGCGTCCAAACCGGCCGTAACGACTCTTCCACCGGAGGAAAACAAAATGGTCCCTACCATTATCAGTGCATTCCGCCCCGCTGTGTGCTTCGTCTCCGCGATATTGCTCTATGCGATCGCGGGATCCCAGCCCGGCGCCAGCCGTGTGATCCCCTTCACAGCCATCATACTTTTTGCAATGGGCATTGCGTGGGCCGAGGCATTGCGAAAAACGATCTCACGAAGAAAGCGTTTCGAGAAACAGGAACTCGCGGCACACAATGCAGAGATAGCCGATAAACTGCTTGTGCCGCCGAATTTTGCAGACCTGGTGCCGGAGAGTGTTACAGCTCACACCACCAGAAAGCTCGCGGAAAATCGGAAATAAGAATGATGATCACCGCTGCCGAAAAGGAGCCACATGCCTAAAAAGAATACTCGACAGTTTGTACTGATTCCTATAACTAGAGAGAAGACTCGCCACATCAGCGTCGTAGCACGACTATCCGGTCGTCCCGCACGACTCATTATCGACACGGGAGCTGGTGGAACCATCCTCGATTCGGCGGTTGTGTCGCGGTACAAGCTTAAGCTGTCATCGGCTTCGCGCAGGGGTGGAGGTGTGGGCTCGGAGTGGACGATGCGGACGAACTACGTAGCCAAGCACGACCTAACGCTCTCTGGGCTTGACCTTTCGAGCACTAAGTTGCTCACTATGGACTTGTCCCATGTCAACGCCGGACTGAAGATAGCTGGGGTTGAGCCGGTGGACGGAGTTCTTGGTGCAGACGTGCTGTGGAACCGCCATGCGATCATAGACTACGACCGGGGCCTTATGCTCCTCTCCGCATAGACCTTCATGTTCCGGCCGAGGCATAACAAATCGTTGGACCGATTATCGAACGCATCATTCAGGCATCGTCAAACGAAGGCGACGTTGTTCTTGATCCTTTTTGCGGCTGCGGAATCCCGATAGCTATCGGGACGGCGGCGCAGAAACTAAACCGGCAATGGAACGGCATCGACTGTAACCCACCTCGCCGGCGGCCTTTTCCACCTTTTGTTCCATTTTAAGAATGCTTGGGACGACGGAACACTCCGGTGCTGGAAACGCAAACGGGATGCTGACACTGAAAATTATGATGTTCAAAACGTAAAAGAAACCGGAAGAACGCCTGCGCTGCTTCCGGTTTCGATGTTGTTTTCTATCTCGTTTACTGGTTTACCGGCGTCGTTTCGGCAAAACGCGGCAGGGCGATTGACTGATTTAGATAAATTCCGAATTCTGTGCCCGATTTTACCTCGGCCTCGGCGCCTTTCAGATATCTGTCGCCGAGAAGGCCGGCACCCGCGCCGAGTATGGCGCCGATGGCCGTCGCTTTGCCGCCGCCGGCAATCGCTCCGAGCAGGGCACCGCCCGCTGCGCCACCGCCGATAAAGATGATCTTGCGATGGGCCATCGGTTTGCCCGATGCAGTCCCCTCGTTATCGCTGTTTGTTTTGCCGTTCGTCAGGTCGGTTAGTGAGCCATTTATCGCCCGTTTACGGCCGTTTGGAAGACGAACGGAGACAAAGCTGGCGTCAATCTGGCCGACATTACCGCCCTTCGACGCCGGTTTGACGGTATTCACACGACCGGTGACAATACTGCCGACCGGGATCACAATTACGCCGTTCGTCGAATATACGGGCTCGGTTACGGTCGAGGTGAATGTGCTGCCGACCGTTACCATTTTTGAGCTGATCGTCTGATTCATACGCGCCCGAAATATGGTGCCGCTATTGACCGTGAACAGCGGTACGGCTGGCTTGTGTACGACGGGCTTTCGATGTGAGACCACCTTACGGTGGAGCACCGGTTTACGCTTTTGCGCGAATGTGTCGCTCGCACCGAATAACAAAAGCAGTCCTAGCACAACAGCTAAATTTTTGTATTTAATAATTTGTTTCATAATCTGTTTTCTCCTGATGATACTGTCAATGGCACTTACGTTCGGATCCGTGCAATTTGGCATCGGTTTTGAATCGAACGGGCCGAAATTCGTTGCAATAAAAACACTTTCATAAACTCGTTTTTATTGCCAAGAATATCACCTAGGCCGCGGGCAAACAAAAATGACATTATTTTTTGAAATCGCTGGTGATTAGACGTATATTCAGAAAGACAGCGACAGTTCACTTTTCTCCAAACTAAGAATGGCCCCCGGTTTAAAAACCTGGGGTCAAGTAATTTAAGGGCGGAGTTTAACAAGTTTTTGCAGGAGAGAGCCTCAATAATGTATCTATTCGCACCGACCTTTCTTCTCTTTGCCCTCAATTTGCTCGATGCTCTTTTGACCATCGTCTGGGTCCGCACCGGCGTCGCGACTGAGAGCAATCAATTAATGGCCGGACTCCTGGATATTGGAAATGCACCTTTTTTATTAGTAAAGATCGCGATCGGAGCTATCGCGGCGATCGTCCTGTACCGATGGGGCAACCGACCGCTCGCCCGTTACGGCCTCGCCGTCGTGTTAGCTGTTTACATCGGGCTAATGGGTATTCACATTTTTACCGGGCTTTCTGCCTTTGGGTACGTCTCAAATACATTCATACAAGATCTGGGCGCTTTGCCCGGACAGCTTTTCGCTTTCATTTTCTGATTTCTCGTCCATGTGCTTTTTCGGCCCGATGTTCTTAAGAGAAACATCGGGCCGATTTTTTTCGTAAATGAATACACAACGCGGAACGTTTTATCGGGCATCAAAAAATTGATAGTTTAAAGGGGCAAGGGAGTAAAGAGATATGGCAAAAAATTCCGTTTATCAAATGTCGGCGCGGCAGATAATTCTGCTTGCTTTTTCATCTGCACTGATCGCCGTAGGTGCGATGGCGTTTTTATACAATTACGGTAAAACTTGGGAAGCGAACGGCTCGCAGATCGCGTTTGCCGAGGATGCCCCACGCGGCATCTCAGATCCGTCGGCGGTGACGGACGAGCAAAACAATATCGAAGTATATAAGGCGATAAGCCCGGGCGTTGCGTTTATCAACACGACGTCTTACCAGCAGGATATGTGGGGCGACGTCGAGGAAGGAAAGGGCAACGGCTCGGGCTCGGTCATTGATGCCAATGGCGATATTTTGACCAACTATCATGTGATCGAGGGCGCGCAAAAACTGACCGTCAGCTTTGGCGGCGGCAAAACGTATCCCGCGACCGTGGTCGGCGGCGATCCTGATACGGATCTTGCCGTCATTAAATTGGACTCGCCTCCGTCCGGTTTGACGGTCGTGCCTATTGGCGACTCGGACAAACTGTCGGTCGGCCAAAAGGTGCTTGCGATAGGAAACCCGTTCGGCCTTGACCGAACGCTTACAACCGGTGTTATCTCTGGTCTGCAGCGTCCGATACGCGCTCAGAACGGACGCCCAATCGATGCGGCAATTCAAACTGATGCTTCGATCAATCCCGGCAATTCGGGCGGGCCGTTGCTCGATAAATTCGGCAAAATGATCGGTATTAATTCACAGATACTGTCGCCGTCGGGCGGCGGCTCGGTGGGCGTCGGATTCGCGATACCGTCTAGTGTCGCAAAGCGGGTCGTGCCGCAGATATTGCAGTACGGCGAAGTGCGGCGGCCTAAATTGGGGGCCTCGCTTCCGAGCGTAGGCGATCTCAAGCAACGCGGCTATCGCGTGCCGGTAGATGCGGGACTGCTTGTGTATCAGATACTGCCCGGCGGATCGGCGGAACGCGCCGGTCTGAAAGGCATTGCCGCCGATGGCAGCATCGGCGATATAATCCTCTCGGCCGATAGCCAAAAACTTGCTGATATGGACGATCTGTTTCGCCTGCTTGATAAAAAGCAGATAGGTGATACCGTAAATTTGGAGATTTATCGCGGCGGTAAAATCGTGACCGTACCGGTTAAGCTTTTTGCGAGCCCGCCGTCAACGACGCCGAAAAATCGCCGGAACGTGCAATAATCAGGCATAATTACGATAGACGGCGGGCAGAGATGCCCGCCGCTTTTTTTATGCAGGAACTGAATGATTTTTATAACGACGGAACGGGGTGGGTCTGCCGGCATTGCGAACGCGAATTGCCCGTGGCCGACGAAACTCGTACGCGGCTGTCCCGCGCGTTTCGCGAGGGTGAGGCCGAAAGCAAGACGCCGACGCTCGCCAATCAGGCGCTCGCCAAATGGACGGATAAGACACGCCGGTTCCTGATCTGCCCGCGATGCGGCATAACCGAAGCGGTCGAAAAATCTTAACCTCAAGTCCCAATTTATCGACCCGCAGTTATGCGTGATACATTTGTATCAATGCTTCAGATAGAGCTTGAAACCGCTATTGCCCTCGCCCGGTCGGCCGGGAAATCGATATTAAAACATTACGCGGATGGATTTGAGACCGAGGAAAAACTCGGTGCCGATAATTACAGCGAGCCGGTTACCGTTGCCGATCGTGACGCCAGCCGCATTATTGTCGATGGGTTGATCGCCGCGTTTCCTGACGACGGCGTGTTGTCGGAGGAAGAGGTTGACGATCTCGAACGGCGTCTATCGAAAGATCGCGTCTGGATAATCGACCCAATTGACGGAACCGCCGGATTTGTTAAGCATGACGGTGATTTTGGCGTACAGATCGGATTGGCGAGGAGCGGAGTACCGGTTTTGGGAGTCGTTTTTCTGCCGGTTCCCGACGTGCTTAGCTATGCTGTTAAAGGTGAAGGCTCGTTTACTCTCAATAAGGGCGGCGAACCTGTGCGGATGAAGGTATCGGCGGAAACGGGGTTTGGCGAGATGACATTGGCCATGTCCCGCAATCACCCCAGCCCGCGAATGGGCCGGATTATTGGTCATTTTGGATTTTCCAAGATCGTAAATCGAGGCTCCGTCGGGCTCAAGGTCGGCCTGATAACCGACAAAACGTGTGATATTTACATACACCCCAGCCCGCGAACAAAGCTGTGGGATACATGCGCTCCGCAGATAATTCTCGAAGAAGCCGGAGGCCGTTTCACCGATCTCTTTGGTCTTGAAATGCGTTACGATGGCGCCGATCTGCAAAATCGTAACGGCATTCTCGCCACAAATGGGGCCGCGCACGAACTGGCGGTCGAGCAACTTAAACCGCTGCTTGCTGAGTTTAGCCGTGTACCATTCGCACCGAAAATCTAGTGCCGATCTCCCCCAGTTTTCGGAAAATGCCACAATATAATCGAAAAAAGATCTGTTTCGGCGGGAAATACCGTTGCTCCTGACAAAATGCCATTGTTTTCTGAAAATCTTTGTGATAGAAATATACCTCAAGTGAATTCTAAGAGCGCTCAAGCTAAGTTATACAAGGACAATAATTAAAGTGATCTCGGAAAATACAGTTTTTACCTCGGTTGAACCTGCGAGTCCCACGGTGGTCATACAGGCTGGCGATTATCTCAATAAATTGAGCGGCGAGCAGATCGAATACGAATGCAAACGGCGGATAGACGAGGGCTGCAAGGAGATTGTCGTAAATTTCTCGCAGACGGAGATCGTAAACAGCATCGGCATCTCGATCCTCCTTGGCGTCATCGATATTGCCTCGAATCAAGGAGCAAAAGTCGTCTTTTCCGACGTTAACGAGAATACGGTCGAGCTTTTTGACATGCTTGGGCTGACAAAGCATGTAGTAATTGCCTAATTAGAACTTAAATCATGGCGGAACACGATCACAAACTGATCCACGCTTTCGGAGCGTTGGCCGAGCTCGGCCAGGAGATCACGAACAAGAACAATTTTCAGGAGACAATCCGCACGTCGCTGCATTTGATATCAGGAGCACTCGGAATAATGCGCGGCGCGGTGGCGAGATATTCGCGATTTGGGCATGAATTAAACATGCTCGCCGTACGCGGCCTCGGCGATGATTTTCCGCTCAGCTTGTCGCTTACCGCTGAGGACGAACGTCAATTTTTGACGAGCGGCCTCAACCCGATCGAGATACAGCAGGCTAAGGTTTTACCGTTTTTCCAGGTTTATGACCACAGCTTTGAGCGCCGCCGGCTAGAGCTTTTTGTGCCGCTTGTCGTCCGCGATGAGATAGTCGGAGCGATATTTCTGGGTGAAAAGGCGACGGCTGAGGGCTATACGAGCTACGAAAAAGAAATCGTCTGCGCGATGGGCCAGCATATCGGCGTCGCCATTGCCCAACGCAACCTGATGGCTGAGATCGAACGCCACGCCGAGGAAAACCGTCGAATGTTTGACGAAATGCGTTCGACCTATCACGACACGGTCAAAGCGTTTGCGGCCGCTATCGACTGCAAAGATAAATATACCGAGGGGCATTCGGTCCGTGTCGGCAAATTTTCCGAGATCATCGCGACCGAACTCGCCTGGGGCAAAGAGGAAATTGAGGGAGCTGCCGTTGCGGGTTATTTGCACGACGTCGGCAAACTCACCGTCGAACGCAAGATCATCAACGCCCCGTACCGCATCAACGCCAAGGAATCTGCCGAACTGAACAAGCATCCGGGCGTGGGATACGAGATTCTCCTGCCGATCCATCACCCATATACTGATGTTCCGCTTGCCGCCAAATATCATCACGAACGCCTGGACGGACGTGGCTACCCGGACGGCCTTTACGATCGCGAAATACCTTTTATTGCTAAGATAGTGAGTCTCGCCGATTCTTTTGACGCGATGACTACCGACCGACCATACAAGGCGCGGCGTCCCGCGAAAGAGGTTGTGGAGGATTTGCAGCGCAACGCGGGCAAGCAGTTTGCTCCTGAACTCGTCACATCGTTTTTGGGCGGTATGCTAAAGGAATTGACCGGCGAAGACCGCACCAAACGCTTCCGCCGCCTACTCGGCCGCGACTACATGGAAGCCGAGGGCATAGTGGACAAGCTCAAGCTCACGCTAAACGAAATGGCTCCGACAACGCCGATGACATACATCGCTGCTGCGGCAGTCGGCGGACAGCCGATTCACTGATCGATTTACGGTTCTTTTGCACAATTCTTTAAAGCAATTCAAAAGACAAAGGTCATTCCCAACAAAAGAACCGGAAAACTCGAATTGAGTTTTCCGGTTTTTTTTCGGGTGTAGTTTTATGCCGAATTTAGTTAAGCGTAGTGAAGTTTCGCTGTATGCCCTGAGTTATAAACGAAGTATTACCCGCCGCATCAAACGCCTCTATCCAATAGCTGTAACCTGTGTTTCGAGTCAAGTTGTTCAATGTGACGGTCGTACCAGTGCCGCTTGTAACGGCGATTGGCACTATATTGGGAAGTAACGGACAGCCGACTCTGGTTCCGCAGATCAGGATCGGCGAGACTGCATAGACACGGTATCCGGCCACACCGACATTGTCTGTCGAAGCGTTCCAGTTGAGCGTCGCACTCGTCCGTGTAACATTCGTCGCTGTCGCCAGAAACATCGGCACCGTCGTTGGCGACAATAGATCCGTACCCGCCGGATAAACCGTGTAGGTAAAGTTAAAATCGGTGAAACCCTCGCTGTTGGCGCCGCGTGCCGTGGCGGTGAAAGTTCCGACAGGGCCGCTAACCGATGTCCATGTCACCACGCCAGTCACAGGGTCAATCGTCATTCCGGCTGGTGCTGTCACAAGCGAAAAGGTCGGTGCCGGTGATCCCGAGAAGCTGATAACATAGTTCACTCCCGCCGGGGAATGGGCGTCGGTAGAAATGAGCATCAATCTGTCTCCAATGACCGCCACCAACGATTCTGCATAAAATCCCCCGCCCACTGCTCTAGGGAAGGCCGTCGCATTGTGAAAGAGGATAGGAGATGTAACAGTCGTGACGGTCGGCGCGGCTACTAAGAACGACTGGTTCAAGTTGGCGTCGAATGATACAACGTAGAAGTTGTGGACTGTGTTTGGCAGCAACCCCGCAACGGTAGCGAAAGTATCCGTGATGTTATCGACCCGCAGCAGAAGCCCCGTAGCCGTTGACTCATAGATGCGATAACCAACAATTGGAACCTGACTGGCAGCCGGAGCCGTCCACGACAACGTGATCGATCCCTGAGTGTTACCTGTTATGGCAACATTCGTCGGAGCACCCGGCTGTAACGTGACGAAAAATGCACGGGCGGTGAACGCCGATTCCACGCCGTTGACCACGCTTGTTACGGCATAGCTATGACCGGAGCCGGCCGCTAAACCGCCTACATTTGCCAAGGTCGTCGTCATGTTGCCGGCAATCAATATAGAACGGGTTCCTCCTCTGCCGCTGAAAAAAAGTTCATAAAGGTTGTATGTGGCAGCACCTAACTCGGGCGGAAGCGGATTCCATGACAAGCTCGCGCCGTTTGCCGTGATGTTTGAGATGGTAAATCCGGTTGGGGCCGGAGGCACTGCGAATAATACATTTATCGCAAAACTCTGGTCATTGCTGCCTGCCAG
>JAYUDV010000156.1:0-1846 GCA_043739565.1 Chloracidobacterium sp.
GAGCCTGATCGAATTTACATTCCAGGTTGCGATTTTCATTAAGTTATTTTTACCACAGAGAGCACAGAGAACGAAGAGAAAAGCCGAGAGAGAATTTAACGCAAAGACGCAAAGGGCGCAAAGAAAAAGTTAACTCACAGGCATCTTGCCCGAATTCCGCTCCCAAAAAATGCCGTCCGAATATCCCTGAATGGTTTGGTCGGTTTCAGCCATCTCCAGACGTTTCTGGGCAAGCAAACAATATTCCTCGTCCGACTCGATCGCAACAAAATCGCGGCTGAGTTTTTTAGCGACGACAGCGGTCGTACCCGAACCTGAAAACGGATCGAGCACGAGATCGCCGGGATTCGTGCTTGCAAGAATGATCTTGGCGAGGAGCTTTTCGGGCTTTTGCGTCGGGTGATCGGTGTTTTCGGGCATCGACCAAAAAGGCACGCTGATGTCGGTCCAGATGTTTGACGGATGCGTGTCGCGAAAGTTTCCCGTTTTGCCCGCCTCCCAATCTTTTGGCTCGCCGTTTATTTTATACGGAGCAAGCACCTTGCGTCGGATTTTTACCGCATCGAGATTAAATGTAAATTCGTCGGAAACCGTAAAAAACCAGATATCCTCGGCCATATTTTTCCAGTTGGCCTTTGCCCCTCGGCCCTTTTCGCGTTCCCATGTTATGCGGTTTTGGAGTTTGAAATACTTTGTTCCAACTCGTTGGATCGCAGAAGACGAACGCCAGTCGCCGCAGATATACACAGACGCTGTCGGCTTCAAAAGCGGCACACACAGGCGAATCCACGAATCGAGCCATTCCTCGTAATCATCCGTTGTTTTCTCTCGAAAAGTCTCCTTTCCAAACGCTTTTGTCAGGTTGTATGGCGGATCGGCAAAGAGCAGATCAAAGCTCACTCTGGGTAGGTTGCCGAGCATTTCAAACGAATCTCCACATATCACCCGATTGCAGATCGCGTCGAGATCGGACAGAACACCATCAAATATGATCCGCGATCGAAGTGCGTCAACCTCGTCGGCCCGCAATTCAATTGTGCGATTTCGCGGCGCTCTTACCTTCGCTTTTTTTAGTGCGGTTGACATTGAAATTGCTGAAAAAACTTTAGCATAGCCGCCGCGATTTAATAACTTTGACCCCGCCGAAACATTGCCGGCGGGGCTTGCTTGACCCTAAAAGCGCGTGCGTGATACTCTTATATCTTTTGAGTATCAGGCGGTTTTGCCCTGTTATTACCTTGGTTTGGTCGAGTTAGAATATGCATACGCTGGCATTTGCCGAGTCCGTACAGCTTTTTCCGGACGGCACGCTATTTATACACATTGCGTTGATCCTGATTATGATCTGGATTCTGAACCGTACGCTGTTTAGACCGATCAACGCAGTCATCGAGTCGCGTGAAAAGCAAAAAGGCGGGACAGGCGGCGAGGCCGAATCGATCCTTAAAAATGTCGCCGAGAAAGAGGCTAGATATAAAACGGCGTTGCTTGACGCCCGCACCGCCGGGTACGAGTTGATTGAAAGAGAACAGAAAAAGGCGGTTGCGGATCGCGACAAAAAGCTGGCGGATCTAAAGGCCGAAACGGCAGCCAGTTTTGACGCTGGAAAGGCGGGTCTTGCAAAAGAAGTAGCCGAAGCCCGAGCATCGATCGATTCCGACGCCGCAAAGATGGCGGACAAAATAACGGCGAGTATTTTGAAGGCCTAAGTTTTTATGGTTGCTTTTATCACAAGTTTTATTCTATTCCTGGCGGAAGCAAACCATGGCGCCGAGAGCGGATTTACGCGATTTTATAACGAGTATTTTAATATTCCGGGCTTTGAGGCGTGGAAATTTTTGAATCT
>JAYUDV010000157.1:0-12333 GCA_043739565.1 Chloracidobacterium sp.
CCCTGAGAAACGCACTTGCCGACTCTGACTTGCCTGCATTCATAGGCGGCGCCATCGGATATCTTGGATTCGATTGCTGCGAGTGGTTTGAACCGTCCTTAAAGCGTGGAAAGACAAGCGGCGAAGCGGCGTTTATGTTTTTTCGTTCGATCGTTGCCTTTGACCACGCCAGGCAAGAGATAAAGATCATTTCGCTCGTTTTTAAGGACGAGGCGGACGATGAAAACGAATTAGAGAGTTTTTTTGAATCGGCAAAGATTCACAACCGTAAAATTCAGAGTATTCTTGAAACCGGTCATGCTACAGTCCCAAAAACCGAACTGAACACGGCTCCGGCGACGGAGATTTCAAACTGGGAGCGACCTGATTTCGAAGCCGCCGTCGCAAACATCAAAGAACTCATCAACGCCGGTGAATGCTATCAAGCCGTTTTGTCGCAATGCTTTACACGGCCTACGAACGCTTCGCCGGTCTCGATCTATCGTGCTTTGAGGTCGCTAAATCCGTCGCCGTATATGTTTTTGCTGCAATTCGAAGACCGGGCGATTGTCGGTGCTTCGCCGGAAATGCTTGTCCGCTGTGAGGATCGGCGGCTCGAATACCGGCCGATCGCTGGCACCCGCCGACGGGGCAAAACCAGTGCGGAAGACGAAGCCCTTGCCGAGGAAATGCGGCATGATAAAAAGGAAGTTGCCGAACACCAGATGCTCGTCGATCTCGGCCGCAACGATCTCGGCCGTGTTGCCGAATACGGCAGCGTGACGGTCGAGACCTTGATGACTGTGGAAAAATATTCGCATGTGCAGCATCTGGTAAGCTCGCTTTCGGCCAAGTTGCGCGACGGCTTGGATCGATTCGATGCTCTGGCCGCATGCTTCCCCGCTGGTACGGTCTCCGGCGCTCCAAAGGTTCGAGCGATCGAGATAATTCGCGATCTCGAACCGACACCGCGCGGCGTCTATGCCGGAGCCGTCGGATATTTTGACTACGCAGGCAACATGGATATGTGTATCGCGATTAGAACACTTGTACTCGAAAACGGCGTGGCAAAAATACAGGCCGGTGCCGGAATTGTGGCTGATTCGGTGCCCGAATTAGAATTTGAGGAAACCGTAAACAAGGCGAGGGTGTTGCTAAAGGCTGTCGAAATAGCCGAAAGCGGTGTGGTTTAGAGCAGATGAAAGGTAATGTTTTACATCATTATGTTGAGGAATTTCGTGCCGGCCGCGATCTGTTGGGCAATGACGCGGAAGTTTTTTTCGACTGTCTTATCGCCGAGACGGACGAGGCACTTATCTGCAAAATATTGAACAGTTGGGAAGCAAAAGGGACAACCGAAGACGAGCTTTTTGCTCTCGCGAGCATTATGCGCATCCGAATGAAGCGTATCGAGCCGCGAAATCCGACGGTGATCGACATCGTGGGCACTGGAGGCAGTCGTGCAAAAACGTTTAACGTATCGACCGCCGCCGCGTTTGTCATCGCCGGATCGGGCGTTTCTGTCGCGAAACACGGTAATCGCGCCGCTACGAGCAATTCCGGCAGTGCGGACGTATTGGGACTGCTGGGCGTCACGGCGGACCATGCTCCCGAGACCGCCGAACAGTGCCTGAATGAGCAAGGAATCTGCTTTATGTTCGCTCCGAGGTTTCATTCCCTGTCGCCGTCGCTGGCAAAGGCTAGACGCGAGTTTGGCCGTCCGACGATCTTTAACAACCTCGGCCCGCTGTGCAACCCGGCCGGGGTTTCGCACCACCTGATCGGTGTTTGGAATAAGGATTTACTGGAAAAGACGGCAAACGTACTACGTCGTCTCGGCACCGAGCGTTCGTGGATTGTGCATGGCGAAAATGGCCTCGACGAAATCGCTCTTAACGGCAAGACGCATGTGTTGGCGATTGAGGATGGAAATGTGGTCTCCAAAAATATTTCCTCCGACGACTATGCTTTTGAAATCGATAGTGGCGAACTGCCTCAGAATCTATCGGCGGCTGAGAGCGCGGCATTGATACGCGACATTCTGGAAAATAAACGTAGTAGCGAAAATGTTGAAAACATAGTGCTTATGAACGCGGCGGCGGCGATATACGTCGCCGGACTAGCGGATGACCTGCCAATGGCCTTTAGTTTGGCGGCAAATAGTGTACGGAGTGGCTCGGCGATGGCAAAATTGACCGCACTCGCAAGGGCGACAAACGAATGAGCGAAACCTTTCTTGAAAAAATAGTCGCGAAAACTGTTGAAAAGGTCGAGCGGCAAAAACGCGACGCGGATTTCGAAGCTTTGAAACGACAAGCGATCGACATCCGGGCCGACGCAAAACGGCACCGTTTGCGAACTGCGTTAGAGCGACAAGATCGGACGAATATAATCGCTGAGATCAAGCGTGCATCTCCGTCAAAAGGCGTTATTAACGCAGATATCGATGTCGTGGCATTGGCCCGCCGGTATGAATCGGGCGGAGCGGCGGCGATCTCCGTGTTGACCGAAGCGGAGTATTTTCAAGGTTCGCTGGATGACCTTATTGCTGTTAGAAATGCGGTTGATATGCCGATTCTGCGAAAGGATTTTATCGTGGACGAATTTCAGGTTTACGAATCGGCCGCTGCTGGTGCCGACGCGATACTGCTGATTGTCGCCACGATCAACATGATCGGTCTGAAACATTTTTTACATTTAGCCGAAGTGGCACAAGACGACCTTGGCATGGATGCGATCGTTGAGGTTCACACAGCCGCCGAGCTCGATGCTGCTGGAAAAATCGCGGCAGAAATTATCGGCGTGAACAACCGTGATCTGCATTCTTTAGAAGTTTCGCTAGATGTTTCCCGCCGTTTGATCGAAGAGCGTCCGCCGAACGCCTTGATGGTCACTGAAAGCGGCATATCCACATGCGAAGAGATCGACGAGCTAAGACGGCTAGGATTTGATGGGTTTTTGATCGGCGAGTCGCTTATGCGGACGACGGATGCGGACTTAACATTAGGAGCGTGGATTTGAATACCGTTCACCTAAGATACAAGAATCAGACCCGCCGCGAGAGGACATGGACCATCCATTTTATCGCGGCTGAAAAGGCGATTAAGGGTACTGTTTTACTAATCGTTGCCTTTAAGATGCTGACGCTTTTTAACCGTGACGTACATGCCTGGGCCGAAAATTTTATTTCGCGTCATGGCATTGATCTGGCAAATAGGTACGTGCAGTCGGCACTTGAGCGTTTATCGGGCGTCGGTAATAAACAGCTCCTCGAATTGAGCGTCGTCGCGACCGTTTACGCCGCGCTGCTCTTTACCGAAGGCATCGGCCTGTGGCTGCAAAAACGCTGGGCCGAGTACATGACAACGTATCTTACGGCATTGTTCCTCCCGTTTGAGATCTATGAAATATACGAACGGTTTACGTGGGTGCGGGTCGCAATATTGGCGCTGAATATTTTTGTGGTGTGGTATTTGTCCACACGGTTGAAGGATGAGAAAAAAGAAGGATCAGACACCGAGAATGCTGAGAAAGCCGATACAAAAATAAAGATTTGCGGTATCACAAATCTGGAAGATGCTTTGCTATCCGTTCAGTTGGGGGCTGACCAACTGGGGTTTAATTTTTACAAAAATAGTTCTCGTTTTTTGACGCCCGAACGGGCGAGATCGATCATAGATGAGATACCGACGAACGTGTTAAAAATCGGTGTTTTTGTAAACGAGTCGGTCGAGAGCGTTTGTGAGATCGCGAGTTTCGCGGGTCTTGACGCTATCCAACTTCACGGTGACGAAGATAACGGATTTATGGAGAGGGTACATACGGAGTCGGGTTTGCCGGTAATTAAAGTTTTCCGAATCTCACCGGATTTTACCACCGGCGATGCAACACATTGTAGTGCCGAGGCAATTCTTTTGGATAAATATTCGCCGCGAGAGGTGGGTGGCACTGGCGAGACGTTTGACTGGACGGTTGCACAGCGTGTTAGGCCCCTGGTCGATCGGCTGTATCTGGCCGGTGGATTAACGCCGCTGAATGTCGGTAAAGCGATCGAAAT
This sequence comes from Chloracidobacterium sp., assembly GCA_043739565.1. Taxonomy (GTDB): domain Bacteria; phylum Acidobacteriota; class Blastocatellia; order Pyrinomonadales; family Pyrinomonadaceae; genus OLB17. The sequence continues at coordinate 4,037 of JAYUDV010000157.1, forward strand.
GGTCCGGCCCTACGCCGTCGATGTTTGCAGCGGAATCGAATCCGAGCCCGGAAAGAAAGATCCGGAAAAACTAAAGCGGTTTGTCGCCGCTGTGAGAGAGACAATATGAATTACGAGCCAGACGAACACGGCTATTGGGGAGAATACGGCGGGCGATTTGTGCCTGAGACGCTTGTCGCGCCGCTTGACGAGCTGACGACAGGTTACTATGCGATTAGGGATGATGCCGGTTTTCACGCGGAGTTTAATGATCTGCTGCAAAACTATTCCGGCCGACCGACACCGCTTTATTTTGCAAAACGCTTAACCGAAATACTCGGCGGTGTGAAAATTTACTTGAAACGCGAGGACCTCAACCACACTGGTGCTCACAAGATAAACAACTGTATTGGCCAGATATTACTTGCCCGGCGAATGGGCAAAAAGCGGATAATCGCCGAAACCGGTGCCGGCCAGCACGGCGTCGCAACCGCTACTGTTTGTGCATTATTTGGCCTCGAATGCTTCGTTTATATGGGCACCGAGGATATGCGGCGGCAGGAACTCAACGTGTTTCGGATGCGTCTGCTCGGAGCCGAGGTTCGCGGTGTTGATTCTGGTTCATGCACCTTGAAAGACGCGATAAACGAGGCCCTTCGCGATTGGGTGACGAATGTTGATACGACCTATTATTTGCTCGGTTCGGCACTCGGTCCGCATCCGTATCCGCTGATGGTTCGCGATTTTCAGAGCATCATCGGCCGCGAGGCCCGTGAACAGATCATTGAACAGGAAGATCGTTTGCCGGATGTTTTAGTCGCTTGCGTGGGCGGTGGCTCAAACTCAATTGGCCTGTTTCATCCATTCTTAAATGACGATGTAAGAATGATCGGTGTCGAGGCCGGCGGTCGTGGCGATACATTAGGCGAGCACGCTGCAAGATTTATGAGCGGCGGAAATATAGGAGTTCTGCAAGGCACAAAGAGTTATCTATTACAGAATGACGACGGGCAAATCGCGTTGACGCATTCCATTTCAGCCGGACTTGATTACGCCTCGATCGGGCCGGAACACGCCTATTTACACGACCTGACGCGCGTCGAATATGTATCGGCCAACGACGAAGAAGCATTGGCGGCGTTCAAAATGCTTTCAGAGACCGAAGGCATCATTCCGGCGCTCGAGTCATCACACGCGATCGCTCACGCCATTAAGATCGCGCCCGAAATGGACCGCGACAAGATAATGATCGTTAATCTATCGGGACGCGGCGATAAGGATGTGAATACGGTTCAGGAGGAGTTCAGGCGGAAACACGACCGGTAGAGTGTGTATTTTGTCTCGTAATCGAAGCAAATATATGAGCCGTATTGCCACCAAATTCACAGATCTGCGTAACTCCGGGCGAAAAGGATTTATCCCGTTCGTCACCGCCGGCGACCCCGATCTCGAAACTTCCCTATCGATTGTCGTAAAGCTGGCGGATCTCGGCGCCGATGTGATCGAACTAGGCGTTCCGTTTAGCGATCCGATGGCCGACGGGCCGACAATACAGCGTTCGTCGCAACGCTCCCTCGACGCCGGAACTACTTTGAAAGATGTGATACATCTCGCGAGTGAGTTTAGAAAATACAGTGACGTGCCGCTTGTTTTGTTCAGCTATTTCAATCCGATACTGCGGTTTGGCCTCGATATGTTTCGACACGCGGCGGCCGACGCCGGTATCGACGGCGTTTTGCTGACCGATGTTATCGAGGACGAAGCGGCTGATATTTCAAAGCGATTTGCGACAGACGGCATCGATCTGATCTCGCTCATTGCTCCGACAACGACCGGTGACCGGCTGAAATCGATCTGCGAAAACGCCCGAGGCTTTATCTACGCAGTGTCACGGACCGGTGTCACGGGCGCCCGCGAATCAACAAGTTCCGCTGCCGAAACGCTCGTGCAAAGGTCAAGACAATTCACAGATCTTCCGATTGCTGTCGGCTTCGGGATCTCGACTGCTGAACAAATCTCCGATGTCTGGCGTTACGCCGATGCCGTCGTCGTTGGCTCGGCAATAGTTGCGGAGATTGAAAAAGCGAATAGCTCGGAGCAGGCAGTCGTCGCAGTAGAAAAGTTTGTTCGGCAAATATTGCCGTAGTTTGCAAAATAGGCGGGCAAAAAACTAGAGTTATAGTTTTGCACCGAAAGGGGTTAATTGAATTATGTTGATCGTAATGAAACCGGACGCCCATCCGTCCGATATCGAAAAGGTATTACATGTTATCGAGGTTCTGGGCTTTCGCGGGCACACTTTGCCCGGCGAAAACCGCACAGCCATCGGCGTCACCGGCAACAGCGGCTCGATCGACCCGGCGCATTTTGAAAATCTGCCGGGCGTCGCCGACGCGATCCGCGTCACTAAGCCTTATAAGCTAATATCAAAGGACTTGCGGCCCGAAAAATCGGTTATTAAGGTCGGAAATGCGACTATCGGCGGCCCGGAGCTCGCGTTAATCGCCGGTCCGTGCGCGATTGAAAATCGCGATCAACTCTTTACAACGGCAGAGACTGTATCGAAAAGCGGTGCGCGATTTTTTCGCGGCGGTGCTTACAAGCCGCGGACTTCGCCATATGCGTTTCAAGGAATGGGCGAGGAAGGTTTGAAGATGCTTGCTGAGGTTCGCGATCAATTTGATCTCAATATTGTCACCGAAGCGATGGATGAGCATGGTCTCGACGCGGTTGAGAAATACGGCGACTGCATCCAGATCGGAGCCCGGAACATGCAAAATTTTTCGCTGTTAAAGTACGCCGGACAAACCCGAAAGCCCGTTTTGCTTAAACGCGGTATGTCAGCAACGCTCGACGAATTGCTACTCGCGGCCGAATATATCATGGCCGAAGGTAACTACGACGTTATCCTCTGCGAACGCGGCATCCGCACCTTTGCAAACCACGCCCGCAACACAATTGATCTCTCGATAATACCGGCGGTTCATCGCCTCACGCATTTACCCGTGATAGTCGACCCGTCGCACGGAACGGGCCACAACTATATGGTCACGCCCCTAGCGCGTGCCGGTGTCGCGGTCGGTGCCGATGGGCTGATAATCGAGGTTCACCCGTGCCCGGAGGAGGCGTTGTGTGACGGCGCGCAGGCGTTAACGCCTTCACAATACCTCGAACTTGTGAATCAGGTCCAACTAATTAAAAGCGCTATTAGTTCTGAAGAGGTAGTCTTCGCGACACAGTAATCAGGCTATCCGACTGGTATGCGATAAATTATTTCCCTGTACCACGCGGCAAGCTCTTCTTCGGAAAGTATTCCCTGTGCGAGATCGTAAAATTGCCGGTAAGTTTCGGGCGGCTCTACGTCAAAATCGAAGCCGTTCAGATTAAGAAAGGCCACAGAGACAACTAGCGCCGTCCTTTTATTTCCGTCAAGAAACGGATGATTCTTCGCTATGCCGAATGCATAGCTCGCCGCGAGAGCGGCAATATCAACGCTCTCACCATACGCATTCAAATTCTGTGGACGGGCCAATGCAGAATGCAGCAATCCTTCATCACGGAGGCCTTCGGTTCCGCCATGTTCCGCTATTTGCCGTCTATGGTAGCCTAAAACCACATCGATCTCGATCCATTCCACTTCCTCTATCATTCAGCTAATTTCTTGAGAACGTCCCTGTGTTTTCTCATCACACGTTCCCCAGCCTCCATCTGTCTGGCATATTTGTCGTCATATGCACTGATCTCAATACCTTTGGGCGTTTCAGTCACATATACAGAGTCACCTTTTGTGACTCTCAAACGGGTCAATATTTCCTTCGGTAGAATGACACCTATAGAATTTCCGATAGTGGTTATCTTAAGAGTTGCAGTCATAATAGTTCCCTCATAAACATCATAATATAACATATGTTATACAGCCAGTCCATAGAAAAAGATCCGCTCACGTTCCCGAACCGTGCGCGGATCATTTTCTCTCTCGTTCGGCGCCTTTTGCCTATTTTGCCAAACGGAGCTTCATCAAACCGTAAAACTGGATATAACAGCTAACCATCGATGCCAGAATCAGGAATGTCATCGGCATAAACCGAAGCGATTCCGGTAGCACAACGCCGAGGCTTTGCTTAAATGCAACGCCGAGCACCATACCAAACAAGGTGACCGCACCGCGGGCGAGCAGCCAGCTACCGAACGACGGCCGCTCGAAGTTGGACGGCAGAAAATATGGCAGAACCAGCACCATCAATATCGTGACGCCCATCAAAAGGCCGTCAACCGAAAACGCCTGGACGGCCCGTCCATATTCCAAAGCCAGAAAAAACAACACAAACATCGTGTCGATACCCGCGATTCCGCCGAAAACTGCTCCGGTAATTTTACCTGCTGTGCGTTTCATTTCGTATGTGTCCTTAAGTGTCCAATACCGGCCTTTTCCCTATTTCCCCGCGCCAGGCTTGCTGAATTGCTTATACGCGACGCGAAAAAGCTCAGATAGAGCGTTTGCGGTTTCGGGCGACAGATTTTTGTCGGCACGAAGATGAGCCTCGATGATCTCCGGTGTTTTTTCGTGCGGATAATAGATCACAGGCTCGACATTGTTGGTTAAATGTTTTGTCATTAATCGATCGACCGGCATATCCAGCCATTGCGTGAGCCGTGCAATATTGTCGGCGTCGGGCCGCCCCGTGCCATTTTCGATACGCGAAAGTGTCGAGGCCGAAACCTCGGTTAAATCGCCAATATCACGCAAGCTTAGCTTTAATTCCTCGCGTCGCCGTTTGATCGCTTTTCCCAGTTCGACCGTGCTGATAAGACTTTCATTTTTGAATCCCATTTTATTTTTCTCCTCCATGAATATGTAAGTGCCACAGATGCACATCGCCTTTCACAGATAAAACATAACACATCATTATTTTAAATGCAACACCTCGTTTCATGCTTGCAACAATTAAATTTATCTGGTACACTGTCTCATAGATGCAACGCATTCAATTGGAACATAGCATCTTTTGATAATCAAAACTGAGTCGCGTGGTCTGACCCGCGGCGAACAGGGATTGACGAACGCCTGCAATTACCGGCACTTCAGACAGGCTGGGGCAATAACTTTACAGGGTGCGGCGATCCGTACAACAACACAGGAGACATAAAAAATGAAACGCAACACAATAAACGAAACGCACGAAGATAGAACCACAGAAAATTTATTTTTATCCGGGACAACAAATAATGTGCTGGATTTTTCGACGACGTTGAAAGAACTTCGTAAAACGGTCGATCCCTTACTCATCCGTCAGCGGGCCGGCCGACGCGACCGCAACGGTAATGTTCAAATGGTCGAGTATGTCGAATGGCATACGGTCGCCGACGTTTTGGACGACACGGCCCCGAACTGGGCACACGCGGTCAAAGACATCCGCTCGATCGGCGACATCATTACTGTAACGGTCGCCATCACGATCGACGGCGTTACCCGCGAGGGCATCGGCACGGGCAAGGCGATCAGCGAAACGGGTATTAAAAAAGCCGAGCACGACGCCTTAAAACGTGCGGCCGTGAAATTTGGAATCGCACGCGAACTTTACAAGCGTGAATTCGACTCGATAGAGCAGAGTGATGAGCCGCAAACGCACGAGCCGCAGGTGGAACGCGATCCAGTCGCAAAAAGCCTCGGAGATATGGTCACGGCCAAGCAATTGGGTATGATCCGCGCGATCTCTCGCGAGGCGAATATCGACGCCGAGCGGGAATGTTTGCAGATGATGCGTTGCTCAGTCGACGAGCTTTCAAAGCGTGCGGCTTCGGATTTGATCGAGCATTTACAAGATATGCAGCGAAATACGGTTACGCCGATGCGGCGCGTCGGATAACCGCTTCCCTGCTTTCCGATGTTTTGAGTTGTGATATTAGCCATCCGCTGCCATCCATGAAGCGTGAAACTCCCACGTCACAACTCAAAACTTTCTTTATTTCCCAAAACTAATCTCTCACGGGTGCGTAATACCAAAAATTCGACTAAGATATTTTCAAATTACAAAAATGGAGAAACTTTTCTGGTAGAAGAAGCAAGTGAAATGGCCGGCTGGCCGATGCCGACGCAAGGTTCGTTTTGTTGGACCGAGATTGCCAGTAATGACGCCGATAAATGTACGGCGTTTTATAACGCCGTTTTCGGTTGGCAATTCAAAGGCGGCGGCGATAGCGACACGGGAATGGATTATCGGGAATTTACTACGGGCGGCGAAAATCCGGTTGGCGGCCTTTATCAAATAAATCCGGCGTGGTTTGGCGACAATCCACCTCCGCCGCATTTTATGACGTATGTCGCCGTTGATGACGTTGACGAAAATGCCAAATTGGCGGTCGAGCTTGGAGCGTCCATTATTCGCGGGCCGATGGACATTCCAAATGTCGGACGTATGGCGATCATTCAGGACCCGACGGGTGCAATGGTCTCGACCTTTAGAATGAAGAATTAGGAGAAAGAAAATGGCTGAATTTAGCATGCCCGCTCCGGGCCAAATATGCTGGCGTGAGCTCGCGACCAAAGATCTGCCTGCCGCGATGGAATTTTATTCGAAACTGTTTGGATGGACGCTGCAGCAGACAAAAGTAACGCCGATGGATTACAAAGAGATCATCATGGATGACGTAGCCTACGGCGGGATGATGGCGATCGACGAAAATTGGGGGCCGACGCCTCCGCCGTCGCATTGGAACACTTACATCGCTGTCGAGAATGCCGACGAGACCGTCGAAAAAATCACCGCCAATGGCGGCAGCATCCGCGTACCGCCTTTTGACGCTCCAGGCGTTGGCCGCATGTCAATGGTCGCCGATCCTTCGGGAGCAAACTTCGCGATCATCCAATTTACACAACCAATGTAGGATATTTGCCCGCGAATAACGCGAATTAAGATCAATTCTTATTTGCGTTTATTCGCGTTATTCGCGGGCAAATCTTATTTCTTGTTTCCGTCGGTGTCGAATATTTCGACCAAATCGGCATATTCTTTCGCCTGCGGCAGCACTTCGTCGGCGTCGCCAACGATGATAATGGCCATTTCGTCAGGCCGGACATGCTTAATCGCGACACGCTTAACGTCATCGACCGTCACGGCGTTTACATTCTCACGATAGGTCTGCAAATAATCTTCGGGCAGGCCGTAGAGGTGTTGATTGACAATGAGATTCGTCAATCCCTCCTGCGTTTCGGCACGGATCGGAAAGACGCCGGTGAGAAAATTCTTTGCGTCCGCTAATTCCTCGTCACGGACCTTTTCATCGCGGATACGTGCGAGTTCGTAGAAAAATTCTTCCAGCGAGTCACCCGTTACCGCCGTGCGAACCTCGGCCGTCGCCTCGAAATCGCCCGCAAGCATTTTGGTTCCAAGCCGAGTATAAGCACCGTAGGTGTAGCCTTTTTCCTCGCGTAGATTCATAAATACGCGTGACGACGCACCGGCACCAAGCACCTGATTCATCACAATAAGCGGAAAATAATCGGGATCCGTGCGTTTTATGCCGAGATTTGTAATAACAATGTTCGACTGCGCCGAACCTGGACGATCGACTATCGTCAGGCTACGCGATGATCGAGCGGGCGGCGGCGGAAAATCACTCGCCGCAACACTTCCCTCTTGCCATTCGCCGAAACGCTCATTTAATTCGCCAATAAATTCATCACGCTTTACGTCGCCCACGACGATAAACATCGCGTTATTGGGTATAAATGTCTCAGTGTGAAATTTAACGAGGCTATCGCGGTCCAGTTTCTCGATGTCAGGGGCGCCCGGTGAAACTTTCGAGTACGGATGTTTTCCGTAGATCAGCCGAGCGGCCTGTTCACCGGCGAGAAAGCCCGGTTGTGAACGTTGAAACTTTAGATGTTCGATGGTGTTGCGGCGGTAGAGGTCGAGTTCGTCTTCGGGAAAGGTCGGTCGCAGGACGACTTCAGCCAGCAGACCCAGAATCTCCGTGCGGTAAAGCGACAGAGACGACGCCGAGACGATCGTAAAATCGTCGGACGAGCTGGCGGAAATACCGGATCCCAGGCGTTCGACCTTTTCGGCAAGTTGGAGGCTCGTATAATTTTCAGTTCCCTCACTCAACATCGACGTCATCGCCGATGTCAGGCCTGTCGCATCCGTCGGGTCATCAATATCACCGATATTCAACGCCAGCCGAAAACTGACCAGCGGAAGGCGTTCGTCCTCAAAAATTACCACGCGAAGTCCGTTCGCAAGCGTTGCCTGAGCGGGTCGCGGAATATCAAACGAGACCGGCTCAAGCGGCTCAGGTGCTGTTTTTTTAAAGTCTAA
>JAYUDV010000158.1:0-1838 GCA_043739565.1 Chloracidobacterium sp.
CCGTTGATCTCAGCGGAGCACGAACCGCATTTTCCGGCCTTGCAATTCCAACGACAGGCAAGATCGCCGGCCGATTCGGCCTGTATCTGGTGTACGGCGTCGAGCACGACCATGCCTTCGGTGACATCGGTCTGGTAATCGATCATCTCACCGCCTGTCGCTCCGCCGCGCCTAATGCTAAATGTGGCTTTTGACATAAGAAATTAACCACCGACGAACACAGATAGACACCGATAATTCCTATTTTCTGCAATCTGCGTCCATCTGTGTTTATCCGTGGTTTCCATTTTTTCCTAACCCATTTCTTCAATAATCTGCTTTAGATCATCCGGCATTTCCGGAATTGGAACTTTAGCGATCCGCATCGTCCCGTCATCGGCTTTTTTCAGAGAGAAATTGAATTTTGCATATTCCGGATCTTTTGCTGGAAAATCGTCTCGATATTGGCCGCCGCGGCTCTCTCTGCGTTCGATCGCGGCACGGGCGATGGCCTCGGAAACGGTCAGCAGGTTGTGCAGATCGAGCGCCGTGTGCCAGCCGGGGTTAAAATCGATATTGCCCGGCGCAAACGCATTTGCGGCACGTTTTTTTAATGCTTCCAGCCCGTCGAGAGCCCGCTTCATCTCGTCTTCGACACGGACGATGCCGACCAGATCCTGCATCATTTCCTGTAGATCGCTCTGGATCGTGTAAGGGTTTTCGCCGCCCTCGCGTTCGAAGGGTTCAAGGGCGGCTTTTGCCTTTGCCTCAACCTCTGTGTTATCGATCGTTCCGGCCGCATTCTCCTTTGCAAAGATCGCGGCGTATTCGCCTGCCCGTTTACCAAAAACGATCAAGTCGGAGAGCGAATTTCCTCCCAAACGGTTTGCACCATTGATACCGGCCGCACATTCACCAGCCGCAAACAACCCCGGCACAGTCGATGCCTGCGTGTCGCTATCAACCCGGATGCCGCCCATAATATAGTGCGTCGTCGGCCCGACCTCCATCGGCGTTGTCGTGATGTCGAGGTTGGCGAGCTGCTTAAACTGGTGATACATCGAGGGCAGCTTTTTCTTTATATGTTCGGGCGCGTTCTGGATCTTTTCCTTGATCCAGGCTATATCCAGATAGACACCGCCATGCGGTGACCCGCGACCTGCCTTGACCTCGCGCATAATGCAGCGGGCGACGTGATCGCGTGTAAGCAGCTCAGGCGGGCGGCGTGCATTTTTATCACCCGTCACATAACGCCAGCCCTCTTCTTCGCTGTCGGCAGTCTGATCCTTATAGTTGTCCGGAATGTCGTCGAACATAAAGCGTTTGCCTTCGCTGTTACGCAAAATTCCGCCTTCGCCACGAACGCCTTCGGTCACGAGAATGCCGCGAACGCTTGGCGGCCAAACCATTCCGGTCGGGTGGAATTGGACAAACTCCATGTCGATCAGCTCGGCCCCGGTGTCGTATGCGAGAGCGTGGCCGTCGCCCGTACCTTCCCAACTATTCGATGTGATCTTGAATGCACGCCCAACACCACCGGTCGCGAGAATTACAGCTTTTGCCTTAAACACACGAAAACGCCCGTGTTCACGCTCGTACGCCAGACAGCCGACAACGCGGTCGCCGTCTTTGAGCAACGAGACGACCGTGACCTCCATATAGACCTCAATGCCTTGATGGATGCCGTGGTCTTGCAAGGTGCGGATAAGTTCTAGCCCGGTGCGGTCGCCGACGTGTGCGAGACGCGGATAGCGATGGCCGCCGAAGTTTCGCTGGAGAATTTTGCCGTCTTTCGTCCGGTCAAAAACCGCTCCCCAAGCCTCTAATTCCCTGACGCGATCCGGTGCTTCTTTTGCGTG
>JAYUDV010000159.1:0-1837 GCA_043739565.1 Chloracidobacterium sp.
TCGGCTGTCGTCATCTTAAAACACCTCTTGGTCAAGTATTACAGCACATTATTTTGATTGATTTTATCACAAAGAAACTGCAATAAAAATCACAATTAAACCAGGTACGTCGACCTTATATACGCAGTTGTCCTGATTTATTTCCGACAAATTGTCCGTTTTCAAAAACCTTACGTCCGCAAACATAAGTCGTTTCGACGACGCCCAATAATTCCATCCCGGAATAAGGTGTGAGTTTGTGGCGGTGCTGGATTATCTCGGGTACGACCTTAAACCGCTCTTCCGGGTTCCAGATCACAATATCAGCGTCGTAACCGGCGACGAGTTTGCCCTTTCGACGATCCAAACCGGCTAACTTTGACGGTGCGGCGGACATCAGACGTGTCAGATCCGCGATGCCAAAGCCGCGAGCTTTCAAATTTGTCCACATCACCGGCAATCCGAATTGCAAAGCCGCAATTCCGCCCCAGGCATCCATAAAATCGCCGGTTTCCTGTAATTTGAGCGCCGGCGTACAGGGCGAGTGATCCGACACGACCATGTCGATCGTGCCATCGGCAATGGCTTCCCAAAGTTTCTCACGATTTTCGCGCTCACGCACGGGCGGGCAGCATTTGAAGTGGGTCGCGCCGTCGCCGATCTCTTCGGCGGCAAATGTCAGGTAATGCGGACACGTTTCTACAGTGAGCGGCAACCCTTCGGCCCGCGCCGCCCGGAGCATCGGCAAGGCGTCAGACGACGAATGATGGACGATGTGAACGCGGCAGCCGGTCTTGCGGCAGAGCCGGATCATCAAGGCTACTGCATCGTTTTCAGATTCACGCGGACGCGAGCGGAGAAACGTGTCGTAGTGACGCGGGTCCAGCCCGGCGAGCGTTTCAGCCGCCGCGTCTATCGGCCCTGAAACCTCGGCATGGACGAGCAATACCGAACCGAGCCGGGCAATCTCGGGCATCGCGATCCGTAGATCAGATTCACTCACATGCGGAAATTCATCAACACCGGAATGTATCAGAAAGCATTTGAATCCCCGCACACCACGCTCGATCAGCGGCGCCAATTCGGCCGTGTTGCCCGGCACGACGCCGCCCCAAAACGCCACGTCCACGGTGCATTTCCCCACAGCGGCAGCAAGCTTTTTCTCAAAACCCGCAAGTGTCGTGGTCGGCGGTATGCTGTTTAGCGGCATATCGATGATCGTCGTGACGCCTCCGGCGGCGGCGGCCCGTGTGGCGGTTACATATCCTTCCCATTCCGTTCGGCCGGGTTCGTTTACGTGGACGTGGGCATCGACATTTCCTGGCATCACGATTGAATTACCGGCATCTGTAAGCTCTGCATCGACGACTACATCTTCCCATTCCCGAATGGCCGCGATTTTGCCTCGACTGATATGAACGGATGCCGGGCCGATCATCAAAGGTGTTACAACCCGTCGGCTTCTGATAATTTGATCGATCATTGCCTAGATAATAGCGCCAAATCCTGAAATTACCATGATTTGTCTCCCGCTTAGCGTCCGCTTCGTCAGAACTGTTACTGCTCCGATTTGGTTCAATGCCGCGGCAAACCGCATAATAGACAATAGGAATAATGAATTTTCCAAGAGCAAGCGGAATCCTTTTGCATCCGACATCGCTGCCGGGGCGGTTCGGTATTGGCGATCTCGGCGATGAGGCCTCTAAATTCGTCGATTTTCTGGTCAGCGCCCGGCAAACCTATTGGCAGATATTGCCTTTAAGCCCGACGGGCTATGGTGATTCGCCTTATTCGTCCGATTCGGCATTTGCCGGAAATATGCTCCTCATCTCGCCGGAAAGATTGGTGGACGACGGGT
>JAYUDV010000160.1:0-12298 GCA_043739565.1 Chloracidobacterium sp.
GCCGACCAGATGGACAAGGAGCGTAAAAAAGGTAAGGTTCGCGGGCCGCTCCACGGCATCCCGGTTTTGATCAAGGACAACATCGAGACCGCCGATAAGATGCACACGACCGCCGGTTCGCTCGCCCTCGTGGATGCGCCGACGCCTAAGCAAGATGCATTCGTGGCGCAGAAACTCCGCAAAGCCGGAGCAGTCATCCTCGGTAAAACTAACTTGAGCGAATGGGCAAATTTTCGCGGCGCGAAATCGATCAGCGGCTGGTCGGGCCGAGGGCTTCAGACAAACAACCCGTATTTTCTGGATCAAAACCCGTGCGGCTCAAGCGCCGGGTCGGGCGTATCGGTCTCGGCAAATCTCGCGGTCGTAGCCGTTGGCACCGAAACAAACGGGTCAATAATCTGCCCCGCAAACACCAACGGCATCGTCGGCATCAAGCCCACTCTCGGCCTCATATCCAGAAGCGGCATCATTCCAATCGCCCATACACAGGATACCGCCGGCCCGATGGCGCGCACTGTGACGGACGCCGCGATCATGCTGGGAGCGATGGCGGGCAGCGACAAACATGACCCGGCCACGGCAGATGCGGACAAACGAGCGGCGAAAGATTATACAAAATTCCTCGACGCGGGCGGCCTAAAGGGCGCGCGTCTCGGCGTCGTTATGCAGTATACACAGCGGCCTGAGAACAAGGCCTATTATCAGCCTTACATAGACAAGCTGCGGGATGCGGGAGCGACGCTCGTCGATGTGACATTTGCCGTCGATTACAGCAAGATCTCGACCGAGCGAACCGACGTTTTGCTCTATGAATTTAAGACGGACCTAAACAAGTATCTCGCCGCGCGAGGCTCGAAATATAAGACTCTCGAGGAGCTGATCAAATTTAACGACGAAAATAAAGAGAAAGAACTGCCGCTTTTCGGACAGGAGCTTTTTATACAGTCTCAGGCAAAAGGCGATCTCAATGACAAGGCATATATCGATGCTCTCGCAAAGGTAAAACGGGCCGCACGCGAAGACGGCATTGACGCCGTCATTGCAAAGGACAAGCTCGACGCGCTCGTCACGCCCACCAGCGGCCAGACATGGGCGATCGCCGCGACCGCCGGTTACCCGTATATCACCGTACCGCTCGGGCTGCGGGACATACCCGCGTCAACCAACGCCGCAGGCACAGCTATCCCGGCATCAGTCCAGACGACGGGAATGGCGTTTTTCGGACGCGCTTTCAGTGAACCGGCGCTCATCAAATACGCATATGCGTTCGAGCAAAAAACAAAAGGCCGCGTCACTCCGAAATTTTTGCCGACATATCCTAAAAAGAAGTGAGTCTTCGGCTAAGGGGGCCAGATAACCCATTGGCGACAGGAGCGGCTAGTATAGAATAACCGTCAGTGGCTGAATTTCTCCAATTCCTCAGAAATAACTGGTCCGAGTTACTCGTCCTAACCCGTGAGCACATCTTCCTTGTCTTTATCTCGACGGGTTTTGCTGTTCTGGTCGGGGTGCCGCTTGGGGTTTTGTTGACGCGCTTCAAATCGCTGCAAACTCCGGTTTTGGGCTTTGCCAATATTATGCAGACGGTGCCGAGCCTCGCGTTGTTTGGGTTGCTGATTCCGATACCATTTATCGGCGGCATCGGAGCGCGGACGGCAATCATCGCGCTTGCTTTGTACGCTCTTTTACCGGTGATTCGAAACACCGTGACCGGAATTTTGGGTATCGACCCCAAGGTGCGCGAAGCGGCGGTCGCGATGGGCATGACCGGCAGCCAGATCCTGAAAATGGTCGAGCTGCCGCTCGCAATGCCGGTTATTTTGACGGGAATTCGAGTCGCAGTCGTTATTTCGGTGGGTGTGGCAACCGTTGCGGCTGCGGTCGGTGCGGGCGGCCTCGGCACGTATATCTTTCGTGGGCTTCGGCAAAATGACAACAATCTGCTGCTTGCCGGTGCGCTCGCCTCCGCACTTTTGGCTCTCTTACTCGATTTTGCACTTGGTCAATTCGAAAGATCATATGCGATCGGTGAACGCACATCAGCCGGTAAAAGAAGGTTGGCCGCAGTAGTGCCATTGATCTTTCTGGCGGCAGTCGTAGGTGCGAGTTTTCTTCCTGGCTTTAGACCTAAGATTTTAAATAATGATGATGCTCTGGTTCCGAACGAAAGTCGGAAGATCGTTGTCGGCTCCAAGGATTTTACCGAATCCGTAATATTGGCCGAGATCCTCGCTCAAATGCTTGAAAAACAGGGATTTACGGTCGAGCGAAAACTTGAGCTTGGCGGTAATCTCGCTCACGACGGATTGCTTTCAAGACAGATCGATGTCTATCCTGAATACACCGGCACGGCGTACACCGCTATCCTCAAGCATCCGCCGATCACCGATCCGCAGCCGGTTTATGATCAGACCAAAGCGGAGTATTCCGATAAATTTAAACTCGCGTTAAGCCCGCCGCTCGGTTTTTCAAACGATTTTGCGATCCTTGTTCGCGGCGATTTCGCGCGCAAAAATAATCTGAAAACGATCTCAGACGCCGTGCCGTTTGCCAAAGACTGGCAAGCCGGATTTGGCCAGGATTTTATGTCGCGCTCCGACGGCTACGCGGGATTCTCAAAAGCATATGGCTTTAATTTCGCAAAGCAGCCGCGTGAAATGGACCTCTCGCTCACCTATCGAGCCTTGCAATCGAGCGAACTCGACATCATCGCCGGAAACTCCACCGACGGTCTCATCGCCGCGCTCGACCTGTTTCAATTAGATGACGATAAACACTACTTCCCGCCCTATCAAGCCGTGTTTATAGCATGTCAGGCGGTGGCAGAAACGCTGAATACGACGTTTGAGACGCTGAAAAACGCGATCTCAACCGACGAAATGCGGTGGCTGAACTATGAGGTAGATGGAAAAAAACGAACGCCAAAAGAGGTTGCGGCGGAGTGGGTTGAGAAACAAACGGGGGAAAAGTAGAAATTCGCTATTAAATCTGTTTACATGACAGGTTGGTGCAGATTTTGAGATTACTGATATTAAGGGCTAATATGGGAAAACTATGACGAGTGTTATCGAAAGTTACATCGAGATCGACGAAAGCCAGGTCGCGTGGATTGCCGACACGAAAGTTAAGGTTATCGAGGTCGCTCTCGATAAGCTCGCTCATGGCTCCAGTCCCGAGGAAATGCATTTCCAATATCCGCACCTTTCGATGGCTCAGATCCACGCCGCACTTGCCTACTACTACGATCATCAGAAGGAATTCGACAGCCAAATTCTCCGGGATCTGAGCGAGGTAAATGACTTAGCCGCCCAAAACGCACACTTACCTTTTCAACAAAAGTTGCGCGCTTTGAGGGCTAAAAAATGAGCGTTCGTTTCTATATGGACGTCCATGTCAGGCTGGCTGTTACTGAAGGGCTGCGGCTGCGAGATGTTGATGTTTTAACGGCTCAGGATGATGGTACGACAGAATGTGAAGACCCTGACCTTCTGGATCGTGCGACCGAACTTGGAAGAGTTCTTTTCTCTCAAGACAAAGACCTTTTGCGTGAGGCAGACAAGAGACAGAAAACAGGCGAAATATTCGCGGGCGTAATTTACGCGCACCAACTCAATGTCACAGTCGGCCAGTGTATTCTCGATCTGGAGTTGCTTGCCAAGGCCACTGAATTTGAGGAATGGCGAAACAAATCTGTATATTTACCAATAAGTTGAATTGTCATGGCACAGTTTCCATTTGACATCGTGTGGAGCGAAGAAGATGGTGAGTATATCGCGACTTGCTCGTCCTTTCCCCGCTTTTCCGCGTTTGGAGAAACTGAAGAAGAGGCGTTGCGTGAAGCAAAAATAACTCCTGAGCTGTTTATCGAGTCATATAAGGAGCGCGGAATATCCCTGCCAAAGCCACCGAAAAATCAAACTTACAGCGGCCAACTTCGGCTCAGGCTCTCTAAGTCGCTTCACGAACGGGCCGCCAGAATGGCTTCGCAAGATGGTGTGAGCCTGAATCAATACATTAATAGTGCTCTGAACAGAGAGGTCTCAAGCGAAGAAACGTTATGATCTTTATGGATTCTCTTCGCCACTCTTACCCCGATTTTACTGTCCCTCATAATTTTCCTTGCTATTTTTCGCTAAGTGTTGTAATCTCACAACTTGATAATTCCGTATCTCATTCATCGACGGTAAACTCGCCTTTATGTTAAGGCGTAATAGATAGTTCGAGAAACGGTTCGTTTATAACTGTTAGAAGAGTTTCCCGTAAAAAGGGTGAACCCTCGAACGCTGTTCCTTCCTTGCTACCGTTACACTGAAGATCACTCCGCGTTAGTAACTTCTTATTACATCCCGAAGAAAATGTTCGGATCCGTACCGCAGGTCTTTTTGTGCTTGCCGGGACGGCATCAGGTGAACTGTAAGTTTGCTTTGAATGATGCGGATGGTTCTTCAGTTGATAGAGATTAGATACATTAAATGAGTTTTAAAGATTTAGGCTTGCAGCCCGCATTGTTGGGCCGTTGCGAGTCGTTGGGGTTCACTGAGCCTACACCCATTCAAAAGCAGGCAATTCCTATTATTTTCGAGGGCGGCGACATTATAGCGACCGCCGAAACCGGAACCGGCAAGACCGCCGCATTCCTTTTACCAATTTTGCAGCAGATCGACGTTGCACAGGCACGCGGAACTACGGTGTTGATCCTGTCGCCCACGCGTGAGCTTGCCAACCAGACGGACGCGGCCTGCCGCGACCTCGCACCAAAGCACATCCGCTGCACGTCGATCATCGGCGGCGCCGGGTACAAGGCCCAAATGGACGCGCTGCGTCGCCGGCCGAATATCCTGATCGCCACGCCGGGACGCCTGCTCGACTATATGGAGCAGGGGTTGATTGATTTTTCGAAATTGACCACCCTCGTCCTCGACGAAGCCGACCGCATGCTTGACATGGGCTTTATGCCCGCGATCAAGCGGATCGTAAAAGCGATACCGGCAAAACGGCAGACGTTATTTTTCTCGGCAACAATGTCGAACGAGATCGAACGGATTGCTCTGACCTTGCTGAAAAATCCCGAATATGTCGCGGTCAATAAACGCGGACAGGCGGCTGGATTGATCGAGCAGACCGCTTATCCGGTAGCTCAACAGTCAAAAATGCCTCTGCTGCTAGATCTGCTTGATAAAGAAGATTTCGACCGCGTGCTCGTATTTACGCGAACAAAGCGAGGTGCCGACCGTATTGCTCACGTTCTCGAGAAGCGTTCGCATAAATCGAACCGCATCCACGGCGACCGTTCGCAATCACAGCGCGAGGCGGCACTTCGCAGCTTCAAATCGGGCCACACTAACGTGTTGGTCGCGACCGACGTTGCGGCCCGCGGCATCGATATCGATTCGGTATCTCATGTGATAAACTATGATATACCCGAGGCGCCAGAGGATTATGTCCATCGCATTGGCCGTACAGGCCGGGCGGGTAATAAGGGTCGGGCGATCACACTGTTTACGATTGCCGAAGAGCATTCGATGCGCGCTATCGAAAAATTAACGGGCCAACGGGTCGAACGTGTAATACTGCCGGATTTCGGCGGACATGTTATGCCGGAAAGCCTCGTCAAAAAATCGTCAGGCCCGGCACGCAAGACATTCCGATCGTTCGGCGGGCGCCGCCGGTAAGAGGTATTGAGTGTCAGTAGCCCGCACGTAATTAAGGGCGTAGTTCAGTTGCGGCAGCCCGCAGTTGAGTCCGGAGAGGTGAAAAATATGGTTGCTAAGAAAGAAGTATATGCGGTCGATGATTCGATCGAGATGATGTGTTCGGCATGTGATCTGGAGCAAAACCACAAGGTACAGACCGTGACCAAACAGGGCAAGATCACAAAGGCAAGCTGCGAGGCCTGCGAGACGGTCAGTACATTTACCCGCGGCGTCAAAACCTCGGTAAATATGGGAACCGGCAAAAACGCTTCGCCATACGACCGGATGCGAAAATACCGCAAGGGCCAGGCCATGACGCACGACGTTTTCGGACGCGGCGAGGTAACAGCCGTTATCGAACCGCACAAGATCGACGTGCTCTTTGGCGACCGTACCCGCCGCATGATCCACTCGCAGACGTAGATTCTTTTTATTACATATTAAAAAAGCGGCATCATTTCTGATGCCGCTTTTGTAGCTGTCTGATACGGTTTTTACTTTCGTCCGCCGCGAAACAGCAGGCCTAAGACGAGGCCGACCGCCGCTGAGATGAGGATCGTTTGTCCGGGTTTTTGGCGGGCAAATTCCTTGGCGTCTTCGATCAGTTCCTTGGGGTCTTTGCCCTGAAGGTCCTTGAATTTATCACTGGCCGACGCGAATTTCTCGCTCGCGTAATCTTTTGCCTGTGCGGCCGCGTCCTGAATTTTCTGTCCGTATTCCTGTGCCTGCATCTTAAGTTCTCCTAAAAATTCGTCTGTTCCGGCCTTGTCCGTAAACGGCTGGCCCGCGACTGGCGCGAGTCCCTGTTCCAATTCCTTTTCCGCTTTTTTTACTTCTGCTTCAAATTCCGACATGGTTTGTTCTCCTCCAAATAATTAAGTATAAATACCGCCGTACAATTTATTCGCCGTAATTACATCGTTCCGAGGATACCGTACGCCGAATAGTTGTAACGAAATCCGCGATCAAAATGTTCGGATTTTCAATTTGTTTTCGCTTGGGCCAATGGTCGCGGTTGACAAGCTCATTTTCGAAATGTAAATTTATTTAGAATAGTAAGTAAGCACTTACTTATATGTAGGGGATTTTTTTGATTAAAGATTTATTCAAATGCGGCCATGTCGGACGAATGAAGGGTGACGCTCGCCGTGAGCAGATATTGCAGACGGCGGTCAGCCTATTTTCGCAACGCGGTTTTAAGGGAACGACGACGAAAGAGATCGCCCTCGCCGCCGGCGTTTCGGAAGCCATGGTCTTTCGACATTTTTCAACAAAGAGCGAGCTGTACGACGCGATTTTGGGAGATAAATCCTGCCATGACGGGATAAGATTTCCGTGGGATGAAAATCCGCTCCTTCAGGAAGCATTAAAAAACAAAGACGATTACAACGTATTTTTCAACATAGGGATCAACGCCTTGGTCAAACAGCAGGCAGACGAAAACTTTATGCGGCTCTTGTTTTATTCCGCGCTGGAAGAACACGAGCTTGCAGACCGTTTTTTCAACGAATTTGTCGCCCGTTTGTATGAATTCATCGGCGATTATATAAAAGAGCGTCAAACTGACGGGGCGATGCGCAAAATTAACCCTCGTATTGTCGTCCGCACTTTTCTCGGCATGTTGATACATCATTCGCTAAACAATATTTTGTGGGACCGAAAGCGGACAATTTTGAATATTTCAAACGAAGAGGCCGCGAAAAACTTTGCGGAGATCCTGCTCGGCGGGATCAGGTCATTAACCGCGACAAACCCGGACAACTATCATGAGAGATAAGAAAGTACTGATTTCTTTGGCAATCACCGTTTTGGCCGCTGTGATGCTTGCGGCGGGCTGCGGTTCGCGAGCGAGCAATGCGAATTCGAACGTCAATGCCCAGCCCGTGACCATTGATGTGACAACCACGCAGGCCGTCGTTAAACAGATTCCGACGTATTTCGAGGCAACGGGCAATCTTGCGGCCGACGCTCAGACGGATGTCGCACCGGCGATTGCCGGCAAGATCACGGAGGTCAATTTCGATGTCGGCAGCTACGTTCAAAAGGGAAGCGTTCTGGTCCGGCTGGACGACCGCGACGCCCACATCCGGATCGAACAGGCTCAGGCTCAGGTCGAACAGCAGAAAAAGGCGGTAAATCAGTCGATCGCCGCTCTCAGGCAGGCCCAAGTGCGGCTCGGGGTCAAGGACGGCGAGGTTTTTGATATTGCCACGTTTTCGCAGGTCAAATCGGTCACCGCCCAACTGGTCCTGGCCGAAAAGGAATTGGTGCGTTCGCAGCATTTGTTCGATACCGGTGACTTATCGCGTTCGATACTCGATCAGCGGCGCTCGCAGCGAGACGCACTGGTCGGGCAACTGGACGAAGCTCGTTCGAATGCGGCGGTCGCCGTGAAAGCGATAAATTCGGCCGAGTCGGCGGTCGCATCAGCTAAGACAGGAGTAACGACCGCTCAAACACAGGTCGAGCAGGCGCAAAAATCCCTGACGGACACGGTTATTTACTCGCCGATCAGCGGTTCCATTTCTGAGCGTGTCGCCGATCCGGGCGAGTACATAAGCCCAAGCGCTCCGAATGCAAAAATTGCGACGATTGTCCGCACGTCTCCGCTTCGTCTGAGGATCGACGTTCCCGAGGCTTCAATCGGAAAAGTTGCGTTAGGGCAGAGTATTACGCTGCAAACGAGCGCCTATCCTGATCGAAATTTTGCCGGAACCGTCGCCAGAATTCTGCCAAACTTAAACGTCGCCGCTCGTACATTAACGGTGGAGGCAGAGGTTGCCAACAGTGACGGCCTTTTAAAACCGGGGCAATTCGCAACCGTCAGGATCACGCAGTCAAAGCCCGAAAACGCCGTCATGATTCCGGCCGCCGCCATTAAGGCCGAAGGCGATATCAATAAGATCTACGTGGTCAAAGACGGCGTCGCCCGCGAACAGATCGTCCAAACGGGCCTGCTTGAAAACGGCATGATCCAGATAAAAAATGGCATCGCCGAAGGGGACACGGTCGCGACGAGCAATGTAAATGCTCTATTCGACGGCGTCCTCGTAAGGGCAAGCTAGTTTAAAATTTTGGACTTTGGACTTTGGACCTAAAGAATTATGCAATGGCTTGCTGAAGTTTGTGTAAAGCGTCCTGTTTTTGCCACGATGTTGATCCTGTCGCTCGTGGTGGTTGGAGCGTTTTCGTTTTTGAGTCTCGGCGTCGATCTTTTTCCTAAGATCGATTTCCCGACCGTGACGATAACGGTCGTAAATCCAGGTGCGTCGCCGCAAGAGATCGAGACTGAGATCTCGGACAAGATCGAAGAAGCGGTAAATACCATCAGCGGTATCGACGAGCTTAGGTCAAGCTCGGTCGAGGGTATCTCGCAGGTATTTGTTCAATTCGTCCTTGAAAAAGATGTAAATGTCGCGGCTCAGGAGGTCGAGAATCGCGTCCAGACCGTCATACCGAAACTTCCTGAAACGGCCAAACAGCCGACGGTCCAGAAACTTGATACGGACGCGGCCCCGGTCCTGCGTATTTCAATTTCGGCACCCACATCGCTCCGCGAGGTGACCGAGGTAGCAAAGCACAGAATCAAGGAACGCATCGAGTCGATCAACGGCGTCGGCCAGATCTCGATCATTGGCGGTCAGGAACGGCAGATTAACGTCTGGGTCGATCCCGACAAGATGCGTTCGTATAACGTGACTGCGGCCGAGGTTTCGGGTGCGCTCAAGATCCAGAATATGGAATTTCCGAGCGGTCGCCTCGACCTGGGCCAAACCGAAACCGCCGTCCGTACGGTCGGAAAGATACAGAAACCACAGGAATTTAGTGATGTCGTCGTTGCCACGCGTGGCAATTATCCGGTCAAGATAAAGGACCTCGGCTACACCGAGGACGGCGGCGAGGAGATTAGGTCCGAGGCCAGATTGAACGGCCAACCGGCCGTGACGCTCATCGTTTCCAAACAATCCGGCCAAAATACCGTAGCCGTGGCCCGCGAGATCAAATCGCGTCTCAAAGAGATCGAAACGACGCTGCCCAAGGGTTATCAGATGCGGGTTATCGGCGACAACTCGATCTTTATCGAGAATTCATTGCGCTCGATCGAGGAGCATCTTATCCTCGGCTCGATCCTCGCGTCCATCGTTGTTTTTCTGTTCCTGTGGAGTTTTCGCTCGACATTTATCGCGGCGCTGGCGATCCCGACATCGATCATTTCGACCTTTGCATTAGTGTATGCGATGGGCTACACGCTCAATCAGATCACGATGCTCGCGCTGACCTTGATGGTCGGTATCGTGATCGACGACGCGATCGTCGTGCTCGAAAATATCTATCGATTTGTCGAAGAAAAGGGAATGAATCCGTTTCAGGCGGCAATCGAGGCAACGCGGGAAATAGGCCCGGCCGTGATGGCTACGACTCTCTCGCTGATGGCCGTATTTGTTCCGATCGGTTTTATGCAGGGCATCGTCGGTCGGTTTATGTCGAGCTTTGGCTTAACCGCCTCATTTGCCGTGGGTGTCTCGTTGATCGTCTCATTTACGCTGACGCCGATGCTTGCCGCCCGGCTTATTAAACGGAAGAGAGTTCTGAGTCCCGAGTTACAAGTTCCGCGCAAAGACGAAACCGGAGAATTAGAATCATCTGATCACCATGACAACACGCAGAAAAAACTTGGAACCCGGAACCCGGAACCCGAAACTGATTCGAAATATACAGGTTGGTTTCGATTTGTGGACGGCTTTTACGCATTCCTGTTGCGGTTTTCGATGGCACATCGCTGGGTGATAATCACGCTCGTCGTGTTGGTGTTTTTGAGCATTATTCCGCTCTTTATGTTTGTCGGAAAAAACTTTCTGCCGGTCGACGATCAATCGCAATTCGAGGTCTCGATCCGTACGCCTGAGGGAACGAGCCTGAGCGGTACGACGCAGATATTCGAAAAGATCGCAGCCGAAATCAGAAAACTGCCCGGCGTGACGGATACGCTTTCGACCGTCGGCGGCGGACAGCAGCAAGTGGTAAATTCCGGCTCGATCTACGTCAAATTGAGCGACATCGAGACCCGCGCCAAGGCTCAGCAAGATATAATGAGCGACGCCCGGCAACTGTTAACCAAATTTCCCGCCGAATACCGGACGTCAGTTCAGCCGGTGGCGGCTTTTTCGGGCGGCGGATTTCGCAATGCAAATGTGCAATTTTTGATCGCCGGTCCCGACCTCAAAAAACTCGAAGAATATTCCTCAAAACTGCTTGAAAAAATGAAGTCTATACCGGATGCCGTGGACGTCGATTCGACGCTGATTAGCGGCAAACCGGAGATCCAGCTTGAGGTTGACCGCGAAACGGCGGCAGATCTCGGGGTGCGTGTCGGCGATGTTTCGCAAGCCTTGAATACGCTCGTGGCCGGGCAAGACGCGACGACCTTTAATCAGGGAGCGGATCAATATAATGTCACCGTACGTGCGATAAATCCTTTTCGGACGAGCATAGAGGGATTGAAACGAATGATCGTCCCGTCAGCGAAACTCGGCTGGGTGACGCTCGACCGCGTTGTTAAAACAACCAACGGAACCGGGCCCAGCTCGGTTGACCGGACAAACCGCCAGCGTCAGGTAACACTACTCGCAAACACCAAGCCCGGCGGATCGGCGACAAGCATTACCTCCGCGATCAACGATTATGTAAAAGAGCTGAATTTGCCGGCCGGCTACACCACCGGATATGTCGGCCAATCAAAAGAGCTCGGTAAATCGTTATATTACTTTGCTTTAGCGATTGTGTTGTCTTTTATTTTTATGTACATCGTGCTGGCGGCGCAGTTCGAATCGTTTATCCATCCGGTTACGATCCTGCTGACACTGCCGCTCTCGATACCGTTCGGTATTGTGAGTTTGCTGGCAACCGGACAGACGGTAAACATCTTTTCGGGCTTGGGTTTGCTGCTGCTCTTTGGCGTCGTTAAGAAAAATGCAATTTTGCAGATCGATCACACCAATGGGCTCCGTGCAAAAGGTATGAACCGATATGACGCGATCATTCAGGCGAATCGCGACCGTCTGCGGCCAATCTTAATGACGACGATCGCGCTTGTCGCCGGTATGCTGCCGCTCGTATTTTCAAGCGGTGCCGGATCGGGCACAAACCGTTCGATCGGCGTTCTGGTCGTCGGCGGCCAGTCGCTTTGTTTGCTTTTGACGCTGCTCGCGGTGCCGGTGTTTTACTCAATATTTGACGATCTCGCCGAACTGAGGATTTTCAAATACGTAACCCGATTCTCCGAATGGCTTTTCGGCGGTGTCAGGCGGCGATTGGCCGGGGCTACGAGCTCATTATTCGGAGCGGTGAATAAATGAACATGCAGGGGCGCGACATTTTTTTACATTCGCAGTATTTCTCCCGGGTTTTTATGAAAGGGCGCTATTTACTATTTATTTTCTTAGCCTCGTTGATCGGCCTTGGACAGGCGAATGCACAGAATGCAACGCCGACGCCAACGCCAGCCAGCGTCGTTACTGACCCGGCAAGCGTTAAGCCGGAAGATCTGAAAGGCGTGCCCGAGATCGCGCCGGCGTATCGCTCGGATGACCGAGATTTGCCTGATC
>JAYUDV010000161.1:0-12292 GCA_043739565.1 Chloracidobacterium sp.
GTGGAATTGCGTAAAAAGCATCGCAACAAACGCGAGCGGCATATGGTGCAGGTCGAGCGTGCGTTGGTTGATTGGGACGCGTGGATACAAGCAGTCGGAACGCAGACAAGGATGCCTGCGTTCCGACGCATTGATTGACCATTATGGAATTTTCACCTGTCCTCATTGTTGCAGCGATCTTTATCGTCGCCGTCCTGTACTCCTCGGTCGGGCATGGCGGGGCTTCGGGGTATTTGGCGGTGATGGCGTTTTTGGCGGTCGCGCCGGAGGTTACGCGGCCGACGGCTTTGGTGCTCAATCTGTTTGTGGCGTCTATAGGAGCCGTGCAGTTTTATCGCGCCGGGTATTTTTCGTGGGCTTTGTTTTTGCCGTTTGCGGCGGCGTCGATACCGATGGCGTTTGTCGGCGGGATGATCCATCTGTCGACTGACGTTTATAAGATCGTGCTGGGAGTGGTACTAATGCTTGCCGCTGTAAGGCTGGCGATAAATCTGAAGGGCGACGATCAGGTCAGGAATCCGCCGATAGTTGCGTGTTTGCTCATTGGAGCATGCATTGGACTGCTGTCTGGCATGGTTGGCGTCGGCGGCGGGATTTTTCTGACGCCCGTTTTGCTGCTGATGCACTGGGCCGAAACCCGTGTCGCGGCCGGGGTTTCCGTTTTGTTCATTTTGGTTAATTCGATGGCCGGTCTCGCGGGGAATTACACACAGGTTTCCGTCTTGCCGTCGAATGTCTGGATATGGATCGCTGCGGCGGTGGTCGGCGGAATTATTGGCTCGACGCTCGGGAGTAAAAAGTTTGATTCGATCACGTTGCGGCGCGTCTTGGCGGTCGTGCTGTTATTCGCGGGTATAAAGTTAATTTTGTTAATTTTTGCGTAGGCATATAATCGGGCAGTTTTGCAATCAAACAGTTTGAAGATATTGAACACGGATTTACACGGAAAAGGACGGATAGACACGGATTTGACAGGACGTAAGATGGCTCATTTCAGATCCGCGAAAATCAGTTTTTATCCGTTTCGATACGCATTACATTTTGCTTTGTCAATGAGAATTGCCATCATCACAGTTCTGCTGTTTGTGTCGTCCGTAGCAGCCCAGTCCGGACGTGTCAAGGTAAAACCGACGCCGACGCCTAGCCCGATCGGCGGCCCTTCCGGGATTTTTATCCCAATCCGCATTCCGCCCAAAGAAAGGCCTGCCCCGTCGCCGACGCCGAAACCAAAGGATGACCCCGACGATGTCATCAAGGTTGATTCGACGCTCGTGCCGATCCCGGTTTCCGTGCTCGATGCGTCGGGTCGTGAAATGACGACGTTCAAGCTTGCGGATTTTGAGCTAAAGGTTGATGGCAAAGCGGTCGAGATCAACGACATGGCGCGTTCCGAGTCGCCCATTCGGCTGGCGATGTTGTTTGATAATTCGTCAAGCATCATGATCGCCCGCGATTTTGAAAAAGAAGCGGCGGTCAAGTTTTTTCGCCGCGTCATTAGGCCGGACAAGGATATGGCCGCCCTCTTTTCGGTGGCGGATTACACACGGCTCGAACAGCCTTTTACGAAAGAGGTTTTGCGGCTCACGCAGGCGATCGATCTATTTCCCGAACCAAAAGGCGCGACGGCCCTGCTCGACGGCATTATCGAAGTCGCCAATTATCTCAGATCGGCGAACGGCCGCCGCGTAGTTGTGATCGTCTCGGATGGCGAGGACACGTACAGCAACGATCGAACCACTCTCGAGGATGTGATCCGCTCGCTACAGGTCAATAATTGCCAGGTTTATATGGTGAAGACCAAGGATTTTGAGAATTTCAAACGGACGGGCGTTCGCGGCGGCAACGCCAACATCCGTGCTCTAACCGCCGAGCGGCGCATGATCGAGATCACGCAACAAACCGGCGGAGCTGTCTATTCCCCCATCGACGAAAACGAGATGAACGAAGCATTCAACCAAATCTCCGCCGAGCTAGCGCAGCAATATATCCTCAGCTATTACCCCGAAGCCGAGGCCGATAAACGTGGCGAATTTCGCAGTATTTCGGTTGCGGTCAAGGGCAAACCGAATGTTAGCATCCGGACGCGAAAAGGATATTACGTTCCAAAAAAAAGATGAGTGGTGAATGGTGAATGATGAGCGCCAGGATTGAAAATTCACCATTCACCGTTCACAATTCACCATTATGCTGTCTCAGCATCTAGAGCAATTCCTCCAGCACCTCAAATACGAGCGTAATGTGAGCCCGCATACGCTGAGGAATTACGCGAGTGATCTGGAGCAATTTAAGCAGCATTTATTTGGCGTCGAAAAGCGGGCGGATGTGCCGGTCGCGGAGATCGACCGGCTCACTATTCGGGAATGGATGGCCGGGCTGCACGCCGATCATAAGAAAACATCGGTTGCGAGAAAGCTCGCGAGTTTACGCACGTTTTTCCAATTCCTGATCCGCGAGGGCAAGCTCGAATCCAACCCGGCCAAGATGGTCGCCACGCCGAAGATCGAACGCAAGTTGCCAAATCACCTCACGATGGAGGACGCCGTCCGTTTTATCGAGACGCCCGACGTCAATACCGATCTCGGCCGCCGCGACCGGGCGATACTCGAATTTTTGTACGCGACGGGCATCCGCGTCGGCGAATTGACGAATATCAACATTGCAGATGTAGATTTTAGGGAAAGGATGGTGCGTGTGACGGGCAAACGAAAAAAACAGCGGATCGTACCTTTTGGCGACCCGGCGGCCCAGGCCGTGCTGCTTTATATGGACGCAACCCGTGGCGTGTTTCTGGACAGTTGCCCGCCCGCGACCCGCGACCCGCAGGCGTTATTTCTAAACTATCAAGGAACGCGGATCACGACGCGTTCGGTCGGTCGGATGGTCGACAAATACATTAAGCTATGTGCCGACATTCACGACATTTCGCCGCACAGCCTGCGGCACACGTTTGCGACGCACCTGCTCGACAGCGGCGCCGACCTCCGAGACATCCAGGAACTCCTCGGCCACGCCCGCCTCTCAACGACGCAAATCTACACCCAAGTCTCAATGGAAAAAATGATCGAGGTTTACGACAAAGCGCATCCAAAGGCGTGAGGTGAGATAGTATATGAAAAATTTTCTTATCAAACATTACAAAGTACTTATTCTGATAATTTCCATGGCTTACGTAATTTCAGGACAGACGGGAACTGGAGTGATAAATGGAATCGTATTGGATCAATTCGGAGCGGTGGTTTCGGGGGTAAATGTAACATTGACGCTGAAGGAAGGCACCAAAACGGAGGGCGTTCGTAAGATCACGACGGACTCAGAAGGAAAATACAGCTTTTCCAATGTACTTCCAGGGGAGTATGAGATTACCGTGAAAGCGAACTGGATCGACAGGAACTTTCGCAAGTCGGCGAAAATAACTTCAGCGAAGCCAGTTCAGACCAATCTCACTATTTCGTTTGAGCCGTGCTCGGACGAAGAAGAATTGGTAAATCAAATCAAACTAACTGATACAGATCGAGCCGAAATCGTCCGGGAACTGATCAAGCTGATTTTAGGGAAGCCCGAGTATATAACCAACCAGAATACTGACAAGATTATTCTTTCCAACGCTAATATAAATCCGACTTGGCTGCCCGCTGATCAGAAGCCCAGAATAACCGTGATGACTCGATTGCAAATTCAGGACCGGACGGAAAAAACGGGAGAGCTACAATATTTTACTGTTTCAAAAATGACGCAGCGAGGTCGTTGTGTTGCCGTTTCGATGCTTGATAACTTGACGGTCAAGGGGCAACTTGAAGACGCTAATATGGCTGGTGGCGGAACGGTTTATGAATTTAGGAAGGTTGATGGACGTTGGATCGGAACAGTTCTTACAGCGTGGATTTCGTGATCTTCTAAGAATATTCAATTCAATAAACGAAAGAGAAAAATACATTGGTTGGCGATAGCTTCGTTTACATTTCGGCGGCCCAAGCCGTGCTGTTTTACATGGATGCTCTTTGTCCCCGTCAATCGTCAGACGACAAGGTGGAGCGGGCCGTAATTTATACTTTCTCTAATTTCTCGGCGATCCACATCTTTACAAGCGCCTGACGCGATACGCCGAGGCGCTTTGATTCCCGATCGAGGCGATTAACGACCCAACCTGGGAAGTCGATATTAACTCTCCGTGGCTTTTCATGGATGGATCGTGCGCTCGACCAATCGACATATTTGGAAACGTCTTCTCCATTATCAAATTTCTCGTCAAACTCTTTTGCGGTGATCATAATTTTCTACCTCTTGACCTCGTGCTCGTCGAACAGAAATGATACGTACATTTTCATCTCTATATGTAATTACTGTAGTCCATATAACACCATCGATTCCGCCGATAACCAAAAAACGCTCTTCGACCTGCGAAATAGTGTCAGCCTGAAATGAATTTTCGTCATCCCAAAGAGCCCTCGCCTCCTCAAAATCAATCCCGTGCTTGGATTTGTTCAATTCGCTTTTTTGCGGATCGTACTCAAAATCCATATCAAATATATACCATTGTTATACCTAATCAACAAGATTTTTAAGGAAAATAATTGATCGAGATCATCGGATGTGTCGATGTCCAGGGCGGCCGCGTGGAGTTTTACCTTGATAAGAGTGTCAGAATGGGCGCGTATGACGCTGCGCGCTCCTTTATCGCCTTTGAGACTAAACAATTCATCAAAAAGCACACGGGAAAACAAGGCTGGAACGCCCACGGCTCCTTCGTATTCGGCGGCGACAATGGAAGCTCCGGAACGGCGAAATTCGGTGGCGACATGATCGAGGTGGGCGGATGTGACGTGCGGCTGATCGCACAACGTTATCAATACGGCGGCGAGACCTGGTTCGAGATTTAGTCGCGAGGACGGCTTGGCCGCCGGGCGGCAACTGATCGATAGCTCGGATTATTTGTTGGATCTCTTTAGACAATGGCGGCGAATAAGATCACGAAAGAGAAAGTTTACGTAAAAAATCTTTTAGAAATGGATGAAATTATTCTCCGCCACCGTCATCCACAGTCACATCCGGAAACTCTGCCGTAAATTCATCACGCGGACGCGTATCGATCTCGCCTCGCAACGGACGCGTGCCGACGTTAGAGCGAAAATTGCCATTGTCATCGTAGAGGCGGCGATATTGGGCGGAATTGCGGATGATGCCTTGAACGTATTGCTTTGTCTCCTTGAACGGGATCGCCTCGACGAATTCGTCCATCTCGGCGGGCAGCGTGGCCCGCCATTGCGAGACGCGGCCGGGGCCGGCGTTGTAGGCGACGGCGACGTATTCGATACGGCCAAACTTGGTGATCTGATCTTTCAAAAACGCGGTGCCGAGCTCGATGTTGAGAGCCGGTTGATACAGGTCCTCCGGCGAATTGGGCGTTGACGAAGCGTTATAGCTTTTGGCGACGCTGCGGGCTGTCGGCAGCAGCAATTGCATTAGGCCGTAGGCGTTCGCACCAGACTTTGCACGCGGGTTAAAGACCGATTCCTGGCGAATGAGGCCGGCGACCTGATAGCGGTCAAGACCGCGATTTTGCGACCACAGCTTAATGTCGTTCCAATTGATCAGCGGATAGAAAATCGACCATTCCTCGCGGCCCATCTCCTCCGGAAACATCTGAGCGTAATCAGGATAGCTCTTTTGCAGAGCCACAAAAGCGGCGGTATTCTCCCCTTTCACCCGATAAAAACGCGCGAGTGCAAGATTAATTTTCGGGCTGTTGTTCGCTGTCTTTTTTGCTTCCGTTAGCTCGTCGATCGCCCAATCGAAAAGGCCTATAGTCGAAAGCTCGTCGGATCTCTCGATGCGTACCACTTCCTTTTCGGTCGAAGTTTCGGCGGCGACCGTTACGATCTTTAGATTTGCGACCGCTTTGGCAACGGTCGGATTTGGCGGTGCGGTCGAGGTGCATTTGCCTTGAGCCTTCATCGTTGTTAGGTGGCCGAGGGCCAAATACCCGTACCAGTTTGACCCGTAACGATACATCACTCCGTCATAGACAGCACACGCCTCGGCGGTCTTACCCGCTCGTTCTGCGTCGCGTGCCGCCCAATATCCTGCCTTGCCGCGATTTGTCGTGTCCTTGTCCGCATATCGGGCGAGATGCTCGATGAACATCTGTGACGACAATACAAAATTATTACTTTCATGCTGAGACCAAGCCGATTCAAACTGCGCCTGCGCGACCTCGATCGCGTTTGGATAAGCGGCAACAGCGGTGTTTAAAAAATAGCCTTCGTCTGTACGGTTTTTAGCGTCACGAGCGGCGAGTCCGGCGTCGATCAGCGTTTTAGCGACAAGCGTACCGGTCGGGAATTTCTGCCGCATTTCGTCAGCGGTTGATCGAGCCTGCGGCCACATCCTGGCTTTTGCATATCCGAGCACAAGCTGGCGATAGGCTTCTTCGCGTTCTGTAGCCGCGGTAGGTATAGCATTCAGAAGAGACTGCGCGTCCATCAGGCGCCCAGAATTTGCAAGCGCGGTCAGATGCCGGATTCGCACTTCTGATGTGTATAGTCCAGACTTGTTACCCGATTCTACTTCATATGCTTTTGCCGCTTCGGCGTATCTTTTCAAAGCAAAAAGGCGCTCAGCCCAATACATCTGTTCTGCATCGTTGTCCGGAGTCAAAGAAGCCTGATTGTAATGTGGCGCCAGAGTTTCCGCCTCTTTTGCCGCCGAAGTTCCGTACCAACGAAAATACGTAGCTCTATAAAACTTTTCGGCCATCGAGACGGCGCCTTTCGCGTCCATTGCTTTCCCGGTAAGCAGCGTAGCGTCAGGGTCGTTGCCTAAGTCCTGCATTAAGATAATTGCTCTGTCCGGCTGTCCCGCTGCGATCGCGGATGTTGCCAACAGCAATTTCGTATCACGTACGCGGATCGAGTCGGGGTGGTCGCGGAGCAGTTCTTCAAATGTCTTTAGAGCGTCCGGGTGGTTTCCGGCGCCTTGCAGCGCCTTTCCGCGCAGCCACAAAGCATAGTCACCGACCTTTGTTTTTTTCTTAAAAACGTCGGAATTCAGTATTGCGGCGGCCCCGGTGAAATCATTCTGTTCAAAGCGGATGCGTGCGTGTAGCAGTTTGGCGAGCGCACCGGTTTTCTTACCGGCAAAACGCGATTCGATATCGGCCACGACATTTTCGGGCGGCAGCTTGCCATCGCGTGTCATTGCACGCAAACTCGCGAGGGCCCGTTCCTCGGTCTGCTGCGCCGAACAGCCGGCCGTGAACAAAACCGAGAGCAGAAAAACGGCTATACTCAGATTTACAAATTTATGGAACATATAGGGTCGAATATCATTTATTTTTGATGCGACTGGCAATAGCCGCTTTGTCCAGGAGAATAACTTTTCGATAAATCCAAACCGTTATATCATAACAAACATCTAACAAGCTTTTGGAGTAATGCTACATGAAGAAGTTTCTGCCCATATTTGCGGTCGTTTTGGTTTTCGTAGCTTTCGTTTTTTCACAGGACATAAAGCCCGTCCAGAGTCCGACGCCGCTCGTCGATGGTGACGTCGTAAAAATCTCGACCAAACTGGTGCAGGTTGATGTGACCGTAACGGATAAAAACGGCAAGATCGTCAAAGACCTGCGGCCTGACGAGATCGAGATTTACCAGAACGGAAAAAAACAGGACATCAGTAATTTTTCGTTTATTGCCAATACGCGGGAGACAACCGAGGGGCAAAAAACAACCAGCCCAAAACCCGAAGCCGGGGTTATGCTTCCGCCGCCGCCAATTAGGGCTGAAAACGTAAAACGCACCATAGCGTTGGTCGTTGACGACCTGACGCTTTCGTTTGAAAGCACGTATTATGTGCGGCGGGCATTAAAGAAGTTTGTCGATGATCAGATGCGCGACGGCGACCTGGTCGCGATCATACGGACCGGAGCCGGGATCGGCGCGCTACAGCAATTTACTAATGACAAAAGGCAGCTTTACGCCGCGATCGAGCGTGTGCGTTGGAACTCGATCGGCAGTGGAAATATCGGGACATTTTCGCCGCTCGAGGCCAAAAGCGAGATTGCCGAGCCGCCGCTTGATGGCGAAAGCACCCCAGAGGAAAGAGCAAAGGAATTTATCGATTTCCGGGCAAGCGTTTTTGCGACCGGCTCGCTGGGAGCGATCAATTATATCGTCCGCGGCATGGCCGCTCTGCCTGGGCGAAAATCGATAATGCTGCTTTCGGACGGATTTAAGCTTTTTACAAAGGATTCGAACGGTTTTAGGGATTCGAGTAGGGTTTTAGACGCAATTCGCGTGTTAATTGACAAGGCAAACCGGGCGTCGGTTGTGATCTATACGATGGATGCGCGCGGCCTGGCCGTCACCGGTTTAACGGCCGCCGATGATACCGGCGGCAGAACGGCCGAAGAGATCAGGACGGTCGAGAGCGACCGTGTAGATGAGATATTCGACACTCAGGAAGGCCTGCAATACCTGGCCAGAGAAACCGGCGGATTCGCGGTCGTAAATAACAACGATCTGTCCGGCGGCATTCGAAAAATACTGGATGACCAGAGCTATTATCTCGTCGGTTATCTGCCGGATGAGGAGACGTTCGATCCTAAAAAGCGGCCGTTTAACAGACTGGTGGTTAAGGTGCTGCGAAAAGGAACCAACGTTCGCTATCGCAGCGGCTTTTTCGGCGTCAGCGATAACAAGGCTGAAAAGGCCGGTCCGGTAAAACCGGGCAATCGTCTGGCTGAGGCCCTAACCTCGCCGTTTGCGGTCAACGAGATCACGGTCCGGCTAAACACGCTGTTTGGCAATGAAACAAAAAGCGGCTCATTTATACGCTCGTTTATGCACGTCCGAACGCAGGATCTGAGCTTCACCGATGAGCCGGACGGCGGCAAAAAGACCACATTCGATATATTAGCGGTCGCATTCGGCGACAATGGAAACGCGGTCGATAGTTTATCTAAAACCTTTACGCTGACGGTCAAGAAAGACTTGTATGAAAGCTATTTGAAAACCGGCATGGTCTTTAATTTTGTGTTTCCGATGAAAAAACCCGGGGCGTATCAGCTCAGGGTTGCGTTTCGCGACCACAAATCGGAGAAGGTTGGCTCGGCGAATCAATTCATCGAGGTTCCAAACCTGAAAAAGAACCGGCTGACGCTATCCGGTGTCGGACTCGAGAATATCCCTTTCTCCGTCTGGCAAAAGCGAAATTCGTCACCGGGAATGACGCCGTCGGCTGATGATAAATCGAATCCGGGTAACGATACCGCAGTAAGGCAGTTTAAACGCGGAACGGTTTTGAACTACGGGCTCTCGGTTTACAACGCAAAAGCACAAGCTGGTAAATCGCCCGATCTGACCTCGCAAATTCGCATATTTCGCGATGGAAAGCCCGTATTTGAGGGCAGACCAACGCCGTTTGTTCCAATAAAACGAAATGATCCGAATGCGCTTGCTTACACGGCTTCGCTCAGTCTCGGCACTGAAATGCCGGTCGGAGACTATATTTTAGCGATCGTTATTACAGACAATCTTTCGAAAGATAAGGTTAAGACCTCGACGCAGTTTGTGCAGTTTGAGGTTGTGGAGTAGGTGGTTTTTTCTTTTACATTGTTGAGGTCAGCGACAAAAATCACCTTCGGGTTTAGCGAAATCTTGGGGCTAAAGCCCGAAATTATCGGATCTGCGTGTCCACAAGCAAACGTTAGAGGCAATTCAAAAAGCGATCTAATTGCATTTAATCCCCACAATTACTAATCTTTAGTTTTGCCAAAATGCTGAAGATAAAATCCATAGAGCTAACCGAGATCAATCTGCCGCTCGTCCATTTTTTTGAGACGAGCTTTGGCCGGACGTATGAGCGCCGGATAATTTTGGTTCGTGTCGGGGACGCGGATGGTGGCGAAGGATGGGGCGAGGTGACCTGCGGAGAGACGCCGGGTTATTCGGACGAATGGACCGATTCGGCTTGGGTTACCATCGAGAAAATACTCGCGCCGATGATTGTAGGCCGTGAATTTGAATCCGCGAATGATGTCTGGAACGCGATGAAATGGGCCCGCGGCCATCGAATGGCCAAAGCGGGAATCGAAACCGCCGCTTGGGACCTCGAAGCGAAAAAACTCGGCGTCCCGCTCTGGCGGCACATCGGCGGCGTAAACCGCGAGATCGAATGCGGCGTCTCGATCGGTATTCAGGACGCGGTCGAGCAGCTTATCGGCAAAATCCAAACCGAGCTCGACGCCGGCTACCAACGAATCAAGATCAAGATCAGCCCGCGTTGGGATTACGACATTATCAAGCAAGTGCGTGAGCATTTTGGCGATATACGGCTGATGGGCGACGCGAACTCGGCATACACCCTTAATGACATCGACTTGTTCAAACGGATGGACGAATTCGAGCTTATGATGTTCGAACAGCCGCTGGCGTATGACGATATGCTCGATCATTCAAAGCTGCAGCGTGAGATCAGGACGCCGATCTGCCTCGACGAATCCATAAAATCACCCGAAGGCACCCGAGCGGCCATCGAGCTAAAAGCGGGACGTATAATAAATGTAAAACTTGGACGCGTCGGCGGTTATAATCAGGCGAAGCAAATCGAGGGAATTTGCCGAACCGCCGACATTCCCATCTGGTGTGGTGGAATGCTCGAATCAGGAATCGGCCGCGCACACAACATCGCGATGTCCACTTTGGCCGGATTCACATTGCCGGGCGACGTCTCCGCTAGCAAACGCTACTGGCACGAAGACATCATCGTGCCCGGGGTCGAGGTTTCAGCAAATGGAACGATCACCGCACCCGAAGCGCCGGGAATTGGATTTGAAGTGCGGCGGGAAAGAATTGAAAAGGTTACTAAACGACGAATACAGATTACGCAGTAAATTGCACCACAGAGTCACAGAGGACAAAGAGGATTTTTTTAGACTTCTTAATCATTTAGCAACCACCTTTCCTATCTCTGTGTTCTCCGTGACTCTGTGGTGAATATTTCTTATGAATGAACCAAACAAGATCATCTTTTCGATGGTCAAGGTCAGTAAGTTTTACGACAAAAAGCCTGTCCTAAAGGACATTTATCTATCGTTTTTCTACGGTGCGAAGATCGGCGTGCTTGGGCTGAATGGCGCGGGTAAATCGAGCCTGCTCCGTATAATCGCGGGTACGGACAAGGAATTTAACGGCGAGGTCGTTTTCTCCAAGGGCTACTCGGTCGGCTATCTCGAACAGGAGCCAAAGCTCGACGAATCGAAAACGGTCCAGCAGATCGTCGAGGAAGCCGTGCAATCAACCGTCAATCTGCTCAAGGAATTTGAGGAGATCAACGCCAAATTTGCCGAACCGATGGATGATGACGCGATGAACGCGCTTATCGAACGCCAGGGAGAGGTTCAGGAAAAACTGGATCACGCCGATGCTTGGGACCTCGACTCGCGGCTTGAGATGGCGATGGACGCGCTCCGCTGTCCGCCGCCGGATGCGATTATTAGTACATTGAGCGGTGGTGAAAAACGTCGCGTCGCTCTGTGCCGGCTTCTGCTGCAAAAACCCGATATTCTGCTGCTCGACGAGCCGACCAACCATCTTGACGCTGAGACAGTCGGCTGGCTCGAACAGCATCTGCAAAAGTACGAGGGAACGATCATCGCCGTCACGCATGACCGTTATTTCCTCGACAATATCGCTGGCTGGATACTTGAACTCGATCGCGGGCAGGGAATACCGTATCAGGGAAATTACACGTCGTGGCTTGAGCAGAAAGGAGCGCGGCTCGCACAGGAAGCACGCAGCGAAGACAAGCTGCAAAAGACGCTCGAACGCGAGCTTGAGTGGATACGAATGTCGCCAAAAGGCCGTCACGCTAAGTCAAAGGCCCGCATCAACGACTATGAAGACCTCCTCGCGACCGAATCAGAAAAGCACGCTGACGATCTCGAGATATACATTCCACCGGGCGAGCGGCTCGGTGACATTGTCATCGAGGCGCACGGCGTTTCAAAAGGTTACGGCGACACGATCCTATTCGAAAACCTCGAATTTTCGCTGCCAAAAGGCGGTATCGTCGGCGTCATCGGCCCGAACGGTGCTGGTAAAACGACGCTGTTTCGCCTGATAACCGGTCAGGATACGGCGGATTCGGGTTCGTTCAAGGTTGGCTCAACGGTCAAGCTCGGCTACGTCGATCAGTCGCGCGACAGCCTCGATGGCGACAAAACCGTGTTTGACGAGATCGCTGATGGCCTGGATTTTGTGACGCTCGGCAAACGCGAGATGAACGCCCGGACTTA
>JAYUDV010000162.1:0-12288 GCA_043739565.1 Chloracidobacterium sp.
CAGTACCGCATCCATCAAACTTAACTGTTTGCTTTTCATGCTCCCTATTTTACTATTTCCTTTGTAAAATAGTCGGAGGTTTTTCAAAGAACTCTATTAGTTACTCCTCAGGAAATGCGCATCAGCTAATGCAATAAATCTAACAGAGAATGCGGAAACATTCATTTCTGGCTCGTAATGATAGTGATTGACCGACTTACAACCAGTTCTCGGAGGTGGACTAGGAAAAAGTCCTTCACGAATAGCAGAACTCGCGCGATAATACCGAAATGTATAAACTGACCGCCGTACTGATCGTCTTAATCATATTTTCTTCATTTGGAAACACATTGGCCCAAATGAACACAACTTTTGACCTTGTCATCATCAACGCCCGCATCATCGACGGCACGGGAAACCCGTGGTTTCGCGGTTCTATCGCGATCAAGGACGGGCGTATCGTGAAAGTCGGCCGCTTTGACGCCGCGAACGCAAAACAAACTCTCGATGCAAAAAACATGATCGTCGCACCGGGCTTTATCGATGTCCACACTCACACGGAGGACATTTACGACAATCCGAAGGCGGAAAATTTCATTCGCATGGGCGTCACTTCCCTAATCACGGGCAATTGCGGCGGGTCGGAACTTGATATCAAACAATTTCTCAGCCGAATAAAAACAAAGCCGCTGGCCGTAAATATCGGCACGCTTGTCGGTCATAATACTGTTCGTGCAAAAGCGATGGGCCTCGACGACCGTGTTCCGAACGCTGAGGAGCAGGCCAAGATGAATGCACTGGTTGAACAGGCTATGAAGGACGGTGCGGTTGGCTTTTCGACCGGCCTTGAATACCTGCCTGGAATGTTCGCGAAAACCGACGAGATCGTCGAACTCGCCAAGGTCGCCCAAAAGTACGGCGGCATCTATGCAACCCACATGCGTAACGAAGGAATCGATGTCAAAAAATCCATTGCTGAGAGCCTGACGATCGGCGAGCGGGCAAATATTCCGGTCGAGATATCGCATTTCAAGATTTCCGACAAAACCGGCTGGGGCAAAAGTGATGAAACGCTCGGTATGGTCCGAGCCGCCCGCGATCGGGGAATGACCGTCACCGTCGATCAGTATTCTTACACCGCTTCGTCAACCTCGCTCGATGTTCGCTTGCCAAATTGGGCGGTTGCGGGCGGCCGTGCCGAGGGCCGCAAACGTCTCGCCGACCCGGCGATGCGGACAAAAATTGTCGAGGAAATGAAAAAGAATCTTAAGGACAAGGGATTTAAGGATTACAGTTTTGCCTACGTCGCCAACTATGGCCCGAATCCGCAGTTTAACGGCAAAAACATTGCCGAGATCACCAAGATAGCTCGCGGCAGAGACAAGGTCACCGACCAGATCGACCAGATACTCGAAATGTACGACAAGGGCGGCGCCGGTATGGTCTACCGAACGATGAGCGAAATCGATGTCAAAAATATCATGCGTGAGCCTTTTACGATGATCGCGTCCGACAGCAGCGTCCGCGAATTTAACGTCGGCATGCCGCACCCGCGCGGTTACGGCAACAACGCCCGGGTACTCGGCCACTACGTCCGCGAGCTAAAGCTCATCACACTCGAAGACGCGATCCGCAAAATGACGTCGCTTCCCGCACAAACATTCAACCTCCGCGATCGTGGACTTATCCGCGAAGGCTTTGCCGCCGACCTCGTCATTTTCGATGAATCGAAGATTATCGACCTTGCGACTTTCGACGCTCCTCATCAATACGCCGAGGGGATTTCGGCCGTAGTCGTCAATGGCGGAACAGTTTTCTCCGACGGTCAAATGACCGGAGCTATGACCGGCGAAGCTCTTTATGGCTGGGGCCGTGACCACTAATAAGTCAAGATTTCCTGGAGTTTAATATGAATAAATTCAAAACGTTGACCACGCTGCTTTTTGCCATTTTGACTACATCTTTTGCCGTTACAGCGGCAAACGCCCAAAAGATTGCCGATGACTCGTGGGCTGCCGATTTTTCGTTCGAAAAACCGGATCTAGGGCCGACGGGCCGCAACCCCTATTTCATACTCGAACCGGGTTACGTTCTCGTTCTCGCGGATGGCGACGAAAAGCTTATTATCACTGTCAAAAATGAAACGCGCCTGATCGACGGCGTGCAAACCCGCGTTGTCGAGGAACGCGAATCGAAAAACGGTCACCTAACCGAGATCTCGCGTAATTTTTTCGCTATAAGCCGCCGGACGAACAGCGTCTATTACTTCGGCGAAGAGGTCGATATTTACGAGAACGACAAAGTCATAAAACACGAGGGAGCGTGGCTGTCAGGCGTAAACGGCGCTAAATTTGGGCTTGCCATGCCCGGTTTGCCGGTAGTTAAGGCTAGGTATTACCAGGAGATCGCTCCAGGCAAAGCAATGGACAGGGGCGAGATCATCGGCCTAAAAGAAACGCTCAAGGTGCCAGCGGGCGAGTTCAAAAACTGTCTGAAAACCGAGGACAGCTCACAGATCGAAGCCGGCAAGGAATTTAAGTTTTACGCTCCGGGCATCGGGTTGATTAAGGAAGAGTCGCTGCGTTTGATTAAATACGGATTTGATAAAAGCGAAAAGCCGTCCTGAGCATCGCTCTGAAATTCCATCCGCTCGCCATTCGACGGATGCTGAAACGCCAGCTTGTAGGCGTGCAAGCACAAACGCGAGTTTTCGCGGCCGCCGCGTTGCACGTCTCCGACGATCGGATGTTCGATCAATTCGCAATGAATTCTCAGTTGGTTCGTCCGTCCCGTGACCGGTTCGAGTTCGATCAAAGTCGTATCCGTGTATCTCTCACGCACCCAAAATCGCGATTCCGAATGCTTGCCATCTGCTTTCACGCTCCACTGTTTTAGCTCCGCAAACCGGCCGATTGGTGCCTCGATCGTTCCTTCGTCTTGCTCAATAATGCCCTCTACAAGTGCGAGATACCGTTTTTCGACAAGCTTTTTCATAAAGTCGGCGGATAAACGGCGATGTGCAAGTGCAGTCTTCGCGACGACGATAAGGCCTGACGTTTGTTTGTCGAGACGATGCGGCAAACCGGGCCTTATAATTGCGGATTGCGGAATGCGGAATGCGGATTTATCTTCATCTCCGCTTCCCTCTTTCTCTGCGTCTTTGCGTCTTTGCGTTAAAATTTCCTTGTTTAAGTGATAAACAATCGCGTTGAGCATCGTCCCGTTATTCTCACGGTGAGACGGATGCACCAGCATTCCAGCAGGTTTGTTTACGACGACAATGTGTTCGTCCTCAAAAACGATGTCGAGCGGGATATCTTCGGGCTTCATGGCCGTTTCGCGATCCGGGTCGACGACCACCTCTATCAGGTCGTTCGAACGCAGGCGATAGCCGCGATTCTCCCATCGGCCGTTCACCTCGCAGCGTTCGGTTTTCACAATATCGCGAAGGTACATCTTGCTCAAACCGCTAAAATGGTCAAGCAAAAAATCCTCAAGCCGCATCTTCTGAGCCGCCGGGTTGACCTGTATTACTATCTTTTCGTCCACGCACTTAGTGTATAGCAGAAAAAGAAACGGGGTCGGCATTTGAGCAGCCCGTGTTTTCCTAAAGCATAATGCGCATAGTCCAAATGGTGACGTTTTTGTAAGAATGCGGGTAAAATTATGGCGTGTCAGTTATAAATATGTCCAAGAGTTGTTTTTCACATGAATTGCCGATTACAATTTGCGAGACGATACCAAAAATGTCCAAAACCCCTACATTTATGTCTGAAACAGAGTCAGGTACACTGGATTTACTTGCCGGGATAGCTTTGATAACCGCTAAATCGCGCGGCATTCGTACGGATTGCGGCTTGATAATCGACCGCTTAAAAGTTAATTTGGCCGCGCGATACGGCTTTGTGTGCCTGTATCGGAACGAGTCCGGACGGTTGGATCTTATCGCCGCCGTGGGCATCGAGGCGGCGAGTTTTCGCCGACTAGAGCTGCGTGCAACGTCAAGCGCCCTGATCCGCGTGATTGATCGTGTCGAACCCGTCACATTGCTTGTTAACGACGAACCGACGCTAGATTTTCTAGCGGACAAAACGTCGGGAGTTACGCTGACCTCGATTCCAATATTGCTCGCCGCCGAATGTGTAGGCTCGATCACGCTTGCGTTTGACAGTGCGAAAACGGCTGCGGCGAACGAAACCGTGAAGATTCTCGAGATCGTCGCCGCCGTGATCGCTCAGACGCTGCGGGCGGAACACGTCGAGCGCGAAGAGAGCCGCAAACTAGTCGAAGAAAACTCACACCTCAAGCAGGAACTTAAAGAAAAGAACGATTTCAGCCATATAATTGGCAATTCGAGTACGATGCGTCAGGTTTACAATCAGGTCACGCAGGTCGCCCGCTCAAATGCCACGATCCTGCTTCGCGGCGAGAGCGGCACCGGAAAGGAGCTTATTGCGGGAGCCATTCACTACAATAGCCTTCGCTCAAAGCGGCCGTTCGTAAAGGTCAACTGTGCCGCCATGCCCGAGACGCTTATCGAATCTGAGCTTTTCGGCTACGAGCGAGGTGCTTTTACAGGTGCAGCCAAGCGAAAAAAGGGCCATTTCGAGAGGGCCGACGGCGGCACGATCTTTCTCGATGAGATTGGCGAACTGCCGCCGCAGACGCAGATAAAGCTGCTGCGTGTGCTGCACGAACGCGAGTTCGAGCGGCTCGGCGGCACCGAAACGATCAAAGTCAACGTCCGGGTCGTCACGGCGACAAACAAGAATCTGGAGGAAGCGGTCGCTCAGGACACTTTTCGCAAAGACCTTTTTTACCGTCTTAATATTTTTACTATATTTCTGCCGCCTCTTCGCGACCGAAAAGCCGACATTTTGCTGCTGGGCGAGCATTTTCTAAAAAAATATGGTGCAGAGCACAATAAACGGATCTTGAGAATCTCGACCCCGGCGATAGACATGTTGACCGCATACCACTTTCCCGGCAACGTCCGCGAACTCGAGAACGCCATTGAGCGTGCGGTTCTGGTTTGCGATTCGAATGTAATTCACGGCCATCATCTGCCGCCGACGCTGCAAACCGCCGAGGTCAGCGGAACCGAAATGCGCGTCACGCTCGAATCGGCGGTCACCGCATTTGAACGCGATCTTATTCAGGATTCGCTAAAGTCAACCCGCGGAAATGTCGCAAAGGCGGCGAAGATGCTTAATTCGACCGAGAGGATACTAGGCTACAAGATAAAAAAGTACGAAATTGATACAATTCGTTTCCGAAGATGGAACGCAAAGACTTTTTGATAAAGAATCTGCCCGACCCTGAGGCGGCAAGACGTTTTCTCAGCCAATTAGCTGAAAATCATCCGTCGCAGTACGCGAAACTTTTGAAAAAAGAAAGTTTACTGTCGGACGTTTTGACGCTCGCCGCATTCAGCCCTCTGCTCGGAACGACTCTGCTGCAAAATCCCGACTATTTATGGTGGCTCAATCGTAAACGCTCCGAGACATCGATCCGAGGCACGGACGACCTAATCGAATCGCTTGCCCGTTTTTCGCTGACCAATTCTCAGTTTGATCCTCAAGTGCTCTTTGCACGATTTCGCCGACGCGAGCTGCTCCGTATCTACCTTCGGGACATCCGTCGATTAGCGACGATGGCCGAGATAACCGGGGAAATATCTAATCTCGCCGATGCGATCCTCGAATCCGCATTAAAGCTCGCCCGTCGCGAGATGGATAACCGGTTTGGCCCGCCGCTCGAAACCGACGATAAAGGCCGTACACTTCCGGCCCGGTTTTGCATCACCGCTCTCGGCAAACTCGGCTCCAAAGAGCTCAATTATTCGTCTGACATTGACCTC
This sequence comes from Chloracidobacterium sp., assembly GCA_043739565.1. Taxonomy (GTDB): domain Bacteria; phylum Acidobacteriota; class Blastocatellia; order Pyrinomonadales; family Pyrinomonadaceae; genus OLB17. The sequence continues at coordinate 5,840 of JAYUDV010000162.1, forward strand.
ATTTTTCTTTACTCCGACGAGGGTAACACCTCCGGAATCGGCACGCGGGGACAGGTCACGAATCGCGAATACTTCATAAAACTGGCGGAATACACTACCAAACTCGTTGGCGAACCCTCCGGCGAAGGTGCCGCATATCGCGTTGATCTTCGTCTCCGTCCGTACGGTACGCTGGGAGCCCTTGCACTCTCCGTTGAGGAAACTATCCGGTATTACAAAACGGAAGCACGGGCGTGGGAGCGGCAGGTAATGATCCGTTCGCGCGGTTGTGCCGGCGACGCCGAACTTTTCGGAGACTTCTTTTCGCGGGTCGAGGGTCTTATATTTTCAGCTGAGGAAACCGTCGAATCGTCGCTTAGAAACGTCCGCCTATCAAAAGAAAAGATAGATTTAGGTCAAGCCAACGCCCGTGGTTACAACGTCAAGCTCGGCCGCGGCGGCATCCGCGAGATCGAATTTATCGCCCAGGCTCTGCAACTCGCTTATGGCGGCCGCGATAAATGGCTCCGAAGCCCTCACACCTTGATCAGCCTGTCGCGGCTTGCCGACCGAAAATATCTGACCGATACTGATCTGACCGAACTGTCGGCCGCCTATGAATTTCTCCGCCGCACCGAGCATGTTCTGCAGATGGAGAACGGCGTCCAAACGCACACCGTGCCGGACAATCCGGAAAAACGGGAGAGGCTCGCCCGCCGCGTGACTTTCGCCATCGGAGGCGACTTTGACACTTTAATCGAAACCCATACGAGCAACGTCAGCCGTATCTTCGCCCGAGTTTTCCGCGAAACCATAGAAACCGGCGTTATCGAGGTCGAAAGTTCGACGGTCGTCCCTAACGCTCAGGAACGCGCCTACGCGCATCTGATGGCGTCGATCGAGAAATCTGACGTCCGGTTTGCGACGAGCCCGTTAAACCTAACAGTACTCGATCGTCTTACGTCGGTTTCACCCCATTTCTCAGCCCTGCTTGCCGCAAATCCCGCCCTGGCCAACCAGCTTCCCGACCCGGACGCCGAATTTACCGAGCCTGATTATGCATTCGAGATGATGGAGACGGTTGAATCGACGCGGGATTTCGGCCACCGCCTATCGGCGATGCGGCAAACCTGGTCGAAGTTTCTGCTGGAGATCGTGGTTGCCGATATTTTTGCAAAAATAACGATTGGCGAAGCCAAACGCCTACAGACTAAGCTTGCCGAGTCGAGCATCGCCGCCGCCTTGCGCGTCGTTCGCGACGAACTCGCCGTCAGAACCGCGAGCCGAAGCGACCGGGTTTCGCTCGATCTCGCCGTCTTAGCTCTCGGCAAACTCGGCGGACGAGGCCTTGATTACGATTCTGATCTTGATCTAATCATCGTTTATTTCGACCCAAAAAATCCGACGGCCGATTTGACGCCCGCCGAATTCTATGGCCGTGCCGTCGAGCTTTTCGTTTCTACTCTCTCGTCGATGACTCGCGACGGCAATCTTTACCGCGTTGATCTGCGGCTCCGTCCATTTGGCTCGAAGGGCATGAGTGCGATCTCGATCGACGCATTTCTAGAATACATGGGCGAAACCGCCGTGATCTGGGAAATGCTCGCGTTTGTAAAACTGCGTGCCGTTGGCGGCGATTTGAGCATAGGATACAACGTCGAAAATGAGACCCGACACGTCATTCACGAGCGTGCCGGAGCCGTTGATTCGGGTGAACTTTGCGAGGAAACTCGCCGCGTCCGGCTCGCTCTCGAAGAGCAGTACACAGGACTGCTCCGTCGCGGTGAGATCGACATTAAATATGCGGCCGGTGGTACTCTGGATGTCTATTTTGCGATGCGCTACCTCCAGCTCCGGGACAACATCCCCGATGACGACGCTGACCGCTCAACTATCTTTATGCTCGGGCGCCTGACCGCGAACGGCTCGCTTACACCGGACAATTATGCCAACCTGCGCGCCGGCTACGATTTTCTCTCCTCACTGGATCATAACCTGCGACTAACGATAGGCCGTACAACTCGCGTTCCGGTCAATAACGAAAACGTTCTCAAAACCATAGCGGCGAGGATAAATTTATCCTCGCCCGCCGATCTGCTCGAAAACCTGACTGTACACCGGCTCAACATTCGGGCGGCATTCGATAACATCCTTGGATAGCACTTGGCATAGCAACCCGTCAACGAAAAACACGGTCTTCTTTCTTAATGATCCATTCGTGAATTCTGAAAAAATAATGCAATTAGGCGTTTTCAGAATCGTTATGAAGACTTTAAGGTTAACTTCGCTCGCCTTTTGGGCAATGCTCCTTTGCTGCAGCTTTCTGGACGCTCAAACTCCGAAACCGATATTCGACCGGGCGTTCGAACAGCTCAACAGCGGCCAGATCGAAGCCGCGATCGATAGTTTCAGAGAAGTTCTTGCGATCGCTCCCGACGAACCGGCGGCGAATTATAATCTTGGACTTTGTTACTACAATCTCGAAAGATATGAGCGAGCGATCCCCGCGTTTCGAAACGCGATCCGAAGTAAACCCGGTTTTGTCGAAGCGTATCTTTACCTCGGCAATTCACTCGATTATCTCGAACATTACGACGATGCGATCGCGGCATATACCAAAGCGATTGGGTACGATCCGAAGAATGCTCAGGTTTATTTCGAAATGGGTGTCGCCAACGAGAGAAAAAAGAACCACTCCGCCGCCGCAGCCGCATTCCAAAAAGCATTTGACCTCGACCCTGTAAATTTTACCGGATACCGTGAATTGGCAAAGGCATATTACAACAGCGGATTGTTTGCTCAGTCGATCCCGGCTTACAAACGAGCCGCCGAACTCGACCCGGCGAACGTGACGAATCGCCTTTATTTGGCCTATGCCTATGCAAAAACTAAGCAATACGGCCTCGCTATCGACTCGTACCATCTTGCCCTGAGTTTGGATCCGAAAGACGCCTATGCCGTTAAAGGACTCGGCGAGGTCTATGTCGAGCAAAACAACCTTACAATGGCCAGAAAACAGTACGCCGCACTCGTGCCTCTAAATAAAGACCTCGCTAACAAGCTTCTTATCAGGATAAATGCCGCAAATCGGCCGGGAAGCGTCGTCTCGGGTTCTAAATAATTACCTGTTTTTCCCCTCCCTAAATAATTCTAATTACACACCCAATTCAAGCCCTCGCTGCGGAGATCCATTTCGCATAAGAAAGAGTGATCGTAGTGGGGCCAACCATTTGTTTTTACCCGCCATTTAAGCGAAAATGAGGATGTCCGATAATCCCAATTCTGTTAGAAGTCCATATGTCTATAAAATCGACGTTTGCCGTTTTTTTCCTCGCTGTTTTTGCCTCGGTTTCATTCGGGCAGCCACCTGCCCCGACCGCCGCACAGGCTGAACTTTCAAAATATATAACGGATAATTACACCAAGCGCGAGGTCATGGTCCCCTTGCGTGATGGCGTCAAGCTTTTTACGTCCATTTACGAGCCAAAGAGCAAGGCGGAAAAGTGGCCGATCCTGATGAGCCGCACGCCTTACAGCGTCGCCCCCTACGGCAAAGACAAGAACGGCAATGACCAGTTCAAGACAAGCCTGGGGCCGGACGAGCTTTTTGCGCGAGAGGGCTATATCTTTGTTTATCAGGATGTCCGAGGGCGTTGGATGAGCGAGGGCAAATTCGTGGATGTGCGTCCTGAAACCGCCCAAAGCAATCCGGGTACTACGGACGAATCGACCGACACCTATGACACGATAGATTGGCTCATCAAAAATATTGACAACAATAATGGCCGCGTCGGAACTTATGGGATCTCGTATCCGGGTTTTTACACCTCCGCCGGTTCTATCAATTCGCACCCGGCCTTAAAGGCTTGTTCGCCGCAGGCACCGGTCAGCGATTGGTACCACGGCGATGACATGCATCACAACGGGGCACTCTTTCTGGCACAGAATTACTGGTTCTACACCGGTTTTCAACCTATGCCCGGACCGACCGGTGACCGGAATTACATCAAGCCGTGGAAAGGACGTGATACTCAGGACGGCTACGATTATTTCGTAAAGGCCGGCGGGCTGAAAGAGGTCGCCGACAGCTACGAAAAAGGCATCGGCGTCCGCCAGCCGTATTGGGACGACATGATGCCGCACCCGAATTACGACCAGTACTGGAAGGACCGAAACGTCCTTCCAAAACTCAACGGCGTCAAATGCGCCACGATGACGGTCGGCGGCTGGTACGACGATGAGGACAATTATGGTGCACAGCAAACATACCAGCATATCGAGGCCCAAAATCCGGGCACATTCAATATTCTGGTGATGGGGCCGTGGTTTCACGGCGGCTGGAACCGCTCGGACGGTGACTGGCTCGGAACGGCATATTTCGGAGCGAAGACCGGCGAATATTATCGCAAGACTTTTGAACTGCCATTCTTTAACCATTTCCTGAAAGACAAGGGCGATATCTCGAATATCAAAGAGGTGAATGTTTTTGATACCGGCACGAACGAATGGAAATCGTTCGATTCTTGGAACCCCAAATCAGCCGTGGCAGAGGAATCTTTATATTTAACGGCGAACGGAGGACTTTCGTGGGAAGTTCCAAAACTTAAGGAAGGATATGACGAATACGTCTCCGACCCGATGCATCCGGTTCCCTACACGCAAAAGATCACGCGAAACTATCCCCGCGATTTTATGACCGAGGACCAACGCTTTGCGTCGGGCAGACCCGATGTGCTGACCTATCAGACAGACGTTTTGGCTGACGATGTCACGGTAGCGGGCGACATTAAACCGAATCTGTTTATCTCGTCGAGCGGCACCGATTCGGATTTTGTCGTAAAGCTGATCGACGTTTTTCCGGATGACTACAAATTTCCGGCCAATTTAATGGCTCCGTTGGATTCGGCGTTTTCGGTCTTTCAGCCGGGCGGCTACGAAATGCTGCTTCGCGGCGAACCGATGCCGGCACGGTTTAGAAACAGCTTTGAAAGACCCGAGCCGCTTACGCCAAATGTCGCGACAAAGCTGTCGTACGTGATGCCGGGAATTTTGCACACGTTCAAAAAAGGCCATCGCATCATGGTTCAGATCCAGAGCACATGGTTCCCATTGGTTGCCCGCAATCCGCAGAAATATATGGATAACTATCAGATGGGAACGCAGGCCGATTTTCAAAAAGCGACGGAACGCGTATTTTTTGGCGGTAAGAATGCCTCGTCGATCGTTTTGCCGAGACAGAAGAAATAAACACTATGCCTTTTATCTCCATTATTTGCGGTACTTTATTAACTCTAATTGGAGCCGTTGGATACATTTATGGCCTGACGACCGAAAAGGCCAGCGTGACGGCGTTGATCCCCGCTTTTTTCGGGGTCGTGCTATTCATCCTCGGTCTCTTGGCTAATGCAAAGGAAAATCTCAGAAAACACTTGATGCACGCCGCAATTGTAGTGGCATTGTTGGGTTTTATTATGCCCGCAGGGCGGCTCGTCTCTAAATTGGGCGATCTGACAATGTCGGCGGCGGTCGTGTCGCAGATCGCGATGGCGGTGGTCTGTCTGGCATTTGTGGTTCTGGCGGTGAAGTCATTTGTCGTCGCTCGCCGCGATAGGGCGGTTTAGAAAACCGTATTCAGGCTTCCTTATTCAACCGAATTTCGACGAGCAATCCATCCGCCGTATTTCGGGCGGCGATCGTTCCTTTGTGGGCCTTGACAGCTCGCTCCGCGATCGCAAGCCCCAGACCGATACCGCCCGTCTTGCGTTCACGGGCCTCGCCTACGCGGTAAAACGGCCGAAACAAGTTCGCCAACTCGTCATCGGGTACGCCGCCGCCATGATCCGAAACCTTTAGGACCGAGTATCCATTTTGTCCGATCAGAGTAACATCGACCGCCGTCCCCTCATCCGTGTAACGTACCGCATTTCGCAGCACATTCTCGATCGCGCTTCTGAGGAGATTTTCGCTTCCCAACACGGTGCAGGGTTGATTCGCCGAAACCTTGATCGAACGCCCTTTGGCCTGTGCCTCGAAATTCGCATCCTCAGCAACCTCGCGAACCATCTCGGCCAGATCGATCCGGACGGGTTCGATCAACTCGCTTCCGCTTTCGAGTTTGGCTAGGATCAGCAGTCGCGAGATCATCTCATTCAAACGGCTCGACTCAGTCTCGATGCGTTCAAGCATTGGAGCCGTTTCTGGATTAGATTTTTGCTTGGCGATCTCAAGCGCAACATTTAGGCGCGCTAAGGGCGAACGCAGCTCATGCGAAATGTCGCGATTAAGCCGTTGCTGCGACGTAATAAGCGATTCGATCCGCTCGGCCATCACGTCAAAATCACGGGCGAGATCGGCCATTTCATCGCGGCGACGCCCGATCTGACCGGCAACCCGCGTTGACAGATTGCCATCGGCAAGCTTTTGCGTCGCCAAACGCAATTTCCGGATCGGCGATGTTAGATAAAGGGCAA
>JAYUDV010000163.1:0-5020 GCA_043739565.1 Chloracidobacterium sp.
ACACACTTTCCGTTTATTAGCAGTTTCGCTTTTTTTGTGTTCGTGTTTTTCAGCCGCGACGCTGGCTCAAACGCCGACTCCGGCACCGCCGCCGCCGAATCCATTCGCACCTCAACCGGCGCCGCCGCTGCCGGCGGGGATGACAGGTTCGGATGCAAATGATCCGCGCGCGAAGCTAAAGCCGGGAATGTACGACGCAGGTGAAGCCGCGTCGGGCCTTAGGCTCCTGAAGATGATGAAGAAGCCCGAAGCGTTTCAACTTTCTAACGACCCTGCCGACCCCAAAGTGGACATGGGCGCCAGCATTATCGCCGGTGACACGTCAAAGATACCCCCACCGATGAAGCTGGTTCTCGCCGGTCTCGCCTTTGCAAATTCGGATCTGGCGTTTCAGGGCAATCACTTGTTTCAGGGCAACTTTTACGGGATGAGCATCTATAACATTGCCGACCCGGCAAATGCTCTTCTGCTGACAACCATCATCTGCCCGGGCGGCCAGGGCGACGTGTCGGTTTATAAAAATCTCATGTTCATGTCGGTCGAAATGCCGAACGGCCGTCTCGACTGCAGTGCCGCAGGGTTTCCGGTCCAGACTGCGCCGGGGCTTCCCGCAGCGTCAAAAGATCGTTTTCGCGGCGTCAGGATCTTTGATATCTCGAACATCAAAAATCCAAAACAGGTGGGAGCCGTCCAGACCTGCCGCGGGTCGCACACGCACACGCTCGTTACTGATCCTAACGACAAGAACAACGTTTACCTCTACGTCTCGGGCACCTCTTTTGTCCGCCAAAACGAAGAGCTGGCCGGCTGCTCTGGTGGGAAGCCAGATAAAAACCCAAATACCGCCCTGTTTCGCATCGACGTGATAAAGGTGCCGGTCAAGGCTCCTCGGGACGCAAAGGTCCTGTCCAGCCCGCGTATCTTTATGGATTCGCGTACGAGCGAGATCGCCGGTCTGACAAACGGAGGCACTCATGGCGCGCTGGACAAGCCAACGCCCACCGACCAGTGCCACGACATCACCGTATATTCGGCGATCGGTCTGGCTGCGGGAGCTTGCGAGGGTAACGGCATCCTGCTCGACATCAAGGACCCGGCCAATCCAAAGCGGGTGGACGCGGTCAACGACCCAAACTACTCGTATTGGCACTCGGCCTCGTTCTCAAATGACGGCAAAAAGGTCGTGTTTACAGACGAATGGGGCGGCGGGTTAGGTGCGCGCTGCCGTGCAAACGACCCGAACGTCTGGGGGGCCGATTCGATCTTTCGCATTGAGGCGGGCAAGCTAAAGTTTGCGAGCTACTACAAGATGCCGTCAGCTCAGGGCGACACTGAGAACTGCGTCGCTCACAATGGATCGATCGTTCCGGTTCCGGGCCGCGATATTATGGTCCAGGCATGGTATCAGGGCGGCATTTCGATCATGGACTTTACCGATGCCGATCATCCCAAGGAGATCGCCTATTTTGACCGCGGGCCGATCGATCCAAACAATCTCGTGCTCGGCGGCTCATGGTCCGCCTACTGGTATAACGGCCATATCTATTCGTCCGAGATCGCCCGCGGCCTCGATATCTTTGAGCTGACGCCGTCGAAATTCCTCACCCAAAACGAGATCGACGCCGCCAAGTCCGTCCGCGTCGCGGAGCTCAACGTCCAGAACCAGCAAAGGATAGTGTGGCCCAAAAACGAGGCCGTCGCACTCGCATACATCGACCAGATCGAGCGGTCCGGAGCCTTGCCCGCCGACCAGATCGCCGAACTGCGTAATGCGGTCGAGGCCCGGAGTTTGGATCAGACCCAATTTGCCAAACTCAAGAACATGCTGGAAAAGAGCGCCGGCCAAGCGAAGAGTAGATCAGATCAGGCCCGATTCCAGGCCCTGGCCGATATCCTGTCGCGTCCCGCTGCTTAACGGATAACCGAGAACGGAAAAACCGGTGTTTCGCCCGTTAACGGTGGAACACCGGTTTTCCGCGTATTCCACAGCGCAGTGTCTTGCGTCGAAATCGACAATCTGATTTTAAATATTGCGCTTAAACGTGGCATTTGGTAAAAAATAGCATCCCAGAATTAAATACGTATCTGAATCAGTCAAAAAAAACAAAGTGAGGAAAATTATGAAAAATGTAATTAGAAAGTCGCTAATCGCCTGTGCAACGTCAGCGTTATTGATCGCAGTAGCGGCGTTTTCCGTACCGACGATGGTACGAGCGCATCAGGACGGCGAGGATATGGATGTCCACAACAAGACAGGGCATGAGGTCGTCGTATTTTTGTTTCAGGACACACATGTTCACCTGGATGAGGATGGAGGCACACAGTTCGCTCATCTCCATGATGGCGAGAGCGCCGTTGCCCACGTGCCCCACTGCGAATTCTCGATCCTACTCGTCGATCACGAAGACGTCTGGCATGCCGAATTTCACGATTGTCATTCCACCGACCTGACCTTCACCACGACTACCGGCCACGACAAAAAGCACCATCCAGAAGAATAATCGCCAAACCATGTCGCCGGATAGAGCGAGTAAATCAGCGGCTAGGCCTCTCACCGTGCGTCTAATTCAACTCAAATATCTGATTGAAACATCTAAGGCTTCGTTCGGGCAGAACGAAGCCTTATTCATTTTTTAGGTCAGCCAGACTCCGTCAACATTTATGTCGAGCGGTGTCGAATCGGCCGGGCACAAACCGCATAAAATCCCGCGTCATGGATCCTGATCAGATCGCCCACCACGCCGCCCGCCGCCGCCGAAGCCGCCAAATTAGCCTGGGAGCGTAACCTCGATTTCTTTGCGAAGAATCTCCAGTGATTTTGTATCAAGCGGAGTTAGGACCCGACATTTCGTCAAATGATCTGATGCGACTCAGGCACGAGGATAATTTCTGACATCACGCCCTCGCCTTCCTGCGTCGCGGCAAAGTAGATGCTGCGCGCAGCCGCGTCGACCGAAAGCATTTTGTCGCGTTGAACTTTCATCTCGATGCTGTCCCAAAATGAGGAATCAACGCCGCCGAAGTGCATCAAAGAAAATCGAACCCCGTGGCGTTTATATTCCTGAGCGAGACATTTAATCATGCCGGTGAGCGCATATTTTGCCGCACAATAGCCGGAAGCCTGCATCATCGGCGCTTTGCCGAGAATGCCTGGAATCGCTACCACGCGCCCGAATTTCTGCGCTGCCATCTGGGGCAAAACGGCTTGTAGAACATTGAAAGCGGTTCGGACATTGGCGTTTATTAAACTATCAAAATCGGCGGACGTAATATCGCTAAACGGTTTGAGGACGCCCATTCCCGCCGCATGAATTAAATAGTCAATCGAGCCGAATTTCTCGATTGATTCATCTACAAGTGCTTTCACGTCCATCTCAATGTTAGCGTCAGTGGTTAAAGCCAACACGTTTTGATTGCCGTTCGTGTTGAGTTTGTATTCTAGTTCGGCCAACTCGAGTTCGTCGCGTGAGCTAATGACGACGTTGGCATCAGCTTCAGAAAAAAGCTCGGCGGTACGCCGCCCAATACCGCGCCCGGCACCAATGATTAACACGGTTTTTCCTTCTAACTTAATCTCTTTCTCAATCATAAAGTTCTGCCGGTAAGTTGATAAGATGTCCCATTTCATCCCGCTTTGTTTTCAAATAGCGTGTTAGATTTTGGTGATACTTAATTAAAAGCGGCACGCGCTCGACAATCTCTAATCCGCAGTTTCTCAGCGCGCGAATTTTTTCAGGATTGTTCGACATCAAACGAACGCAATTTAGACCAAGATCAAGCAGAATTTCGGCGCATTGTTCGTAGCGACGTAAATCAACATCCAGACCCAAACGCTCGTTTGCTTCAATAGTATCCGCTCCACTGTCTTGAAGGGCATAAGCTCGAATTTTGTTGATGATGCCGATGCCGCGTCCTTCCTGCTGCTGGTAGACAATCGCCCCGCAGCCTTCTTCAGCGATCAGCTTCATAGCTGCTTCGAACTGCTGCCCACAATCGCATTTAATCGAGCCGAAAACGTCTCCGGTTAAACATTGCGAATGAATGCGTACGAGTGCCGGACTTTCGGGCTCAAGAATACCTCGAGTCAAAACGACAAACTCTTCATCAGAAACAAGGGAGCGGTAGCCGATAATCCGAAACTCTCCGAATTTTGTCGGCAACTTCGCTTCGGCTGCGCTCTCAATGGTTTTATTTGATTGATATTGTTCATTACGGGCATATATAAATTGTGGTACCCGCTGAGGCATCAAACTTACTGGCGAACTGTTCATATTTACAATCATTTTATTGCCTACTTCTTACTCTCTATTTTGTATTACTTGTTTTATCGTTAGTACCCATTTCATGAATTGTGTAGGCAAACAGCGCGTAACAAACCGCCGCACCCACGAGTAAACCGACTATAAAGATGAAATTCGTCATCATATCTGCCTTCCTTTCGCGCTCGCCTTGAAGAAAAGACCAAAGCCAAGAATGGAAGGCACCCATAATCCGACAAAAATCCCGGCATCTCTATTGTCCGCACCAAACACGCCGAACCATAGAGAAACCGAGAATAAAAAAGAGACGAAGGCTGCAATTAAAATTATGTAATCCGGTTTGCTGAACATAAATAAACTCCTTGAAAAATCGAAAAATGTAAGTAATGGACAGAATCTCTAAGGGAATTCCGATATTCTGTCCATTACTGCCTCCCTTGTTCGTTCGGTAAATCTTTGCTTACCATATATTTCTGTCTGGCATCCTGAAGCGGTTTAACCAACCGAATGGTTTATTCACGGCTTCACACCCCTTTGTCATGCTTATTGCCGGTGACCATGCAACCCGGCTATTTGTTAATCCGGTCTGAACCCGCCAATTTCACCAGTTTGTTGTAAACCCCAAGCAACAGAAAAGGCGAAACCCACTGACCGACGAAGCGGCTTTTTTCCCCATTGCCCTTCAATTCAAAAAAAAGCGAAACGCCGATCGACCCGAGTGCCCCCCAAAGAAATATGTCTGATGGCAATTTAGCCGTTTG
>JAYUDV010000164.1:0-1826 GCA_043739565.1 Chloracidobacterium sp.
GTTGAGGCGTGCAAAACCCGTGACCATCGCCGGATCGTCCGCATATCGCCGGTCGCCATGGATCTCAATAAAATCAGTGAAAAGTGTCGAAATGACGTCGAGTGCATACGGCCTGTCTGGATGCCGCGCCATCTGCACGCGTTCAAATGCGGTTGTCGCCATATGAGTTAATAATACCTCAAACAGACCCTCTAAGAAATTAACCTCAGATAAACACAGATGCCAACCCCGGTTAAACGATGCCGTTGTGACAAATGGGCCTTTCCCAGTCTGTGTCCATCTGTGGTTTCAATTCTGCTATTGAATCCACTGAATCGTGCAGCCGCGCGTCTCTAGCTCACGCTGGAGCGAGCGGCTGCCGGCGACGCTCAACCCGCCAGCCTCAAGTTTCACCAATATTTCGCCTGCATTCATCGTCAGAAACACATTACAGCGGCCGCGATCGCGTTCGAGCAGTCCATATAAAGACTCGAAGTACGCCCCGTCCGCAGTCTCAACGGGAATCGTGATATTCAACGCCCGCGCCCGCGAGGCTTCAGCTTCGTCAAGCGATTTGAGATTGTTGATCTTCAGCGTCGGCTCCTGGCCCTCGGCGGCTTCGATATTACCTTCGGCGATAAACATTCCGTCATCCACCAGAAAACCGCTGAGTTTATTAAAGTTTTCACCCAGCGCAACGCCTTTGATCCCGCCGGAGCGGTCCTCGAAACGAAACTGGGCAAAGCGGTTTCCGCGTTTGCTGGTGCGGATCTGCAAACCGGTGATCATCCCGGCGATCTTTACCACGTCGCCGGATCTTAAGTCGTCAAACTCCGCGATAGCTTTAAGTTTCATCTCAGCGAGCAGGTCCTTGTAATTGTCGAGCGGGTGCGTCGAGAGGTAAAATCCGACCGCGGCTTTCTCGCGTCGGGCAAGCTCCGTCTGCGGCCACGGCTCAGCGTGCGGCATGACCTCAGCCGCCGAATCGCTGGCCTCGACCACTCCGAACAACGCGTTTTGCCCACGCAGACGATCCTCGACGAGCCGCTGACCTTGGGCGAGAGCCGGTTCGATCGCCGCGTGAAGTCGTGCCCGCCACGATCCCGCATCGGTTTCGTCCGGCATCAGCGAATCGAACGCTCCCGCCGCGATCAGACTCTCAAGGCCCCGGCGATTAACAGCTCCCGAGCCTAGCCGAGCACAAAAATCGTAAACGGACGTAAAAGGCCCGCTTTTCCTCGCTTCGACCATCGCCTGGACGCTCGTGGTTCCCATGCCTTTGATCGCCGTCAGGCCGTAACGGACCGTATTATCGACCGGCGTAAAACCCTCGCCGCTCTCGTTGACATCGGGCGGCAAAAGCTGCAAACCCATGGATTTTAATTCGGTCGAATACTTGTAAACCTTCGCGCTATCCTGAGCTTCGTGCGAGAGGACGGACGCGTAAAAATAGGCAGGGAAGTGAGCCTTGAGATATGCCGTTTGAAAGGCGAGCACTGCGTACGCCATCGAATGACTGCGGTTGAATCCGTAATCGGCGAATTTCGCCATCAGGTCGAAAATTTCTTTCGCCGTTTTCTTTTTTATGCCTCGCTCGACCGCTCCGTCGACGAATTTGTTCTCCTCCTTCGCCATCTCCTCTTGCTTTTTCTTGCCCATCGCACGCCGCATCAGATCGGCTTCGCCGAGGCTGTAACCGGCCAGCTTTTGGGCGAGCTGCATGATCTGTTCCTGATAGACGAGCACGCCAAAGGTGTTGCCGAGAATGTCTTCCATCTCGGGCACGATGTATTGGACCTCTTTTACGCCGCGATGACGGTCGATAAAATCGTCGATCATGCCGCCGT
>JAYUDV010000165.1:0-29253 GCA_043739565.1 Chloracidobacterium sp.
TTTCCATTGTTTTATGGCGGCTATAGTTCAGTTGGTTAGAACGCCTGATTGTGGTTCAGGAGGTCGTGGGTTCGAGCCCCACTAGCCGCCCCATTTCCCCTCCATTTAGTTTTTTGTAGTTGCTGGCAGCCAAAATTTGCCTTACTCCAGATGCCTAAGGTTATATCGTCATGAATTGTGCAATATTTTCAATACGGGTATTCTTTTCGGCTATCTTTCTAACATTTGCTGTGGGTTCGGCGATCGCTCAAATGGCGCCGCGGGGATCGTACGTCCCGGACGAACTGCTTGTGAAATTCGTCGGCGGTGCGGCTTCGGATAACGCACGTTTCGCCAATCGGGCGATTGGTTCCGCAGTATTGGAGGACCTCGGTGATCTCGGCTGGCAGCGGGTACGAATCCCGCTCGGCGTCAGCGTAGACGATGCCATCAAAAAGTATAAAAAATTTGGCGCCGTTGAATCGGTTCAGCCCAATTTCTACTACCATCTGCTCCTAACGCCAAACGACCCGCAATTTATTTCGAGCGGAATGTACGGCTTGACTAAGATTTCTGCGCCGCAGGCATGGGATCTAAGCACCGGAAGTTCGGACGTTGTCGTTGCCGATATCGATACGGGCATGAGATACACACATGAAGACCTCGCTGCAAATGCCTGGACAAATCCCGGTGAGATTCCAAACAACGGCATTGATGACGATGGCAACGGGTTCGTTGACGATTATTACGGCTGGGACTTCCGTTTCAATGATTCAGACCCTATAGACCTCGACAGCGGCGTTTCGGCTGCTCACGGGACGCACACGGCGGGAACCATCGGCGCCGTTGGAAACAACATGGTCGGAGTAGTCGGTGTTAATTGGAACGTGAAACTCATGACCATCAAAATTTTCAATAACACTGTTAATGACGACACTACCTCAGCGATGCTAGTGAACGCCTACGGTTACATTCGCATGATGAAGCTCCGCGGCATCAATATTCGAGCCACCAACAACTCATATGGTGGCTGCACCGAGGCCTGCGGCTACGATCAGGCGACTAAGGACGGACTGGATGCTCTCGGCAACGCAGGCGTCCTGAATGTATTTGCAGCCGGCAACTCGAGTTCGAATAACGATATTACGCCCTCGTATCCGGCCAGCTACACGAGTCCCAGCGTGATTGCCGTAGCAGCCTCGGATTCCAATGACAACAAGGCCTCGTTTTCCCAGTACGGAGCTATATCGGTGGATCTTGCCGCCCCTGGGGTCAATATTTTGAGTACGGTGCCGACGGGCTACAGCAGCAGCTTTAGCGGGACGTCCATGGCGACGCCGCATGTGACAGGAGCAGTGGCGCTGTTATCGGCATATAGGCCCGATCTTTCCGTCGCCTCGCTCAAGGCATCGCTGATGAACAATGTCGACTTGCTCCCCGCCTGGAACGGCATTGTTAAAAGCGGCGGACGGCTGAATGTGTTCAAGGCGATGCAAAATCCGACGGTCTGTAACTTTACAGTCGGCACCGGATCGATGAAAGCTCAAACAAAGGGCGGCGTGTTTACGGTAAACGTGCCGGCCGGCCCGAATTGCGATTATTTTGTTACAAGCAGCGTCAATTGGATACATGTTTTAACGCCTAATTTGATGAGCGGTGCCGGCACTGTCACTTTTCGTGTAACGGTAAACCCGTCGATAACCAGGTCGAGCACGATTTCGATCGGCGGACAAAATTTTACAGTTAGCCAATCGCGGAATTGATCGAAAATAATAATTGCACCCTTCCAACTTTTGTGCATCGGCGAACGTCTAAGTGATTAGTTTTGCTTGAAAACATTAGGAAATATTGGCTGAAATTGCTCCGTCGGCCATTCGCAGTTTTTGTTGCAATTAGCGTATCAAAAGTAGTATATTTAAGGTTCACAGTCTTTCGGAACTGTATTCAGTTGATCCCTAAGGACATTTTCGGTATATAAGGTGATTTACAATGACTAATTTTTTAGCCAAAAGCATTAGATTTGGTGTGCTTGTAGGATTGTTGATTCTTTGTTCGACGGCTGTTTGGTCACAGGCATGTCCGCCGTCGGGTCCGGGTCCGACAGGTCCGGGTACCGGAAACCTTAGGCTGCGTGAAGCAATGGACGTGGACCACGATTGTAAGGCCGATTTTTCCATATTCCGCCCGAGTACGAATCTTTGGTATATCAATAAAAGCACTGGTGGATATGTCGTCCAACCTTGGGGACTAGCCAGTGAGGATTACATAACACCGGGTGATTTTGACGGCGATGGCAAGGGTGATATTGCCGTCTGGCGCGATTCGACAGGCATTTGGTATTATCTGCGGAGTTCGGACGGAACGTTTGCGGCAATTCCCTGGGGATTATCGGGCGATGAGCCGGTAGCACGCGACTATGACGGCGATGGCAAAACCGACCTGGCCGTAGCACGCCGGACCAACGGCACGATTGTCTGGTACGTCCTACGGAGCAGTGACGGAGGATTTACGGTGGCGACGTGGGGGCTTTCGACCGATTATACTTCGCCGGGCGATTACGACGGCGACGGAAAATTCGATTTCAGCGTCCAGCGTCCGGGAGCAACTCCGACAAGCCAATCTATCTTCTATACATTAAAGAGCAGCAACGGAGCGGCCGAGATCATCCCCTGGGGATTACCTAATGATCTGGTCGTACCGGGCGACTACGATGGCGACGGCAAGACCGACTACGCCGTTGTTCGCGAAGGCCCGACTCCGGGGTCGCCGTTAACATGGTATGTTCTCAAGAGTACGGGCGGCTACATCGCAACGCAGTGGGGGGCAACCGGCACCGATCTGAACGTACAAAACGACTATGATGGTGACGGCATAACGGACATAGCGGTCTGGCGCGACACTACCGGCGTATTTTACGTGCTACAGAGCCGCTTTAATGGCGCGCCTAATTATTATAACTGGGGATCGCCAAATGATTTCCCAGTAGCCAGTTACGACACTCACTAAAAGCCCGTTTTTAGCTTTAGACCAAATGGCTGAAGGTTTTTACCCTCAGCCATTTTTGTTTATTGCGGGATTTTATAGTAATTTTTCAATATCTCGATGGATGTTCTCAGCAAAACAGTTGGCGAAGTATTCAGCCAAAAATCGGTCGTCATAGTCGGTGATATCGTCGCCGATCAATTCCTGCACGGCACGATCTCGCGAGTCTCGCGCGAGGCTCCGGTTTTCATTCTAAAGCATGATTCCACGCAAACGCGCCCCGGCGCCGGGGCGAATGCTGCGGTAAATGTTGCGTCGCTGGGTGGAAAGCCGCTGCTGATCGGCTGCGTCGGCGATGACGCGAATGGCGATCGTCTACTGGAGGCCTTGCGAGATCTCGGCGTTAACACGCAGCATATTAACCGCCGCTCTGAGGTTTCGACCACTACAAAAATACGCGTTCTGGCCGGACAGCACTATGCCGCCCGGCAGCAGGTTATCCGTATCGATTACGAAGATTCGTCGGCATTCTCGGCCGGGCTGAAATCAACGTTGAGGCATTACCTGGCGTCGGTCGCCGATGTGGCTGACGCTATAATTATCTCGGACTACAATTATGGCGCCGTATTCCCGGAGATCTATGAGGATGCTCTCGCGATCTCGCGCGACCGGGCGATACCTCTTATCGTTGACTCGCGGTTTAGCCTTAATAATTTCCATGATGCGACGAGCGCAACACCCAATAGCGACGAGGTTGAACACATCCTTGGTAAAAATTTTGGGCCCGATGATTGTTCGCTTTTGAGGCAGCGGCTTGGCTACAAAGCCCTGCTCGTCACTAACGGCAATCAAGGAATGACGCTGTTTGAAAACGGTCAACCGCCATTGAAAATTGGTGTGGTCGGCCCTACGGAACCGGTTGACGTAACCGGTGCGGGCGACACGGTTATCGCGGCATATGCTCTCGGCCTGGCGTCGGGATTGAGTTTCACCGATGCGGCGACGATCGCAAACCACGCGGGCGGAATCGTCGTAATGAAAAAGGGGACATCGTCCGCCGCCGCGAGCGAAGTGCTCGAATCCATTGAGAGTAGCGAAAGCAACGCGGTGTCAGCTAACACCAATTAACTCAGAATGTCCGATTCATCAGCTCCAATTCTTTCGCGGGCCGGCCTTGTTGAAAAGGTCGAGGCGGCCCGTGCCAGCGGAGCGACGATCGTGCTCGCAAATGGCTGTTTCGACTTGTTACATGTGGGCCATGTGCGGTATCTGACTGGGGCAAAGGCGCTGGGTGATATTCTCGTTGTGGGCGTGAATTCGGATCGCCAGGCGAGGGCCCTCAAGGGCGGATCGCGACCGTATATGCCCGAAAACGAGCGTGCGGAGATCATCTCTTCGCTGCGATTCGTAGATCTCGTGACAGTTTTTGATGAGCCTACAGTGGAGCAGTTGATACGCGCGATACGTCCCGATTTTCACGCTAAAGGCACCGATTACACGGCTGAAACCGTACCGGAACGCGACATCGTTCGGGAGGTTGGCGGACAGGTCGCCATCGTCGGCGACCCGAAGGACCATTCGTCGACCGAACTGATCGGAATGGTCAAAGACGCTAATTAGAAGAGGAGAAAAGGAGATGAGGAGATGAGGAGAAAAGGAGACGAACCAGAAATCGTTATTGATTGGCTATGGGTATAGCTCTGCATAACGAATCCGTTTTCTTTCTCCCCTTCTCCTTTTCTCATCCTCTCCTCTTCTCACAAAGATGTGGCTCGCTCGTACAAAAGACGATCTGATAATCGAGGTATGGGAAAAGCTCGATTGCGAGAGCATCGGCGGCGCTGAGATCGAGGCGATCGAAAAGGTGATCGGCGACCAGTACGGCCACGGTGCTGTCGATTCTCCGATGCGGATAGCGCGACTTCTCGCGGATGAAGGGGCCGAACTTCGGCATTCCGAGGTCATGCAGCTCTACATTGCCCGCGTCTCCAACCGGCCGTACGAGGCGGCGTTTCGAGGCGTACTCGACATCGGCGGCCTGCTCAGCGCTCTCCGGTCGATCCGCGATCTGGAATCGCTGCGGCGAAAATACGCGAGCGATAACGACAAGGAAGGCATGCGGCTCGTCCGCGATACCGGGATCAAAGGCAAACTCGCGGCTACCGAGACTGCCGGGCGAACCAGGATCGATCCTGTCACACGGCAAATAAATGCCGAGATCGCCCAATGGTTTACCATTTGGCTGCAAACGCCCGAAGTTTTCGATAACTGGGTAGATCTTCGCCAACGGTCAAAGGATTTTCAGGATAAGTTCGGGCGGGTCCGGGCGGAAACGGGGTGAATATGAGGCGATTTTTCGCGCCAGTAGAAGGTTTTACCGAGGGCGGCGTTACTTTGGACGTCGATGAAACACGGCATTTGCGAGACGTCCTGCGTCTGCGGGCGGGCGATGAGGTTTCGATCTTTGACGGTACCGGTCACGAATTTCACTGCACGGTCGAGGACATCGGCAAGAATAGCTCCACGTTAGTCGTGATGGAAGAGATCGCACCGTCTTCGCCCGAATCGCCGTTCGAGATCACTGTTGCCGCAACCGTTATGAACGGCGAAAAGTACGATCTGATAATTCAGAAAGCCGTAGAACTCGGCGTAACACGCCTCATTCCCTTAAACACGATCCGCTGCGACGTAAAGCTCAGCGATGCCGAAAAACGGATGGACCGTTGGCGGCGAATCGCGCTCGAAGCCACCAAACAGTCCGGCCGGGCAACGCTTATGCAGATCGGCGAGCCCGCCGGTTTCGACGGATTGATTTCGAACCTGAACGGTGAAAACGCGATCTTATTCTCGGAGCGTGACGGACAAGGTTTTCAGGCAATAGCTGCTGATAAAAAAATAACCGCCATTTTTGGACCAAAAGGCGGTTGGGATGATTCTGAATTAAGGGCCGCAGCAAAGCACGGCATTGCGATTGTGACACTTGGCGGCCGTATTCTGCGTGCCGAAACAGCCTCGATCGCGATCACGGCGATCCTCCAGCATCGGTTCGGCGACCTCAACTAAACAGTTAAAAGACCGATGAGGTCCTCGGCCTGTAGTATGCGTCGCCGCGCTGCCTCATTTTGGCTTTAGCCCCGAGCTTATCGATAAACATAAGGAGATGCTCCTTATTGTCGAATCTAAAGCTCGCCGTTCCTTTGGCCTCGATGTCAGGATCGTCAAAAGTGAGATTTGCGTATTTGGTGCTCTTATTCATCAGGCTCGCAAGACCGGCTCCCGGCAGCGGCAAATGGCTGATGACCTTGCCCGACTGCGGTACGCTGTCTTTTGAATCAGGATATATCACGACAAGCGAAACATATGGAATCGAAAACATCTCTTTACCGCCTTCGCGATAAAAAACGACTCGCTGGTTAGCGTCGTCAAATTTGAGTGTGCCTTTTTCCTTTTCGCTCGATCCAAAAATGCCGCCTTCGTACCTCGCCCCGTACGAATCCGGCGTATTGGCCGCAACCGTCGGCGCCCTGTCGACGGGCCGTGGCTGAGCATTTATAAGGCCTGTAAAACAAAAAACGGCAATTGCGAGAAACAAAACTTTTTTCATATACATGTTTTTCCTTCCTGAATTACGAGGAGAGAAGAAATTTATCTGAACAATTTATAGACGCGCTTATTGCAAAGTTGGTTGTTATTTTGTCGCCGAAAAATTCTTTGCGTCAATGTACGGCTCAAGGCGTTTCTTTGCGAGCTCTACATATTCCTCTGAAATTTCCGAACCCACCCAAAGACGTTTTAGCTGATGCGCGACTTTGGCAGTCGTTCCACTTCCCATAAAGCAGTCATAAACTATATCGCCTTCATTGGTCCAACTAACTATCTGATCCGAAACAAGCTGCTCGGGGAAAATCGCGGGATGCTGGAACGCAATTTTATCCTTCGACGATGACGTGCCGACGTTATATCCAAAAATATTACTTCGCTTTCTTTCAGTTTTGATTTCACGACCTATATCTTCATCAGGGACATTACCTCTACCTTTACCCGTTATGCGAAAAGCCGTTATTTTCTGTCCTGCTGATTTGGTTGGCTCAGTAAGTGGATTAAATGTTTTTGGCTGCCCTTTACTAAAGCAGAACATATACTCAAATGCCTGCCGGTAGCGTTTTCCGCAGTCACTAGGGATCGGGTTATTTTTCATATAAAGCATAGTATCGTGAACCTTAAACCCAGCTTTTTGGAAGGTTATCGCATGATGAAAACTTGATAACGTTTCATCACCATTTACGGTTCTATCACCCACAACCCAGATCACAACGCCACCGGGCTTTGTCTTATGAAACAACGATGTCGCTATCTGTTCGACTGGAAAGTGATAGCCGTTGTAATCGCGGAGATCATCGTACGGCGGGCTCGTTATCGTCATATCGATACAGTCATCGTCCATTCTCTCCATTGTTCTCAAACAATTCTCTGGATATATTTCAAACAATTTCATAGTTTCGCTTCTAATAAAGTATCTCATAGATGGCGCAAAGCCAAATAATGAATTCAGTTTTTTTTGAGGGACGGGGTCACACTTACCGCCTCTAAGGTTGATTTTTTTTCATTTGGTTTGTAAGAAACTATGGGTTCGTTGTTCGCTATATATTTTCTGCAAAGTAATTTAACGGCTAAGTCATTCCCAGGGTGTTTTGAAGACGTTTTTTCAAACCGGGTGTCATTCCCATCTCCTCCCTTTCGGTGAAATAAAAAATACTCACCAATCATAATATTTCCCGGTTTCGAAAAGGTAACCTCATACGACAGGTCTTCCAACAGGGCCGACAAGTCATATAAGTACATGATATTCGCAACATTATCATATAAGACTAAGAGTTCAGGCCTTTCGATTCTAGCCAAAGCGAACTGCACTATGGATTTTGCTTTGGGCGCAAGGCTCTTGTAAACATATTCTTTATCACTATCCAGAATAACGCGACCTTTTCGAGATTTCCTAACGACAGCTTGCTCCAATAAAGCACTTAGATCTGGCAGATTACAATGGTCTACAAAAGAATGAACCGTCCCTCGCGTTGCCTGGTTCACCCCAACTTTTCCGAATGACTTAACATTCGCGCTAAGATGTTTTCCTCCTGTAAAACTAAGGATTACATCGGCTTTGCCGCCAGCACTTCCGGTTGGGTAAGCCTTTGCTAGGCCCCCGTCGATACCGAAATATTCCTTCAATTTGGACAGGACGGAAAGCTCGTTCTTAATGGTATTGCTAAAGAGCCTTTCATGCTTGTCACCTTTTGCCGCATTTTTCTTGTCCATTAGTTTAAGTTGGCCACTTTGCGAGAAAATCGGCGAGAAACGCTTTTTCAGGTTTTTGAGTTTCATTCTCGAGAAAGTCGCGAAATTGCTCTTGCTCGTTGATATAATCTTCTTCGCCAATCTGGCCGGCAAAATAGACGACGCGCAGCCAGACGAGGTAGGTATTTAATGTGTCGATCTGGTTGTATTCGACGATCTTGGTAAGATCACGGGCAAGCCAGAGATCGGTGA
Organism: Chloracidobacterium sp.; assembly: GCA_043739565.1. Lineage (GTDB taxonomy): Bacteria > Acidobacteriota > Blastocatellia > Pyrinomonadales > Pyrinomonadaceae > OLB17. The sequence goes on from JAYUDV010000165.1 coordinate 8,506, forward strand.
CCTGATCGCCTTTAACGTCGATCTTGCCCGGAAAACCGCATAGCTTGGCAAGCTCGTCCAGTTTAGGCTTCATTTGTCCACTCGAAAAGAGTTTCAAAAGATCTAAATGATCCTCGTTATCCCATTTTTTGAAATAGTCGCCCGGATCCCATGCTTTCTGAGGACGATGGTTGAATGCAGGAGCAGTAACTTCATTTACCATTCCGCGTTGTATTAATACCTGCAGGTCAGACTCTGCCGAGTTAAACCCGACAAGCTGCGGCCGCCGCTCGCCGATGAAATACAAAAACCGGTCGATGATCAACGCTTCGTCCACATCGTCGGATTCGAGCGGCAGTTTCGGAAGCGAATTGAGCGAGAATTCGGTTACGCGCGTCCCGTCGCGAAACACCGATTTCCGCGAGAGAAAAGCGATCGATACCACCCGCGAAAACATGTATTTTAGAAACGGACGCGGCTTCTTTTCCTCATCATATGCGTTAGAGTGCTCCCACAACGCCTGCATCGCCTCGATCTCGGTCGTCTCGTCAGGAAGATCGAACAGACGCTTGGCCCCGGCGGCGTCCGGCACCCATTCCAGATCAAAGTAAAGAACAAGCTCGTGTATCGGATTTTTTAGCATTAGACAGCCGGTCGTAATAGGATAAAGCGCACTATTTATTCGCGCTTGGGTCGTTCATGCGGCAATTTTAGCACACAAAAAAGAGGATGTCTTAACGGTCCCGCTCCGCAATACAATCGTGAGCTTGCAAAACCGAAATAGATGCCCCCGAAGGTTGGGCCAAACATATAGGCTATTAATCAATATAATTTATTGCACAGATAAGACTATTGGCAATATACGCAACATGTGGTACGTTTGTATTGTCATTTTTGCGGAAATCGGGCAAGCATAAATGTAAAAATGCGTGGGACACGGGACAAGCACAAATTGACGAATATTGACGGGGTAAGATGTGTATTGACAATCGGTTACAAATTTTCATCGCTGTCCCAAAGCTGTCCCGGCCGGTAGCGGAAACGGATACAAAACGCGATTTTGTGGCGTGTTTGTGGTCACAAACGGATACATTTTTTTCGAGGAGTTAAACTATGATGCGACGGTAAAGCGTTCGACGCCAAAGCCGGATAATTCAAAATAGTCCGCACGAGAACGTTAATTTGGATTCCTATTTGGTCAAGCCAAACTGTCTCAATTCAGCCAAAGCGCGTATAAACCTTTTCATCAGAACACTTTTCATTATGTGGCACACGGTTTGCGGTTAGTATCCGCAACGAGGGAAGATCCTTCGATCTGAACAAGGAGATTAATAAAATGAAAAGATATATCACTACATTATTGATGACCGCGATGCTCGCCGTAACGATTCCGGCGATGGCGACCAGCTCATTTGCTCAGACTCGATATCGCAATTCGTACAACCGCCAATACCGAACTGAAAACCGGCAATATTCAGACCGTGACTATCAGTATGATAACGGTCAGTACGGGAATACAGGCCGGGTAAACGTCTATGATCGCCACCGAAAGGCATTAAATATAGGAATTGCGACCGGCGCCGGAGCGATTATCGGTGCCCTCATCGGCGGCAGAAGGGGCGCCGTGATCGGTGCGTGGGCCGGAGCGGGCGGCGGTGCAATCCTTACGGCTAAACAAAGACCCAGAAACTATTATCGCCGGTATTAACCGCCGTTAATCTTTTTGAGAAAAACCCCTCGTGGTTTGAAATGGCCGCGAGGCGTTTTATTTCATATGAAATGTCGCAACTGTTAACACCATCCGGTCTATTTACGGCCCCTTAGGTATTAAACGGCTTTTTTTGTATTAGTCAATACACTATAAGTCAGTAAAAGGCGGTATTAGTAAGCTATGGCACATCGATTGCGGGTCTAAAGGCGTAAGGAATGAAGTCAAAAAGAGGAAAAAATGAAAAAATATATTACAACTTTTATTTTGGGTACAATGCTAGCGATTCTTTTACCAGTCATGGCCACAACGGCTGAAGCGCAGACGCGCAGATACAGGACCCGCAGTCATAGTTCCTACGCCTATAAAAGGCCCAATTTATATCGGCGACACCGAAAAGCGGCTAATATCGGTGGTGGTGCACTTGGCGGAGCGCTTATTGGGGGTTTGATCGGCGGAAGAAAGGGCGCCGTGATAGGCGGAGTCGCTGGCGCGGGTACCGGTGCTGTAGTTACCCATAAGCAGAGGCCCAAGAACCATTACACGCGCCGACGCTATCGAAATAGATAACTCTGGTTTGCTCTTATCAGCAAACGCCCGGCGGTCTGCTATGACCGCCGGATTTTTTACTGGTACATATCATCCTTGAAAAAGCCCGAGTCTTTGCTCAAAAGCTTTTCTAACGATCTGCACGTCTTCCAGGAATTGCGGTAATTCGTTCATCCGCAACGCCTGCGGGCCGTCAACCAGAGCGACGTTCGGGTCGGGATGAAAATCAACCAAAATCATATTGGCACCCGCGATCACGCCCTGAGCCGTGATATGCATAATGTCGAGGATATTGTCCGAGCTTCTAAATCGGCCGCCCACCGAATGTGAGGGATCGATGCAGACCGGCATACGCGTGAGGCGTTTGACGACCGGAATATGTGCGAAATCTACAATATTCCGGTGCGGATCGCCAATATTTGTCTTCATTCCGCGAAGTCCAAAAATCACTTTCTGATTGCCCTCGCTCGCAAGGTATTCGGCGGCGTGGAGCGACTCGTCCAATGTGATACCAAAACCGCGTTTGAGCAAAACCGGAAATTCCTGCTGCCGTCCGACGATCTTTAAAAGTTCGAAATTTTGGGTGTTACGCGTACCGATCTGGAGCATTACGCCCGTAGAATTTCCGGTCGCGTCGAGAGCTTCGCTGATCTCGTCGACATGAGATTCGTGCGTGACCTCCATCGCAATGACCTTAATCCCGTATTTTCCGGCGAGCTCAAACACGTATGGTAGGCAATTTTTACCGTGGCCCTGAAATGAATACGGACTCGTCCGCGGTTTGTAGGCTCCCATCCGCGTGCAGACTTGACCACACTCCTGAAGCGCTTTCATCATGGCCTCTACGCTCGCGGCTGAATCAACGGCGCACAAACCGGCGAAAACATTGAGGTTATCCTGACTAAATTTTACGCCGTTATACGTAAAGTTATTGGGGCGATGATCGTCCTTGTGCCGCCCCAAGACGCGATACACCTCGGACACGCGGATCACATGCTCGACGCCCGGGAAACTCTTCATCTCATCGACCGACAGGGCCGCCGTGTTGCCGATAAGATGAAGTTCGGTTAAAAGTTTTTCGGTTCCCTGAAAATTATGGACAAGGATCTCGATGTTTTGAAAATTTTTGAGATGAGTCTCGATACGCTGATATTCGCGCGTCGTCTCATCAATATTTGGCTTAAGGACCAGTATCATATAGTTATTTGTTAGTTTATCGCCGTCAGTCTTATCGTCGAATAGCGTCCGAGAACCCGGACTTCTTCAACCTGCTCCCGGATCTCATCCAGAGCCCCGCTCAAATCACCCTCGATAGCCGGTGCCCGCACATCGAGATAAAAATTAAATTGGCCGGGCAAATTTCTGATCGGCAAGCTTTCGATTTTTAGCAGATCGATGCGCCGTCGCACGAACGGGCTGAGGGCATTGTGGAGCGCTCCCGGCTGGTTCTTCAATTTCAAAACAATCGAGATCTTACTGCCGGTACCTTCATTCTCCGGGTTGCCCGAGAGAAGCGCAAAGCGTGTGTAATTTTCGCTGTTATCTTCCAAATGTTCACGCAGGATCTTGCCGCCATAGATCTCAGCCGTTCGCTTACCTCCGATTCCGGCACGGGTAATATCTCCACTCTCAACGGCACGCCGCACGCTTCCGGCCGTGTCATCTGCTGGTACGCTTTTTAAATGCGGATATGCAGCAAAAAACCGTCGACATTGGGCCAGCGCCGCAGGATGCGATTCGACCGTTTGGATCGTATCCATCGATGCCGCAGGACATGCGACCAAGTAATGCGAAACGGGCAGGATAACATCGGCAATGATGTGCAGAGAACTGTCCAGTAAAAGGTCGACACAGCGGTGGACCGACCCGATCAAACTGTTTTCAAGGGGTGTCAGGATAAGATCGGCTTTGCCAACGTCGATTGCCGTAAAGAGATCTTCAAATGTAGGAAAAGAGACCGTCTGACAGCCATCTCCTAATATTCCCAGGGCGGCCTCTTCGCTAAAAGTGCCTCGGTCGCCCAGAAACGCAACTCGCGATTTTCCGGTCAGACGCATAACTTCAGTTTCCAAAGAGTCCGAATTCGCGAAAGGTTTCTGATATGTTCTTTGTTGAAGCAGCAAGGATTCGTCGATGATCCGCTGAAAGATGTTGTCGATGCTGTGTTCGTCAAATGGACCGGTGTTCTCCTGACGCAGACGCGATAAAACCTCTTTTTCGCGGTTTGGGTCACACAGCGAAGTTTCGACGCTGGTTTTTGCCGCGCCGACGCGCAGAGCGATCGCGGCCCGCATATTCAGAAGCCGCAGCAATTCGATGTCGATCGCGTCGATCTCCACCCGCGGGTTTTCGATTGTTCGTTCCATTCTATTAACGCGATTACACTAATACGGATCGGCGAAAATGTTCAAAATAGCCCAAAGATGCTCTTCGTGTCGTTTCTCTTAAATTATCCGTTTTTCATACCGTTTGTTGAAACAAAAAAAGTCATCACCCTTCCCGGATAATGACCTTAACGTAAATCCATCAAAAGGCCACTATCCATACGGAATAATAATGACGATAAAGCCAATAAATACGTATGGATACAGATCAGCAATGCGTCGATCTGACGTCTGGTTAACAAATATTGGCGTCTGATTTCGCATTAGCATCTCTTTTGATCGATTTGAGATTATGACAAAGATTTATGAATGTCAATAAAGTTTTTAATTTCACATACGGACATTACTGCATATCGCGAAACGCACCAAAAAACGAATGGCATCGCAAAATCGCACGATAAGGTTGGGAAATAGCCGATTTCGTGTAATCCATGTGTTCTAAATAAATGATCGGCATGACATAAAGTGTTGTAAACCAACGGATTTCACTTGTCTGGCACAATGGTTGCGGTTAACAGGGCGTCAACAACATTTGTGGGCAATCAAAATAGGGGGAATTTTTATCATGAAAAGATATATTACGGCATTTATACTGATGACAACGTTCGCGGTGATGTTGCCGCTAGCAGCAACAACGTCATTCGCACAGACACGGTATTATCGAACGCGCAGCGGTCAGGTCGTGGTTTACAAACGCCCGAATTTCTACAGGCGTCATCGCAAATCTATTAACATAGGTGGCGGAACCCTCGCGGGGCTGCTTGTCGGCGGCTTGATCGGTGGTCGAAAAGGCGCGTTGATCGGTGGATTGGCCGGTGCCGGCGGCGGCGCCTATTTTACCCACAAACAGCGCCCGAAAAATTATGTCCGCCGATATAACGTAAGGCCTGAATACGCTCGACGCACATACCGAAATTACTAAATTGGGCTGTTCAGTCAGTTAAACGAGAGTCCCGGCGCTGTTTTATACACGCCGGGGCTTTTTTGATTTAACCAATTTCCGACTTTCAATATGCGTAGGTATTCGCCTCGATCAACGTGACAGCAATCCGCTGACGGGCGGCGATGGTGTTGATCGGCGAATTATTTTTTGTGAACCGTTTCAGTGCGACAAGCAGCGTACGGCCTTCGTCGCCCTCGGCCATCGCGGCGATCGTGTTTTTCGCCTTCGCTTCGACCCGCTGGATGGCGTCGTTGCAGTAGACGGATGCTATATCGATATAGCGTCCGGCCGGCTCCTCGCCGTTCTTCTCCGCGTATTTCTTGGCACGCAGAATTGCCGTTTCCATTTGATAAGTGTCCATGATGATGTCAGCGCAATTGAGCAGAATTTCCTGCTGATCAGCGAGCGCCATCATATATTTCTGGGCTGCGGTTCCGAGCACCATAAGAGCTATCTTCTTGGCGTTTTGCGCCAATTTAGTTTCGGCGGCGAGCAGGCTCGTATCTTCATCGAACGACATCTGCGGATTCAGAATTTCGTCCTGCAATGCCTTTGCGGCTTGTAACAAACCGAGTTTACCCTTCATCGCACGCTTCATCAATTGTCCGGGAATCAGAAGGCGATTGATCTCATTAGTACCTTCAAAGATGCGGTTGATGCGCGAATCGCGATACGCCTTTTCCGCAGGATAATCTGCCGAGTAGCCATAGCCGCCATAGATTTGGACCATTTCATCGACGACGTAATCGAGCGCCTCGCTGCACGCGACTTTGTTGATCGACGACTCGACCGCGTATTCCTCGATCGACTGTAATTTCTTCGCATTGTCCGCGCCATCGCCGATCAGAGCGTCGATCATCCCAACCGTGCGGTAAGTGATCGATTCGGCAACCCACGTGCGGATCGCCATCTCAGCGAGTTTGTGTTTGATCGCTCCAAACGATGAGATCGGTTTGTTGAATTGATGTCGCTCGTTGGCATAGCGAACAGCTTCATGGATCGCGAGTTTCGCACCGCCGGTGACGGATGCACCGAGCTTGAAGCGGCCAACATTCAGGATATTAAATGCGATCTTCGCACCGTCGCCGATGTTGCCGATGAGGTTGCCGGCGGGAATTTTGCAATCGGACAAAATGAGCGGCGTGGTCGATGACGATTTGATTCCCATCTTGTGCTCTTCGCTGCCGGGTCGGCAATTCTCGCTGCGCTCGACGACGAAAGCGGAGAACTTTTCCTTCTCGCCGTCAACTTTTGCAAAAACAATAAAAACATCGGCAAACCCGCCGTTCGAGATAAACATTTTTTCGCCGTTGAGTGTGTATGTTGTGCCGTCTTCGCTGAGTTTTGCGTTGGTCTTGGCACCGAGCGCGTCAGAGCCCGAACCGCTCTCCGTCAAACAATAGGCCGTTATTTTTTCGCCCGAAATGATCGGCGGAATCCATTTTTGCTTTAATTCTTCGGAGCCGAAGTACAAAATGGGCAGCAAACCGATCGAGGTCTGCGCTCCAAACGTCGTGCCAAAACCACCCGCGCGTCCTATCATTTCGGCAATCACAACGCCCGTCGTCTGGTCAAGCCCGAGACCGCCGTATTCCTCGGGAATGGTCGCACCCAATAGACCAAGATCGCCGCCTTTTTTGACAAGTTCGCGCGCGACCTCCCAAGCATGCTTTTCCATCGCTTCGAGATTCGGCCAAACTTCGTTATCGACGAATTCCCTGGTCGTTTCGCCGATCATCTTTTGCTCGTCGGTAAAATCCTCAGGCGTAAATATCTCGCCCGCCGCCTGATCCGCGATCAAAAACTCACCGCCTTTCATATATTCTTTTTCCATTTGTGTTTCCATAATTTTTAGATTATTTCACCACAGAGTCACAGAGAGCACAGAGACTTTGAAAAAAACTTTGGCGAATATATACCTTTTTCTCTGAATCGATCTGCTTTTATCTGCGGTCAATTAATATCTTCCTCCGTGTCCTCTGTGTCTCTGTGGTGAATCTCTTAATCCAACCTTTCAAATATCCCAGCCGCGCCCATGCCGCCGCCGACGCACATCGTAACCATACCGTAGCGTGCATTGCGACGTTTCAATTCCTGTAACAATGTCGCCGTCAATTTCGCTCCGGTGCATCCAAGCGGATGTCCCAGTGCGACCGCTCCGCCATTGACATTGACCTTTGACGGATCCATTTCAAGCACTTTCATAACCGAAAGCCCTTGTGCGGCAAAGGCTTCGTTCAACTCGATCACGTCAATCTGATCGAGCGTCAATCCGGCCATTTTGAGCGCTTTTGGGATCGCGTAAACTGGTCCGATGCCCATCTCTTCAGGTAAACATCCGGCCGTCGCGAAAGCAACAAATCTCGCCAGAGGCTTGATGCCAAGCTCGTTTGCCTTGTCCGCCGACATCACGACCGTCGCCGCCGCGCCATCCGACATTTGCGAGGAATTCCCAGCCGTGACCGTTCCATTTACATGAAATACGGCCCTGAGTTTTGCCAAACCCTCAGCCGTCGAATCAAAACGCGGGCCTTCGTCAGTGTCGAATACAACCTCCTTGCGTCGAACGCGTCCGCCTTCGTCAATCTCATCGACAAAGATCGTCATTGGCACGATCTCGTCCTTAAATTTCCCAGTCTGGATTGCCGCCGCCGCCTTTTGGTGCGACTGAAGCGAGAAAGCATCCGCCTGCTCGCGTGTGATCTCATATTTTCGTGCAAGATTCTCCGCAGTCAGACCCATATTCAGATAATAATCCGGATATGTGTCAACCATATGCGGATTTGGCCGGACGACATTGCCGCCCATCGGGATCATCGACATTGTTTCAAGCCCACCCGCGACGATCACATCGGCACCGCCAGTCGCGATCCGATCAGCTGCGATCGCTATCGTCTGCAAACCCGAAGAGCAATAGCGGTTGACCGTCATCGCCGAAGTCTCGACCGGCAAACCGGCCGCGATCATCGCCGTCCGTGCGACATTCATTCCCTGCTCGGCCTCGGGAAACGCGCAGCCCATAATGACATCATCGATCAGCGAAGCATCAACGCCCGAACGCGAAACCGCTTCCCTGATCGCCACCGCCCCAAGATCATCCGGCCGCGTATTTTTCAAAGTGCCCTTCGGCGCCTTCCCCACTGCCGTCCGCACGGCCGATACAATTACTGCTTCTTTCATAGTTTTGTTTGCCCGCGAATTACACGAATAATCGCGAATATCAAGAACATCCTTTATTCTTATTCGTGTTCATTCGCGTTATTAGCGGGCGATCTCCTTAAAACGAAAACACGTCACCAAATGATCGTTCACCATTCCGGTCGCCTGCATAAACGCATACATAATTGTCGAGCCGACAAAATTGAATCCGCGTTTTTTCAAATCTTTGCTCATGGCGTCTGAAATTTCGGTTTTCGCCGGAACATCCGACGAACTTTTGATCGAGTTCACCATCGGTTTTCCGCCGACAAAACCCCAGATGTACTTATCAAATGAGCCGAATTCTTTTTGCACTTTCAAAAAAGTCTTTGCATTACTGACCGTAGATGCAATCTTAAGACGATTGCGGATAATTCCCTCGTTCTCAAGCAATTCAGCACATTTTCGTTCGTCGTACCGGGCGACCAGCGACGCATCAAAGTTATCAAACGCCGCACGATAATTCTCTCGTTTGCGAAGGATCGTATCCCACGACAATCCAGCCTGCGCACCTTCCAAAATTAGAAATTCAAACAGCCCGCGGTCGTCGTGGAGCGGCACGCCCCATTCCGCGTCGTGATACGCAATCGCCAGATCGTTTTTTGCCCAACCGCAGCTCTCCATTAATTTCGCAGCGGCTTGCCGGTTTTTAACATAGCTGCGATTCGCTCCTGCGTTTTTCGCTCACCACAAAGTGAGACAAAAGCCTCGCGTTCGAGGTCGAGCAGGTATTGTTCGGAAACAAATGTCTTGTGGTTTAGATCGCCGCCGCTCATTACCTTGGCAAGTTTTTTGCCGATCAGAACGTCGTGATCCGAGATAAATCCGCCCTGCTTCATCATGTGGAGGGCGAGTTTCATCGCGGCCTGTGCCGATTCGCCAAGCACCATGATGTCCGTCCGCTCGACCGGTTGGACATAACCAGAGGCGTCGAGATTCAACACTTCCTGCTTGGCGTCCGCGATCAATCGGTCGCCGTTCATTGATATAGAATCGGAATCACGCAAAAACCCCCACGCCTTTGCTTCTTGACCCGAGGTCGCGACTTTGCCCATACCGAGCAGCTCGAACGTCTTTTTCAAAAATGCCAGCGGATCGGCGTCAGGCGTTTTTGCCGCCGCGTCCATCGCCCGCATCGTCATTTCCTTTGTGCCGCAGCCCGCCGGAATCAGGCCGACGCCGACCTCTACCTGGCCCATATATGTCTCGCCCGCCGCACGCACCTTGTCGCCGTGCATCGCGATCTCGCAACCGCCACCGAGCGTCAGTCCATAAGGCGCCGTAACAACAGGCTTTGCCGAATACCGCAGACGCATCACCGCTTTTTGCAGTGCCCGGACGCCCATCGCGATGTCGTCCCACTCCTCTTCCTGAGCGGCGAGCAGGAGCATCATTATATTTGCACCGGCACAAAAGTTACCGCCCTGATTGCCTACGACGAGACCTTTGAAATTCTTCTCAACCTCGTCAATCGCGAAGTTCATCATCGAGACGGTGTCGCCGCCAATTGAATTCATTTTCGAATGAAATTCGAGACAGGCAACGCCGTCGCCGATATCGATCAGCGAAGCTCCGGGATTTGTCTTGATCACGCCCCTGCGTTCTTTGACCGTCTTGAGGATCATCACGCCCGGACGATCGGGCATCGGCTTGTATTCACCAGCGACCAGATCATAGAACGAATGGCTGCCTTTCTCGTTCTTATAAAACGTAGCCACACCGGAAGCCAGCATTTTCTCAACATTCGCCGGGATCGCCTGGCCTTCTTTACGCATCCGCTCGACCGATTCACTAACGCCAATAGCGTCCCACGCTTCAAACACGCCGATCTCCCAGCCGAATCCCCACTTGATCGCGTTGTCGATCTCGACAATGGTACCTGCGATTTCGGGAATTCGATTAGCGGCGTATCGGCAAACTCGCGAGGTCGTTTTCCAAAGGAATTCGCCAACGCGGTCGTCGCCCCAAACCAATGCCTTTACACGTTTTGCCGTGTCCTCGATCTGCTTTGCAGCGTCAATCGACGGGAATTTTGTTTTAACTTGGGGTTTGTATTCAAACGTCGCGAGATCGAGTTCAAGAATCACGCGCTTGCCCTCGGCGTCCTTCGATTTCTTGTAAAATCCGCCTTTCGTTTTATCGCCGAGCAGCTTTTTCTCAAGTAGCGTTTTGATCAGATCGGGCAGTTGGAAAACTTCGCGATCTTCGTCTTCGGGCACCGCCGGATAGAGATTTGTCGTCACATGAGCCGTAACATCGAGGCCGACGAGATCACTCGTGCGAAACGTCGCCGACGATGCGTGACCGATTGCCTTTCCGGTCATCTGGTCGACCTCCGTCGGCGTAAAACCCATAGCAATCATCTCGTGGATCGTCGCCATCATGCCGAAAACGCCAATGCGATTCGCGATAAAATTTGGTCTGTCTTTAGCCGGAACGACGCCTTTGCCAAGCCGCTGATCGAGAAAACCCGCGATCTTGCACGCGATCTCGCCGCTCGTTTTCGAGCCGGGAATGACCTCGACGAGCTTCATATACCGCGGCGGGTTGAAAAAATGTATGCCGACAAAATGCTGTTTGAAATCGTCCGAAAAAGGCTCGGCGATCGAGTCGATAGGGATGCCACTCGTATTCGAGGCGATCACCGCTCCGGGCTTGCGGTGTTTTTCGACTTCGGCAAATAGCTTGTGTTTGATCTCAAGATTCTCGACAACGGCTTCGATGACAAAGTCGCAGTCCTTGAGCTTGACCAAATCGTCGGTAAAATTCCCCGTCGAGATCAGCTTGGCGTTGTCGCCCAGCATAAACGGCGCCGGACGCAGCTTTTTGGCCGCCTCAAAAAGTGCGTTAACGATACGGTTACGTACCGCAGGAGATTCGAGCGTCAAACCCTTTTTCTCCTCGTCCGCCGTCAATTCCCTCGGGGCAATGTCTAACAACAAAGTCGGTATCCCGGCATTCGAAAGATGTGCGGCGATGCCCGCACCCATTGTTCCCGCCCCCAAAACAGCTGCTTTTGTGATGTTCATATTTTCGTCAAATCTAACAAATTGAAAAAAATTTTGGTACTAATAATTGTAACTGAATGAATGCTCATTCAGCAAGATTGGAATTTACAAAATCGCAATGATGCTATTTGGCAAAAATGTCATTTTCAAACATCTTTCGGCGCGATGGCTTTGATGTCTGTATAGCGTTTGAAATCTATAGCGTTGTAAGTGAGAAGATTTACTATGCCGTGTGCCATCATTGCAGCGGCGATTTTCGCGTCATGGACATGTATGCCCGAAACTGAGTGTTTAACGACGAGTTGACGCCAGTTTTTATAGACTTCAATTGTGTCGGGTAAAAGCGTGAAAAGCCGTTCAAATCTTTTCAGATGCAAATCGGTTTTGGCAATTGAAAGTCCGAGACCGTTTTTGTCAGCGGGACGAGTGCAGACATTCCAAAATTCGGAAACATTTTGGAGAAGAATGTAAAAAGTACTGTTCTGCCGGCGGAGGCTCTTTAGTGCTTCGCTGGCTTGTTTGCGATGCGGGTGATTTGGCTCAACAAGCTGCAAAAGAATGTTTGTGTCGACAAGATATTTCATCTTTGTCTGTTTAATTGTTCTTCGTACATGCTTTCCCGGCTAATTTGTTGATCGGTCAGATTCGGTGTGCTTGGGTCGAGATTTTCCATCCATTCATCAAATTCTTTCAACCATTTTTCTTTGTCCGTATCATTCTCCGACACATCACGCACATCGATTTCGACCTCGCTGTTTTCGGGGATATCTAATGGCCGTAATGGCCGCAAAACTCCATTTTCATAAATTGCAATGATGCTTTCACTCATAATTCCGAATTTTAGCAGAATTCTAATACTTCACAAAAATTATTTTATTTTGGTAAAAAACCTTCAATCACGGTTACGCCCGTTCCTGTGAAGTTGTTCATATTTATCAGTTCTTCGATTGATTCCTCCAGCGAAACAATTTTGCCGATTAGTTTCTGTGGAATCAATTTGCCGCTGCGGATCATTTCGAGCATTTCCGGATAGCGATGGGCCTGCATGCCGTGGCTGCCGATGATCTCGAGTTCGCGGGCGATGATCTTGTCGATTGGGATCGGTGTTTGGTGCTGACCGGATTCCATAATGCCGACCTGAATATGACGGCCACGTTTTCGCAAACATGAGATCGAGTTAAAAGCGACTTCCGGGTTGCCAAGAGCGTCTATCGAAATGTGAGCACCGCCATCGGCTATGTCGATGATGGAATCGACCGGATTTCCGTATGTTGAATTGATGACGGTTTCGGCTCCGATTCCCTGCGCAAACTTGAGTTTCTCGTTGGAAATATCCACCGCGATCACGCGGGCGCCAAACGCCGATGCGATCATAATCGCGGACAGGCCAACACCGCCGCAGCCGTGAACGGCGACCCATTGGCCGGCGGCGACTTTGCCCTGATCGACAACCGCGCGATACGATGTCGCAAATCGACAGCCTAAGCTTGACGCCGTGACAAAATCGATCTCATCGGGCAGCCGGACAAGATTGGTATCGGCATATTCGATGGCGACGTACTCGGCAAAGCCGCCCCACGCCGTAAAGCCCGGTTGGAATTGGCGATCACAAACTTGCTGGTTGCCAGACAGGCATTGCTTGCACGTTCCACAACCGCAAACGAACGGCAGAGTTACGCGATCACCCATTTTCCATTTCACAACTTCGGAGCCGACCGCAGCGATCTCGCCTGACAATTCATGTCCGGGCACATGCGGCAGCTTGATGTCGGGGTCGTTGCCCATCCAGCCGTGCCAATCGCTGCGGCAGATGCCGCATGCTTTCACCTTTAAAACAGCGCCAGTTTGGCTGGGCGTCGGATCGGCGACCTTTTGCACGCTCAGAGGCTTTCCAAACTCTTCGTAAACGGCTGCTTTCATAATAATTCGTCTGCGTTATCAGTCTGGGATGCGGTCCTGTTAGCGGTATATTGTACTAAAACCAAAGCATGGTTTCCTTGACATGTTGTCAGATTAGGATAATACTCTTCCCGATCAGTAATAACAGTTTGGAAACTCCCTTAATCTGGCAACCCTGCCTTTTTCGGGTTGGTTATTCCGAACTACATTCCACAATTTAGGAGAAAAAAGATGATTAAGAGAATTTTCATGTTTCTTTCGATAACGCTCCTTGTTTCCACAGCTGTATTGGCACAAGGGACTTCTACATCAACCTCAAAGACCGCTTCGACAACCGAAGCTGCGAAAAAGCCCGCCGTATTTCGGGCAACAAAGGCTCAGGTAAAACAGGTCCAAACGATTCTAAAGGATAAGAAACTCTATACCGGCGAGGCGAGCGGTTCGCTCGACGACGCGACCCGCGCCGCGATAAAGAGCTTTCAAAAAGACAATGGTCTCAAAGACACCGGAGCGCTCAACCGCGCGACAGTTGAAAAATTTGGCGTGGATCTGACCGACAGCCAAAAGCTGATCCCCGTTTCGCCGAGTTCGTTTGCAACAGCGCCGTCGGACCCGACTTCGCCAAAACCAGTAAAGAAAACGACGGCCGCGACGACGGCAACTCCGGCGACTGGTGAGGAAAAACCCAAAAGGGCAGCCCCGTTTCGTGCGACAGCCGATCAGATCAAGTCAGCCCAAAAGCTGCTCAAGGACGGCAAGATGTATGCGGGCGAGGAAACCGGCAAACTCGACGACGTGACCCGCGAAGGCCTTAAGAAATATCAGGAAGTCAACGGTCTGAAGGTCACCGGCAGACTCAACGCAGCTTTGCTCGAAAAAATGGGGATCGCTCTGACCGACAAACAAAAAGCGGATGCGGCGGCAGCCATGCCCAAAAACTAGCGCCGAAGATTTCTTTGCGGCTTCGCCGTTCGATGTGCGGCGTGGCTTTGCCACGCCGATAGCACCCGACCTGCGTTCGCGGCTAAGCCGCTGCTTCCGGCCTAAACGAGAAAACGGCGGCATAGCCGCGAAGAAGAATCTGACTTGCGGTGAGGCAAGCCTCACCGCACATAGATGGGCAAAGCCCGAATAAAATAATTTTTAGAAGTTTACTATAATCAATTACCATGAGAATTTTCGCTTTACTTCTTATCTCATTAGCCTTCGTTTTGAATATCGCTGCTCAATCCGACCGGCAAGAAACCAAAGCCGCCGCCGATATTCGAGCCGTGATGGACGATCAATCGGCAGCCTGGAATCGCGGCGACATCGATGGTTTTATGGTTGGCTATTGGCGTTCGGAAAAGTTAGTTTTCATCTCCGGCGATAATGTCACTCGCGGCTGGCAGCCGACGCTCGACCGATATAAAAAAAGCTACGATTCCGGGGCAAAGATGGGCGTTTTGAAATTTTCCGATCTCGAATTCACTATGATTTCAAAGGATGCCGCTGTTGTCCTCGGCAGTTGGGCCCTAAAGCGCGATGGCGATAATCCACATGGCAAATTCACACTGACATTCCGCAAATTTAAGGAAGGCTGGCGAATAATTATGGATCACACTTCCTAAGGTCGCACGAGGCAAAATATGAAAAAACTTATTTTTTTATTAACGATATCCGCTTTTGCGGCATTTGCGGCCGCCCAACCTTATACAATTCAGCAATATCTGAATATCAAATCGGCGAGTGCTCCGGCCTTTTCGCCTGACGGTAAGCATCTGGCATACCTCACGAATGTCACGGGCACGTCGCAGGTTTGGATAACGGACATGCCAGCCGGCAAGCCGCGACAATTGACGAATTATGACGACAATGTCAGCTTTGTCCGGTGGATTGGAGACAGCAGCGGCCTTGTCTTTGGCAAAGCACGCGGTGGGGACGAAAATACGCAATTCTATGGGATGAAACCCGACGGCAGCGGCGTGCGAACACTGACAAACGAACCCGCAGTGCAGCATGATCTCGGCGTGGTGTCTGCAAGCGGCGATAGGCTTTATTATGCGTCGAATAAGCGCAACCGGAGCTTTTTTGACATTTACTCGCTTGACCTTATGTCAGGGCAGGAAGTTTTGATTTACCAACAGGACGGCAATAACAGCGTTGCGGCGGTAAACGGCATCGGTTCGAAGTTCATAGTTTCGCGTAGCGGCGTAGACCTTAGTCTCGATAACGATCTCTATCTTATAGACACGGCAACCAAGGCCGAGATTCTGCTGACGCCGCACACCGGAGCCGCCGAATTCGGTAACGTCCATTTTGTCGCCGACGGCATCGTGTTCACGCTTAACGATAAACGCGAATTCATCGGCCTCGCCGAATTACGCAGGAAAAATGCCGCTCAGGATGACTGGTCGGCAAAGAATCGAGAATCTGCCATACTCGATGACACAAAATGGGATGTTGGCGACATCGAAATGCCGACCTACGGCCACATGATGGCGTATACGCTCAACCACGAAGGTTTCTCCGAGTTGTATTTGAAAAAGTACGAAACAAACGGCAAACCGCTTATCACCGTGATCGATAAAGGTTCCGAAATGGTCAAACTGCCGGCACAAGGCGTAGTCGGCGGCCTGACATTTAATGGAGATCAGAGTAAGCTCGCGTTTTCGTTTGCGTCGTCGACTCGCAACTCAGATATTTGGGTTTATGACGTGGCAACAAAAAGTCTGACGCAAGCCACGCACAGCGACACCGCCGGTGTTTCGCCTCAGACATTTATTGAGCCTCGGCTTATCAAATATAAATCTTTCGACGGACGCGAGATCTCGGCTTGGTACTATGAACCCCCGAGAGTTCGGAATCTGTCGCTAACGCTCGGCCCCGGGACACCAACCGCACCGACGGTGACAATGTCGACCCTGCCCGTGATCGTATCCGTCCACGGTGGGCCTGAGGGACAGGAGCGTCCGGGCTTTAACGCACTCTATCAGTTTTATCTATCGCGCGGATACGCGATCCTGGCGACCAACGTTCGCGGATCGACCGGCTATGGTAAGACATTCACGCATCTCGATGATGTAACAAAACGCGAAGATTCGGTGAAAGACCTCGCTTATTCGGTCGAATGGCTCAAAACCAAAGGCGGTGCCGATCCGAAACGTATCGCCGTTATGGGCGGCAGTTACGGCGGATATATGACGCTGGCGGCGATCACGCTGTATCCGGAAATATGGGCAGCGGCTGTGGATACGGTCGGAATCGCGAATTGGGAAAGCTTCCTGAAAAATACGAGTGGCTACCGGCGGCGCCAACGCGAGGTCGAATACGGACGTCTCGACCGCGATCTTGATTTTCTGCGTTCGATATCACCGATAGCCAAAGTCGACCGGATAAAATGTCCGCTGTTTGTCATCGCCGGCAAAAACGACCCGCGTGTTCCGTATACCGAAGCCGAACAGATGGTCGGTGCTCTGAAAAAACGCGGCGCCATTGTCGAATACAAACTTTACGATGACGAAGGCCACGGCGTGTCGAAGCTAAAAAACAGGCTTGAGCTTTATCCCCTGGTAGCTGATTTCCTCGACCGGAATATGAAGAGATGACAGGGAAATGGACGTTGTCGCGATATGACGCGCTAAAAAAGCGTGCACTAGTAAACCCTGATGCACGCTTTACTTAATCTGCTAATTTATTCCAGGCCTAAGAAATCGAAATTATCCACTGCGGCGTTGACCGCGACGGAGCGCGGCGAGAAGCGGTACAGCCGGCTATTGACCCTAACGCCGTACGTGTCATTGACCGGCACCTGATCGAAGTTGTAGAACCCGAAGGAGCTTGTGGTAGCGCTCCGAACGCTGCCATTCGAGGCGGTCATGACCACGGCTGCGTTTCTCAAACCACGCCCGTCCGGTGCGGCGACGCGACCCGAGATGGACACATTGGCGTTAGACAAAAGGCCCGTCTCCCACATGCCTCGCCCATGAGTAGCGATCCGCAGCACGCGGGGTGCGGCCGTGATCGCCATGTCAAAGACGGCAACCCGCGGCAGACCGGTTCCCATTGGCAGCCAATTCGCACCGCCGTCAAGCGACGCATAAACGCCTATATCCGTACCCGCATAAAGCTTGGTCGGGTCGAGCGGATCGACAGCAAAAGCATTGACCGGAACATCCGGCAAAACGTTTGCTCCAGTTCCGTTAGCGGCTGTAATAATCGGTGTGGTATTTAGATTTGCAACCTTCCAGACATGTGACTGAGTTGGCCCCGTGCCGTTACCGTAATTACCGAGTGAAATATACACCGTATTTTTATTGATCGGATCAAAGGCCATCCGTGCGACAAAAAAGTCCGGGATAACGCTCCCTCCGCCGACGGGATCAAGGCTCGTAAGTGTCGACGATCCCGTTGTAGTAAACCAAAGCGCTCCGTTATTGTTGCCGACGATTCGATAATTGTCATCCACCGGCGAAATAGCGATGGAGCTGATCGGCACACCGGCGACGAGCGGCGCCTGACTGACAACGACGTTGCCGGTGCCGGTGGTAGGAGAACGATACAGACGATCCGAGCCGAAATAGATCGGATTGGGACTGCCCGGCCCTAACACCATCGGGGCATAAAAGTTTGTCGCGTCACTGCAGCTGATACCATTCGAGCATAGCGCCGAGAAATCCCAAGTTACACCCGCATCAGTCGAGCGTTCATAGCCGATCTGGCTATTCGTCTGATTAAAAAACGTGTGGTACGCCGTCACATTTGTCGTATTCGTTGCGTTTTGATCGATCAGAGCAAAGCCACCGTCACCGCCTCGCGAATTGGTCCACGTAGGACCGGCTGTCATCTTTTCGGTACCGTTGTCCTGCGTGCCGCCGAGCGTAAAGTTGGCATCGGTCGGGTGGACCGCAATGCTCTGAAACTGCGTAGCCCTGAACGTCGTATTGTTCAAACTCGCCCAGGTTAAGCCTCCGTCGGCTGATTTCCATATTCCACCATCATCGCCGCGATATACCACATTGGAATCCGAAGCAGCAACTTTAATAACATGTGTATCGGCATGTAGGCCAACATCCGTATTAGCAAAGACCGTGGCTCCGCCATCGAGCGACGTTCCTTCCAATTTTGCACAGTTCGTACTACGAACATTTCCGCCGAGCAAAAGTTTGTCGGTTGCCGTGGTTGCACCCGCGACAATATCAAATCCGATGTTGTAAAAGCACTGGCCGGCGCAGAATCCGCCGCCGCCCGCCAACTGGCTCGACCATGTTGCGCCGCCATCATCCGAACGCCGAAGGGCTCCGGCACTCGACGCCGAGTTACACAATGACCCGCCGGTCGATGGCTCACCACTTGCCGCGTAAAGCACAGTCGACGCGACGCGGGCATAAGCCCGCAATTCGCCCCGGCCGTTTGAAGTACTTGTCGAAGTCGTACGCAAAGTTTGCGTAAAGGTCGGTGTGGCCGCCATCGCATTCGTCGAACGATAAATGCCTCCGTCATTGGCGGTGCTAGTACCATTTAGCCACACGATCATTTTATCGCCCGACGGATCCTGCGGGTCGAGCGCGATATCGTTCACATTTCGGTTGACCGTGCAGGGCAGATCAAAGCCGCATAGGCCTAGCCCTGTATCGACCGTACTGACGGCGATGCGTGTACCCGTAATCCCGGACGGTGGCCCCGTAACATTAGACAGCCTGGCCATTCCGCGCATTCCGAGCGGCGGGACTAGGTTTCCTAGTGGCGGGCTGCCGCCTATTCCGATAACGCCGCCCGCAATACCAACAAAGAGGGTGCCCGGAGAGCTCGGTACTCTTAGAATTTTACTGATCGAGCGACCGGAAAAGAATCCCCCGCTTACCGCCGTGCCGCCTGCGTTATTGTAATTCCGAATCGGATTGATCGGTCCCACCAAGGTGGCCGTTGTATTGACGTTTTCTACACGGTAAAGGCCGACGCCCGCAAAGCTGTCGCCTGACCCGTTCGCTTCGCCCGTGCCTACCCAGAGCCATCCATTCACCGGGTCGAGATTGAGTGCTCCGATCGCTAAACTCTGTGCACGGTCGAAGATCGGCACCCAGGTGGCACCGCCATCAAGCGAGCGAAAAACGCCGCCCTGGGCCGTTCCAACGTAAACTTTATTGGGGTCGGCAGGATCAATCTCAATGGCTGAAACCCGTCCACTGACCGCCGACACGACGCTTTGGGTTTGGCCGTTCGGGATCGGATTCGGCCCCAATTCCGTCCACACCGCCGTGGCTGCGTCGAGCTCGTGCCGCGATAAGGTTTCTGAATTTTTCTTGAGGTACGCTTCTTGCCGCTCCATTTCATCCGCCGCTCGCACGCGGGAGGTCGGGTCAAACGGTTTGGTCGGATCAACGCCTTGTAACAAGGCAATGAATTCCTCACGTCGCCTAATATAGTCGGCTTCGTCAAATTCCCCTTGAGCTCCGGGCGGACGGTCAGGATCATCCGAGAAATACTCGACGATCTTATCCTTGACGTCGCCGGCGGCACCCATGCCGACAACCAGGCCACCAGCCAACAAAATAATAGCGCCAAAAACTATTAGTATTTTCATGTGTACTCCCGGATCGCTCAAAAATTACAGGTCGTAAATTCAAAAAAGGCAGTTATGCCAATCCCTTCCGTGGAACATGCAGCTCGTTATAAAATTTGCACCGCTTGCGGCCTACTGCGGCTGCATATCGCCTGTACTACAGGTCATTTCAATGACGGTATATTTTTTTCTCAATTTCGATATTTCCTCCTTCTGCTGATCCAATATTTCGAGATAATCGGCTGGCGGATTTCCCCAGCAGCCTTGCAGATCGAAAAAA
Organism: Chloracidobacterium sp.; assembly: GCA_043739565.1. GTDB lineage: Bacteria > Acidobacteriota > Blastocatellia > Pyrinomonadales > Pyrinomonadaceae > OLB17. Next base: position 28,995 of record JAYUDV010000165.1, read on the forward strand.
TAAATCGGTTTCCGGCGGCCATCGACCAGCGTGCCTCGCCAGCATTCTGCTCCAAGCTTTCGCAAAGTTTGACCGACAGTAATTTTATTTGTCTTTTGTTCACCCTTTGCCGATGTCTCGGCAACCCACGAGGCCGCAGAATCTTCTTTAATGTTCGGCGCCAGACAAGGATATTTCTGGGCGAGACCAACTCCCGCCAGAAAAGTTATGCAAATAAAACTGCCGATCAACTTCATCAGATGTTTCGTGTTTGCTAATT
>JAYUDV010000166.1:0-29023 GCA_043739565.1 Chloracidobacterium sp.
GGTTGAAACCAGGTAAAACTGGTAAATAGTGAATCGTGAATCGTAAATAGAAAGTTTGGCTATTCACGATTCACGATTAACGATTAACGAGGATTATGGGACAGAAAAGCAGATCAGTTATACGGCAGGGCGTTCACAGCCGGATTCGTAAGAAAGTTCGCGGTTCGGCTGACAGGCCGAGGCTTGCGGTCTTTCGCAGCCTCAACCACATTTACGCGCAGATCATCGATGATAAGAGCGGCACGACGCTCGCGACGGCGTCGACCATCGAAAAAGCTCTCGGCCTTAAAACCGGCGGCAATGTCGATGCGGCAAAGAGCGTAGGAAAAGCGATCGCGGAACGTGCAATCGGAGCGGGTATTTCGACCGTGGTGTTCGATCGCGGCGGATATGTTTACCACGGCCGTGTAAAGGCCCTGATCGACGCGACGCGCGAAGCCGGACTTAACAAGCACGAGGCATCACCGCTTGGGGCAGAGGAAACAAAGCAAGAAAGCAATGACAAAGAATAAACAGAGAATTTCTCCGGGCGGACTGATCCTCAAGGACCAGTTGATCTCGATCAACCGTGTCACAAAGGTCGTCAAGGGTGGTAAAAATATGTCGTTCGCCGCTTTGGTGGTGATTGGCGACGAATCCGGACATGTCGGATTTGGAACCGGTAAGGCAAAGGAAGTGCCGAACGCGATCAAAAAAGCGGTCGAGGCTGCTAAGAACAACCTGATTCGCGTCCCGCTTATCGACGGCACGCTGCCGCACGAGATGATCGGCGAATATGGCGCGGGTCGTGTTTTGCTCAAGCCGGCTGGCCAAGGTACGGGCGTTATCGCCGGTGGCGCCGTTCGCGCCGTACTCCAAAGCTTAGGCGTTCACAATGTGCGTACCAAGATCCTCGGATCTAACAACGCTCACAACGTAATTCGCGCGACCTTTAACGGTTTGATGCGAATGAAAGACCCGGTCGAGGTTGCACGATTGAGGGGCAAACAGATAGAAGAATTGGTATAAGTACCGGATTTGCGGAGTTGTAGAGTATCAGAGTACCAGAGTTGCAGAGTACCGGAGTTGCGGAGTACCAGAGTTATTGAGGAATAAACGGTTGGACGAGGATTCATAACTCTGCAACTCTGGCACTCTGAAAACTCTGTTAACTAAAGAAGAGAGTTATGGCAAAGAAAGTAGAAAAATCAGAGAGCGGAAAGATCAAGATCCAGTATTATCGGAGCATGATCGGCTATTCGAAAAAGCAGAAAGAGATCATCAAAAGTCTCGGGATCACCAAGCTTAACCAGACGATCGAGCGGCAGGACACGCCGTCGTCGCGTGGCGTCGTGGCAAAGGTCCCGCATCTTTTGCGAATTGTAGATTAGTAAATCATAAATCGTAAATCGTAAATCGTAAAGGGAAAGAACTTTCTTAACGATTAACGATTAACGATTCACGATTTACGAGGAAAAAAGATGGCATTAGCACTAAATAATTTATCTCCGGCAAAGGGTTCGACGCATAAGAAAAAGCGTATCGGGCGTGGTCCCGGCTCGGGAACTGGCAAGACTGCCGGAAAAGGACACAAGGGCCAGAAGTCGCGTTCGGGTTATAGCGGTAAACGAGGATTCGAGGGCGGACAGATGCCTTTGCAGCGTCGCTTGCCAAAGCGTGGCTTTACTAACATTTTCAAGAAAGAATGGATCGAGATCAGCCTTGCGAAGATCGAAGAGAATTTTAAAGCGGGTGACACGATCACGCCCGAGATCCTGCACGAACGCGGTCTGATCAAGAAAGCAAAGCACGACCTCGTCATTCTCGGAACCGGTGACGTTTCGAAATCGTTAGATATTTCAGCCCACCGCTTTACCAAAACGGCGAAAGACAAGATCGAAAAGGGTGGCGGAACAGCGACGGTAATTGTTAAACACAAGGTTGCGGAAGTAACAGCTTAGTAGTCAGAGTGACGCCTTTAGGCGTTAACTTCTTACGCTACAAAGAGGAAACGCCTGAAGGCGTCACTCTTACCCCAAAGATATGGAAAAGTTTTTTGGCGCCATACAAAACATGTTCAAGATACCTGAGCTGAGGACGAGGATCCTCTTTACGCTCGGGTTATTGGCGGTATATCGTTTGGGTGCGCACGTTACGGCCCCCGGCATCAACAGCGCTCAGCTCGAAAGGGTGTGGGGTGAAGTTTCGGGTACGCTGCTTGGCGTCCTCGACCTGTTTTCGGGTGGTAATTTCAGAACGATCTCGGTGTTTGCTTTGGGTGTCACGCCTTATATTACTGCGTCGATCATCATGCAGCTGCTACCGGTGCTGTCGCCTACCATGAAGAAGATTCAGGAGGAAGGCGAGGTCGGACGGCAGAAGATGAATCAATGGACACGGTACTCGACCGTCGTTCTTTGTGCGGTTCAGACATTTTTTGTTTCAACATGGCTTTCGCGTAACCAGATCATTCCCGGCACATGGTGGGCGAGCGCCATGATCGTCATAACGCTTACGACGGGCACGATCTTTGTCATGTGGCTCGGTGAACAGATCACTGAGCGCGGTGTCGGTAACGGAATTTCGCTGTTGATCTTTGCAGGTATCGTGATCGGTTTGCCGCGTGGTATCGTGCAGATCTCAGATCGCGTCCGCAGCGGTGATCCGCTCCAGACACTCGGCGTTGTCTTTCTAATTGTCGTACTTGTCGCCTTGATCGCGTTGATCGTTTATGTCGAATCGGCCCGGCGAAATATAGCGATAAGCTATGCCAGCCGGCGTGTCGGCAATCAGACGTTTCGCGGACAGGAAACCAGTTTGCCGCTCAAGATCAACATGGGCGGCGTGATCCCGGTGATCTTTGCGTCGTCGGTTTTGGCGATGCCGCAGACTCTGTTTTCGGCGTTTCCGGCGGACCCGGCAAATCCCGATTCCGCATGGTCAAAGGTTTACACGTTTTTCCAACAGTTCCACGGCGGTGATCCGTATTACGAACTCGTGTTTTTGTCGCTGATCGTCATATTCACGTTCTTTTACATCACTATCATTTTCAATACTGACGAGGTAGCGGACAATCTGCGTAAGCACGGCGGTTTTATCGCGGGTATTCGTCCCGGTGCTCCGACGGCGGAATATCTGAACTCGATCTTGACGCGTCTGACCACTGTTGGAGCCTTGTATCTGGCGTTTGTAGCGTTTCTGCCGCAACTGTTGTTGAGCGGGTTTAAGGTTGCGAGGCTGCCGTTCATCGGTGCCGGAGTTGATAATTTTCTGACCGCTACGCCCGGCCTTAGCTGGATACCGACCGGTTTGGGGTATCAGTTTTACTTTGGCGGCACTTCGCTGCTGATCCTCGTCGGCGTAGCGATGGATACCGTCTCGCAGATCGAAGCACAGCTTGTGATGCGCAATTACGAGGGTTTCCTCGGTGCCGGTTCGCGACTGCGCGGCAGGCGAAGTTAGTTTGTTTGAACCGCAGAGACGCGGAGTTTTTAGCCACGAATTACACGAATAACACGAATAAGAAATAAATCTGAATTCGTGTTATTCGTGTAATTCGTGGCAAAATTTCTTTTTTCCTCTATGTCTCGGCGGTGAAGAAATATGAGTAAGATCATAGTTTTGATAGGGGCACCCGGGGCGGGAAAGGGAACGCAGGCGAGATTGCTACAGGAACGCCGGGGCATTTCGCAGATCTCGACCGGTGATATGTTTCGCGAGATGAAAAACGCGGACACACCGCTTGCTCGCGAAGTCCAAGAGACGATGGCATCGGGCAAGCTCATCTCGGATGATCTGACTTACAAGATCGTCCGCGAGCGAACGTCAAAGCCGGATACGGCAGGTACATATCTTCTCGACGGTTATCCGCGAACGGCGGTGCAGGCGGAGCAGCTTGAAGAGCTTGCAAAAGAGCAGGGCAAGCAGATACAGGCGTTCGAGGTCGATGTACCGCAAGACGAGTTGTTCAAACGGCTGACCGGACGGCGGAGCTGCCCGGTTTGCGGCGAGATTTACAATATTTATTCGCGGCCGCCAAAGGTTGACGGTTTCTGCGACGACCATCCGGATGCGGCCCTCGAACACAGGGCCGATGATTCGAAAGAGAAAGTAAAGGTACGGCTCGAAACTTATGACGAGATGACCAAGCCTTTGCTTGATTATTATGAAAAGTCGGGACGCCTGCAAAAGATAAACGGCACAGGCGAGATAAAGGACATCTATCGCGAAATCGAGGGACTGGTTAGTTAGTGCCAAAAGTACCGTTCCCGGTTCTGACAAGATTATGATCATCGCAAAATCAGCAAAAGACCTCGACAAAATGCGAGCCGTTGGCGAGTTGATAGCTGAGGTCCGCGAGGTTTTGCGGGGAATGGTCGAGCCGGGCATCTCGACGATGGATCTGAACAACGCCGCCGATAAAATGATCCGCGACGCCGGAGCGTTTCCGACCTTTATCGGCTATCACGGTTTTCCGTACGCGATCTGTGCATCGGTCAACGAAGAGATCGTCCACGGATTTTCGAAAAAGACGCCGATGAGCGAGGGCGACATTTGTTCGCTCGATATGGCCGCGACGTACCAGGGTTTTGTCGGCGACACGGCGATAACCGTGCCCGTAGGCAAGATCAGCGACGACTTGAAACAGTTGATCCGCGTGACGGAAGAGTGTTTGGAATTTGGCATTCAGGCGAGCCGTCTAAATAATCGCGTCGGCGACATAGCATGGGCGGTTCAGGAACATGCGCAGAAGTTTGGTTACGGCATCGTTCGTGATTATACGGGCCACGGAATCGGACGGCAGATGCATGAGGCCCCGCAGATACCAAATTACGGACGCGCCGGGACCAAAGAGAAAATTCGCCTCGGCTATTGCTTTGCAATCGAGCCGATGTTAAATCTTGGAACGCATGAAACGCGGACGCTTAGCGATAAATGGACGGTCGTTACATTGGACGGAAAGCCCTCGGCGCATGCCGAACACACGCTGGCCGTAACAGCCGATGGACCTGAAATATTGACGCTCACAAAGGAGCAGAAGCGACTGCGACAAGCACACGCATCGGAAAGCCTTTCGGCGTGACTTGAAAAATGGCTTGAAACCGGTTAGTATTAATGGTTTGTCCAACTAATCAGCCGGTTGGCCTTTTGGGTATGTCGAAAGAGCAAGCGATAGAGATCGCAGCGACCGTGCTGGACACGTTGCGGAATGCGATGCTCAAGGTCGCTAATAACGATAATTAGGACTGGTGAAAGAAGATGAAAGTTCGGCCTTCAGTAAAAAAAATGTGTGACAAGTGCAAGGTTATTCACCGCAAAGGCGTCGTGCGCGTTATCTGCGAAAACCCTAAGCACAAGCAAAGGCAAGGATAGTAAATAGTGAATCGTAAATCGTAAGTAGTTAAGAGCGAGACCGTTCTATTTACGATTCACGATTCACGATCTAGGAGAAATTATGGCTCGTGTAGCAGGAGTTGATTTACCGCCCAATAAACGGGCACAAATTGGGATGACCTACATCTATGGTGTGGGCAAATCGCGTGCGACTTCGATCTTGGAACAGGCGGGTATCGGCGTTGATTCGAAGATAAAAGATCTTGACGAAGATCAGTTAAATAAAATTCGCGCCATCCTCGACGGCGAAGGCAATATCGAGGGCGATCTCAGAAAGCGCGTTCAAATGGACATCAAGCGTTTGATGGATATCGGATGCTATCGCGGCTTGCGGCACAGACGCGGATTGCCGGTACGCGGACAGCGAACGAGCACCAACGCACGAACCCGCAAAGGCCCGCGTAAAGCCGCCGTTGCGAAGAAGAAGGCACCGGGTAAGAAATAGTTGACGGTAGCCAGTTGTCGGTTGTCAGAATTTTTCTGAACAACTGACAACTGTTAAGAATATGGCAAAAGCAGCAGCAACAAAAAAGAAGACTTACAAGAAGAAAGAGAAAAAGAATATCCCGTACGGCATCGTTCATATCGCTGCGTCGTTTAATAATACGCTGATATCGATCACTGACGGCGAGGGTAATTTGATAGCTCAATCTTCGTCCGGAGCACGCGGTTTTCGCGGTTCGCGAAAGGGTACGCCGTTTGCGGCACAACAGGCAGCTTCAGAAGTTGCCCGCAAGGCGGTTGAGGCCGGTATGCGTGAAGTCGAGGTCCGGGTCAAAGGCCCGGGCGGCGGTCGCGAGTCGGCGATCCGTGCGATCAATCAGGCTGGTATTCGCGTTTCATCGATCCGCGATACGACGCCGATTCCGCATAACGGATGCCGTCCGCCGAAACGCCGACGCGTTTGACGATTTTGGAATTTAGATTTTGGATTGAAGCAGCAATTTCAATCAAGGTTTTTATCGAAAGGACGAAGGGAAGTCACTAGTTTCCCGTAAACTTTTTCCGCAAAAATGGTAATTGGTTTATTTGAGCGATATTGGAACTAATCCAAAGTCGCAAATCTAAAATCCAAAATCAATTTTGCTGAAGGCAAAAATATTATGGCTAGATATAGAGATGCGGTGTGCCGTCTGTGCCGCCGCGAAGGTGGAAAGTTATTTTTGAAGGGCGACCGGTGTTTCAAACCGTCGTGCGCCATTGAGAAACGCGGCACAAACCCGCCGGGACAGCACGGAGCCGCCCGCCGCAAGATGCTTGCCGGTTACGGTGAACAGCTTCGCGAAAAGCAAAAGGTAAAGCGTATTTACTTTGTGCTCGAAAAACAATTTCGCAATTATTTCGAAAAAGCACGGAGCCAAAAGGGCGTTACCGGCGAGAACTTGCTGTTTATGCTCGAACGCCGTCTCGATAACGTTGTGTATCGCTCGGGCTTTTCGACGTCACGCCGTCAGGCACGCCAGCTCGTCAATCACGGACATATCGCCGTGAATGGCCGCAAGGTGGACATCCCTTCGTTTCAGGTCAAGGCTGGTGATACCGTCACCGTCAAAGATCGCAGCCAAACGAATACGCATGTCGAAGGCGCGTGGTCAACGGCTGTCGGCCGCGGCCGCCCGGCGTGGCTGAGCGCCGCCGGCCAGGATTTTTCAGTTACAGTGTCGGGATTACCGAGACGTGAGGACGTCGACGCAAATATTAACGAGCAGTTGATCGTTGAGCTTTACAGTAAATAGTTAACAGAGTTGCGGAGTTACAGAGTTGCAGAGTTAAGACTCCGGAACTCGGTAACTCTGCAAACACTGTAACTCTGCAACTTAAAAAATATATGACACAAAGCAATAGTTGGACAGACTTTCAGATGCCGGGCCGCCTTAACGTCGACACCGAAACATTGACGGGACGATACGGAAAGTTTCATGCGGCTCCGTTCGAACGCGGCTTCGGAACGACGATCGGCAATTCGATCCGCCGTGCTCTTTTGTCGTCGATCGAGGGTGCCGCGATCACAGCCGTTAAGATCGAGGGCGTCGAGCACGAATTCTCATCGATCAAGGGCGTTGTCGAAGATGCGACCGACGTCATCCTGAATCTCAAGCAGGTGCCGATCACGCTTCACGGAAGCGGACCGAAAACGCTTTCGATCAGTAAAAAAGGGGCGGGCGAAGTGACGAGTGCGGATATCGAGGGTGACGGTGACGTTGAGATCCTTGCGTCCGATATTCATATCGCGACGGTCAGTGCCGGCGGCAGCTTAAACATAGAAATGCGTCTCAAACAGGGACGCGGCTACGTTTCGGCCGAATTTAACAACGACGAAGACCTGTCGGTCGGCTATATCCCGATTGATTCGGTGCATACGCCTATAAAAAAGGTTAATTACAACGTCGATAAGACCCGTCAGGGATCGAACACCGAATATGACCGTCTCACGGTCGAGGTTTGGACTGACGGCTCGGTCAAGCCTGAAGATTCGATTGGCCTCGCGGCAAAATTGGTCAAGGACCACATGTCGATCTTTATCAATTTTGAAGAGGAAGAAGAAGAGTATAAATTCGAAGACATCGCCCGTCCGCCGCTGATGCGTAACGATCTGCTCGACAAATCGGTGGACGAACTTGAGCTTTCCGTACGTTCTTACAATTGCTTAAAGAACGCCGATATCCGCTCGATCCGCGACCTCATCCGGCGCAGTGAAAAGGACATGCTCGGAACCAAGAATTTTGGCAAAAAATCGCTGACCGAGATCAAGGACATGCTGCACGGCATGGGACTCGACTTTGGTATGGATTTTGACGAACAAGGCAATCCGATCCCGGGATCGGGAGGCAGAGATTTAGACTAAAGCCAGTCATGGAAGTCTGGAAAGTCTGGGAAGAAATGAATCGCTTCGCGGCTTCCAAGACTTTCAAAACTTACTAGACTTCCTAGACTTACAAAGAAATGAGACATTTAAAAGCACATCGTAAATTAGGACGCACGACCGAGCATCGCATGTCGATGTTGCGCAATCTGGCGACGTCGTTGATCAATGCGGAAAAAGAACATATCGTGACGACGGTCCCAAAAGCAAAGGAATTGCGGCCATTCGTCGAAAAAGCGATCACGCTCGCGAAAAAGGCGGCAAATCTCGAAAGTGGCGACGACACTGTTCTGCGCGGAGTTCATCTTCGTCGTCAGGCGGCACGATTCTTTCATGCGGGAAACAGCACGTTCAAGGCCCAGCAGAGCCGTTTTCGTGGCAATAAGGGCGAACCGAAGGACAAGATCGAGCGAACCGCCGGCGTAAAAGCTGTGCAGCGGCTTTTCGGTGAATTGGGCGAGCGTTACAAAACCCGCGAAGGCGGTTATACCCGCATTATCAAACTGGGACGCCGCCAGGGCGACAATGCCGAGATGGCAGTGATCGAACTGGTGGATAATGCCCGCGAATTCGCCGCAAAAGGTTAATTTGCTCTAATGGGAGGTAGCCAAATGAGCGACAACACAGCTTCGGCAAAGGCAAAAGACGGTGGGATAGTGGTCGAAAAGAAAAGCGGGAACGGCTCTAAAAAGCAAAAACAGGTAACCGAACCCTCGCTTAATATGGACGAACTGCGTGATCTCGCGAATCTCGTCATCGAGCACGGATTTACGGACTTTGAGTTTGAAAACGAGAATATTCGCGTTCGGCTAAGCAAGATGAGCGGTGTTCCGGTTCAGGCGGCTGCGCCGGCAGTAAATGTTGCTGGGGCTGAAACTGCGACTGCAACTGCCGCTGCCGCTGCCGCTGAGACTGCCGATCCCGACGCCGGAATTTTTAACATCACTTCACCTATCGTCGGAACGTTTTACCGTTCATCAGGGCCCGATAAAGACCCATTCGTCACCGAGGGCAGCAATGTTTCGCCTGAGACGACCGTATGTATCGTCGAGGCGATGAAACTGATGAACGAGATCCAGGCCGAAACGTCGGGCGAAGTCGTCAGGATCTACGTTGAGAACGGCCAGCCGGTCGAATACGGCCAGCCTTTGTTTGGAATTAGGAAATAGCCACAAAAGGCACAAAAGACACAAATTAGTTTCTTTGGTTTTGTGACTCTTGTGCATTTTGTGGCCATTTTTGTTTTGAGTTTTTTATGCGAGAGATTCGCAAAATTTTGATCGCTAATCGCGGCGAGATTGCTTGCCGGATAATGTGGACGTGCAAGGAGATGGGCATTAAGACCGTCGCCGTCCATTCCGAGGCCGACCGCGAAGCTCTGCACGTCCGGTTTGCCGACGAAGCGATCTGCATCGGCCCGGCATCGTCGGCCGAGAGCTACCTCAATATTCCCTCGATCATCAGTGCCGCCGAGATCACAAATGTCGACGCTATTCATCCGGGTTACGGGTTTCTGGCCGAATCGGCGACTTTTGCAAAGATCTGCGAAGACTGCAATATCAAATTTATCGGCCCTAAGCCCAGCGTTATCGCGATGATGGGCGACAAGGTCGAAGCGCGTCGGACAATGGCGGCGGCCGGTGTGCCGATTTTGCCAGGCAGTTCGGAGCCGATCGAATCCACCGAAGAGGCATTGGCGTTGATTCGCGAGATCGGACTTCCGGTCATTATTAAAGCAGCCGCAGGCGGCGGCGGTCGCGGCATGCGTATCGTCCGTTCCGAGGACGAGGTTGAAACCAACCTCGAACTCGCTCAAACCGAGGCTCTGGCGGCATTTAAGAACGGCTCGGTTTATATCGAGCGTTATATCGAGCGTCCGCGTCACATCGAGATACAGGTTTTGGCCGACGAGCACGGTAATGTCATCCACCTCGGCGAACGCGAATGCACGATCCAGCGGCGGCATCAGAAGTTGCTTGAAGAGGCTCCGTCGCCCGTCATCACGCCGGAACAGCGTGAAAAGATGGGTGCAATAGCAGTTAACGCGTGTAAGGAAATTGGTTATTCGAGCGCCGGTACGTTCGAATTTCTGCTCGACGAGGACGGCAGCTTCTATTTCATGGAGATGAACACGCGGATACAGGTCGAGCATCCGGTGACCGAGATGGTCACGCTCGCCGACATTGTCCGCAATCAGATCCGGGTCGCGACGGGCGAGAATATCGGCTATACGCAGGACGAGGTCCAGATAGTCGGCCATGCGATCGAGTGTCGCATCAACGCCGAGGATCCGGTAAAATTTACCCCGAGTCCCGGCAGGATAACGGCTTTCAACATTCCCGGGGGACCTGGTGTCCGTGTGGACACCGCCGTTTATCCGGGTTATGTCGTGCCGCCTTATTACGATTCGATGATCGCAAAACTGATCGTCCACGCCCGCACTCGTGATCTCGCGATCGCACGTATGCAGCGAGCTCTCGAGATGATGGTCGTCGAGGGCATCAAGACGACGATCCCGCTCCATCTGGCGATAATGGCGGACGAGAATTTTCAGAAAGGGAATTTCTCAACGAAATTTATGGAAGAGTTTAAGTATTAGTGAAAAACTAAAAGTTAAAAGTGAATAGTTGATAGTGGTTAGGGAATAGTGGATAATTAGGGTGAACCACTTTTAACTCATAGTTATTAGTTTTTAGTTAATTTTTGCGGTTACCGCTTTATAAAAGCGGAGTTACTGCGAGCAACAGGAGAGGCTGGTTAAGCAAGACACATATGTCAACAGTTAAAGAATTAAAAGAACAAATTGTAGGTGACTACAAAACTCATACATCGGACACGGGTTCGTCTCAGGTGCAGATCGCGCTGCTAACGCAGCGGATCAACGAATTGACCGCTCACTTTAAGATCCATAAAAAGGATAACAACTCGCGGCGCGGCTTGCTCCAACTGGTCTCGCGGCGACGTAAATTGCTTGATTACCTCAAGCGCCGTGATATTGGTGAATATCACGAGATCATTAAGAAACTCGGCTTACGCCGTTAAGTTTGCAGAGTTACAGAGTGCCAGAGTTGACTGAGTTTTTAACTCTGGAAGCCCTGAGAACTCTATAAACTCTGAGAACTAAGATTGAGGCTTCTTCGAGCCATTACGAAATAGAGATCCTTTCGAAGAAATTGCCGTCGGTTGCTGAACGTGACAGCTTTATTGCCGCCGGATAAATTTGGATCTTCTTTAATTAAATAAATTTGCAGAGACGAAAGAGGCTTCACGACATAGCTCCTTTCGTCTTTGTTTGTTTTGAGGACAATAAATGACAAAGAAATATTTGAATGAATCGATCAAGCTTGGAAATCAGGATTTGATCGTCGAAACAGGCAAGGTTGCCAAACAGGCCGATGGTTCGGTCGTGTTACGTTATGGCGACACGATGCTGCTCGTTGCAGCCGTCAGCGCCCATACAGCTAAAGAAGGATTAGATTTTTTCCCTTTGACGGTCGAGTACCGTGAAAATACATTCGCCGGCGGCCGCATTCCCGGAAACTACTTCCGCCGCGAAGGCCGACCGAGCGAAAAAGAAGTTTTGACCTGCCGCATGATCGACCGCCCGGTGCGCCCCCTTTTTGCGGATGGCTACAGATTTGAGACGCAGATCGTAGCGTCGGTCATCTCGTCGGATGCGGAAAACGACCCGGATGTTATCGCTATTACCGGTGCATCATGTGCGTTGTACCTTTCGGATATTCCGTTTCATAACCCGATCGCCGGCGTCCGCATCGGACTGATCGACGGCAAATATCTTATTAATCCTACCTATGATGAACGTCGCGAATCCGAGCTAAGCCTCATCGTCGCCGGTACGGAAGAAGCGATCTGCATGGTCGAATGCGAGGCCAAAGAGGTCTCGGAAACGATCATGGTCGAGGCTTTGATGCTTGCTCACCGAGAGATCAACCGGCTTTGCCTGTGGCAGAAGGAACTCGGCAAGGCTCTCAATATCAAGAAGCGGGTGTTTGAAGTTGCCGAACCGGATGAAAAGATCGTCGCAGAGATCGAAAAGAATTTTGCGGCAAAACTTCGCGCGGCACTCGATTCGACCGGACGTGACAAGATCGAAGTCTACGCCGGAATCGATGCGCTTAAGAAAGAGGTTGTGGCGAGTTATCCCGAAGACGAACCCGAAACACGCTCAAAAGCTGGTAAGGCTTTTGGCCATTTAAAGGAAAAAATCTTTCGCGAAGACATGCTCGGCAACAAGCGTCGCCCGGACGGACGTAAATTCTCTGAGATCCGCCCGATCACCGCCGAAGTCGGCTGGCTGCCGCGGGTTCACGGCTCGGCGCTCTTTACGCGTGGCGAAACGCAGGCGATGGTCAATACGACGCTTGGCACCAAGATGGACGAGCAGTATATGGATGACATCGAAAAGGGCGAAGTAAAACGCCGCTTTATGCTCCACTACAATTTTCCGCCGTACTCGGTTGGCGAAACCGGCCGTTTTGGCAGCACGTCGCGACGCGAGATCGGCCACGGCAATCTGGCGCGGCGGGCGATCCAGGCAGTCCTGCCAGACGAAGCCGATTTTCCATACACGATCCGCATCGTTTCGGATATTACCGAATCTAACGGTTCGTCGTCGATGGCGACGGTTTGCGGCGGCATCCTGAGCCTGATGGACGCGGGTGTGCCAATCAAAAAGCCGGTCGCGGGTGTCGCGATGGGCCTGGTAATGGAAGGCAATCGCTACGCGATCCTCTCCGACATAGCCGGAGCCGAGGACCATTACGGCGATATGGACTTTAAGGTCACCGGCACGGCGGACGGCATCACCGCGTTGCAGATGGACATCAAGGTCGGCGGTATTAATGCCATGATCCTGCAGGAAGCGTTGGAACAGGCTAGAAAGGGCCGTCTCCACATCCTCGACATCATGACGAAAGCGATCGCCCAGCCGCGTGAAGAGATCTCGCAGTTTGCACCGCGAATTATCACGTTGATGATCAACCCGGACAAGATCCGTGACGTCATCGGCCCGGGCGGTAAGATGATTCGCTCTATCACGGAGGAAACCGGCGCGAAAATCGACATTTCGGACGACGGCACCGTGCTGATCGCAACCGCCGACGGCGAAGCCGCTCAGTTGGCGGTGGCACGTATCAAGGCTCTTACAGCCGAAGCTGAGGTCGGTGAGACTTATATGGGTACGGTTTCGCGTATCGTTGATTTCGGCGCGTTTGTCGAGATTATGCCGGGTCTCGACGGCCTACTGCACATTTCAGAGATCTCGGATCGCCGCGTTAAGGACGTGCGTGACGAGCTCAAGGAAGGCCAGCAGATACTGGTCAAGTGCATCGGGAGAGAGGGCAACAAGGTCAAGCTCTCGAGAAAGGCGATTTTGGCCGAGGAAAAGGCTAAATCTGCTCCCGAAGAAGAGTAAATACGAAAAACGCCGATTGGCGATCCGAATTTAGGAAATCAGAGCCGGTTATCACTATCTTGTGATAGCCGGTTTTGTTTTTTCCATTCGGAAAAAAAATCGGAGAAAAAGTTGAAATTTTCTGGAAAGACTGGGGCATTAGGAGTCTTTTCCTGTTGAATTAGCGTAATTTGTGTATTTTTGGAGCAAAAGAGTTAAAAAATACTGGAAAACACGTGCATTTCTATTTGTTTTCTGCTATATTTTCCGGACTGCCCCAAAAATCAATTCTACAGTGAGTGCCAACCGAACTGTGAAGACACGTTGTTTTTGCCGTAATGCCGTTTAGTCAGGTTACAGACATGAAAAATATTAATTACAGAGTATTACTCTCGGCCGTTTGCGTCGCTTCGATTTTGGCGGGCTTTACTAAGATTACTGCCGGCCCTGTACGTTTTGACCAGGTTGTTCAAATCGTGAATGCCAAGCCTGGCAAAGCTGAGACCGGATTGTTTTCGCGTATTCGCGTCGCGGGCGACTACGGGTCGATTTTTGTCGCCGACGATAATGATGACAAAAAGAAAAAGGACGCCAAACCGCAAGATGACCGAGTCATTACCGAAACGAAGAGCGAGATTGTCGAAGACGATACTTGTGACTGCGTCGAAGAAGACAGCCATCACCGCGGATTTCCAAAATGGGCGTTGCTTGGATTAGCCGCGATACCGATCGCGTTTATCCTGATCAGACGCAAAAAGGACACGCCGACGCCGACGGAGACGATACCGAACATGACGCCGACACCGACGCCAACGACGACGCCGACAGTGACGCCGTCCGTAACGCCGACGCCGCCCATTACTCCGACACCGACGCCGCCGCAACCGGTGCCGGAACCGATGACGATTCTGCTCTTTGGAACAGGCCTCGCATCGATCGGTCTCGCCGCTCGCCGTAGATTTGGCAAGAAGAGCGACAGCGGGGATGAAAAAGAAGAAGAATAGAGTTATGATGCACAAGCGCCACCGGAGAGATTCGGGCGGCGCGGTGATCATATTTCTCGAACGACGATTTGGGCGGAAAACATTTTTTGCCAAAATGAAGAGGACATGAAAATGCGAGTAATGAGATACAACTTTCTATTTGTGATCGGGCTTGTCATGACGCTGGGAATTGCGACCGCGTTTGCGGCTGGCGACGACCACAAGACAAAACGGCCAAAGGACACTGGCACGCTGACCGTTCGAACGACGCCTGCGCCGTACGCTATCAAGATCGACGGTGAATATCGCGGCATGAGCGGCGTCAATGATCCGGCCGAGTTTTTCTTGACACCGGGCATTCACACGGTCGAGGTTTCAGGACCGAACGGCACCGGATTCAAACGTGAAATTGAGATCCGGCGTGGTGCAAAACACTGCATCTGCCTGAAACTTGTCGAAGAAACTTTGTCGCGGCCATGTCCTTACAGGTTTCATCTCGAAGGGCCGGACAAGATCACCGAGGGCGACCTTGTGACCTTTGCGGCGATCAATTCGGGTACGGCCCCGATTCCGCTGCGTTACGTGTGGCGGGTAAGCCCTGGCGCGGCTCGTGTAACGAGCGGACTCGGAACGCCGTCCATTACCGTTGATTCAGCGGGTTTAGGCGGCCAAACGATCAATGCCGAGCTCGACGTAAACGACGATGTTTACGACAACAAGTGCAAGCAGATTATTTCGGTCCCGACGGGTGTTACGAGAATTCCGGATATCGTACCGCCTAAGGGTTTCCGCTGCGACGAATTCGAATCGAAAACGGCCGATGACGACAAAGCACGCTTTGACAACTGCGTGATCCAGGTGCAAAACACGCCGGACGCCCAGATGTATGTCATCATTTATCCGGGTACTGACAAGATCAGCATGACGCGAAACACCTACGATCGACTCTCCAAACGGACACTCGATTACATGGTTAAAAGCCGTGGCATCGATCCGCGACGCATCTCGATCGTTAAAGGTAGCAATCGAGCGAGAACGACCTACGAAATATGGGTCGTCCCGCCCGGTGCCCAGCCGCCGGTCGTTCGGTAACGTCGGTAATCTGACTAAAACAAAAGGACGGGCGTCACGCTCGTCCTTTTTTCTTTTGCCAATCGTGAATCGTGAATCGGAAATTGATAGAATCAATCTTCTGTCTATTTACGATTATCGATTTACTATTTACTAAAAAATGTCTGCACCAAATATCGAAACCATTGTCTCTCTCTCAAAACGACGCGGATTTGTTTTCCCGGCGTCCGACATCTACGGCGGGCTCGGCAGTAGCTGGGATTACGGGCAGCTCGGCGTCGAACTTGCCAATAATATTAAAAAAAGTTGGTGGAACTGGCTCGTTTACGAACGCGACGACATCGAAGGCATCGATTCGTCGATCATCCAGAATCGGCTCGTTTGGAAATATTCCGGACACGAGGATACGTTCAGCGATCCGCTTGTGGATTGTCGCGACTGCAACGCCCGTTTGCGTCAGGACAAACTAGAAACAGATGCCAATGATAAACATATCTGCTCAAATTGCGATTCTACAAACCTGACCGATCCGAAAGATTTTAATCTAATGTTTCGCACAACAGTCGGAGCGGCGTCGGCGGATGATGATCCGACGGCACTCGCCTATCTGCGTCCTGAAACCGCGCAGGGAATATTTATCAATTTCAAGAATGTTTTGGACACCTCGCGGCGAAAGCTGCCGTTCGGCATCGCCCAGATCGGCAAGGCGTTTCGCAACGAGGTGACGCCGGGCAATTTTATCTTTCGCACTCGCGAATTTGAGCAGATGGAGATGGAGTATTTTGTCCGGGCTGATGACGCTGCGCGCGTTCATCAGGAATGGATCGATGGTTTTCAAACGTGGCTCGGAAGGCTCGGAATATTGCCCGAAAATCTATCGCTATATGAGCAGCAGCCGCACGAACTCGCCCACTACGCCGAGCGGACGGTCGATATTATGTACCGGTTTTTCCCGGAACGTGAGGACGAAACGAAACAGTGGGACGAGCTGATGGGCATCGCTAACCGCAAGGATTTTGACCTCAAAGCGCATTCCAAAAAGCCTGAAATTGAGGGCAAACGTATCAATCCCGATTCGACCGAGGACCTCTCATATTTCGATCCGCAGACGAATGAGCGTTTTTACCCGTACGTTATCGAGCCGGCCATCGGCGTCAACCGCACACTGCTCGCTGTGATGATGGACGCCTACACCGAAAAAACGAACGACAAAGGCGAGGTCCGCGTGATTCTCAAACTCAAACCGTCTCTCGCACCAATCAAAGTCGCCGTCCTGCCGCTCGCCAAGAACAACGACGAGATAGTAACGCTCGCCAAACGTCTCAAACACGACCTCCAGAGAGCGATGCGCTCCGTCTACGACGACACCGGCGGCATCGGCAAACTCTATGCCCGCCAGGACGAGATCGGCACGCCGTTCTGCGTCACCGTCGATCACGAATCGCTCGAAGACAACGCCGTCACCGTCCGCGACCGCGACACATGGGCGCAAGAACGCATCCCGATCGATGCCCTGAAAGAGTATCTACAAGCTCGGTTGCAGAAACCGTGATTGCAGAAGCCCGCACGAAGTAAGGGTATATCCTGAACGGGCGTATTCATCGAGGTTATTTAGTTGCGTTCTGACAACCTAATTTGTGCTAATATGTGAGCATTGAGGTGCTTTATGCAGATCGTAGAAGAACAAATTGTCAGCAAGATACGAACTCTCTCTGAGAAAGAGCGTGAGGACGTTTTGCGCTATGTTGACGGCATGCTGTCTAAGCATAGACCCGAACCGACCCTTGCAGAAAAACTTATTGCTTTAAGTTCTAAGGTTCCCGATGAGGTTTGGGATACGGTTCCAACTGACGGTGCGGAGCAGCACGATCATTATATCTACGGCACTCGAAAACGATGAAATTGGTCTTTGCCGATTCGCAATATTACATTGGGATATTACATCCTCGCGACCAGTGGCATCGATACGCTGTGGATGCCGCAAATTCTCTCTCAAATTCGAAATACATTACTACCGAAGCCGTTTTGGGTGAAGTGCTGGCCTTTTTCTCAGATTTTGGCCGTGACGTGCGTCTAAACGCCGCCGAAGCTGTTCAGGTGATACTAAGTGACGTTAATACTGAGGTTTTGTCGGTTACTTCGGATATGTTTCGCGAGGCGTTGGCACTCTACAAACAACGCCCAGACAAAAGCTACAGTCTGACCGATTGTATCTCGATGAACATCTGCCGCGAACGCGGAATCACCGATGTCCTGAGCCACGACCGCCATTTCTCGCAGGAAGGCTTGAGCGTGCTGATGTAGAACCGTACCGCGAGCGATAGCGACGATTCACAGTTTTTGGGGAAGTCACCGGATTGCGTAGTACTGTCAAATATCTCGCCCTATAAATAAGCTGTCAAATTGTTGGGCAATTCCTATTAAAAGGTAAATTCTTATATTTCATCCAATAAACAGTCTTTCAACTAATGCTTTTAAGCCAAGGTTTAATTTCAAAGATAACTCACGCCATTTTTGTAACGGTTGATGCCGTTAATAATGTGGTCAATGTGTAAACCTCCCTTGATTAAGGGAGGTTTACAGGGGGCGGGGCAAAATCACACCTACCCTTTGCGGTCTGATTTTGCCTTTGTTCTTAACAATAGGGCAAAATGAGATTTCGCCTGCGTTGATATTAAAGGGCATGGTTGCGAACCGTTTTAGCATATGAGTTACACAAGCGTATTCAGATCGACGACTGTCGGCTTTGGCGTGTCCGTCGCGGCGGTGCTGTTGGTCACGGTCGGCCTGTTGTCGTTGGGCGACCGGATCAATTCGACGACGGTCGCGCTCACGCTGTTGCTGATCGTCCTATCAACGGCGACCTTTTTTGGGCGAAATCCGGCATTGTTGGCGTCGTTTGTGGCGATGCTTTGCTTTAATTATTTTTTCCTTCCGCCGGTGCATACGTGGTCGATTGCCGATCCGCAGAATCTGGTCGCATGGGCGGCGTTTACGTTGACCGCGATCGTCGCCGGTGAGCTTTCTGCGTATGCCAGCCGCCGTGCCCGCGAGGCCGAACGGCTTTATGAGGAATTGCAGACGGCGTTCAGAACGGCGACGGAGGCCGAGGCTTTGCAGCAGAGCGAAAAGCTCAAATCTGCGCTGCTCGATGCTGTGACGCACGATCTGCGTACGCCTCTGACCTCGATCAAAGCGTCAGTGACGACGCTGCTTGACAGCGAAGGCGGCCACCGTACCATCGAGCTCAACAGCGAGGGCCGGGCTGAGTTTCTGGACATCATCAACGAAGAAACGGACCGTCTGAACGGTTTTATCGAAGGCATGGTCCAACTCGCCCGCATCGAGGCCGGTTCTGTAAACGCGAACGGGAGGGCCGCAAATGTCGAAGAGATCATAACTATCGCCCTCGGACGGGCGGAGAAATTGGTCGCGAATCATAACCTGACGCTAAATCTGCAAAAGGAACTGCCGCTGATTCGCGTTGACGCCCGCGCCATCGCCGAGGTGATGCACAATCTCATCGAGAATGCGGCAAAGTATTCGCCCGCCGATACGACCATCACGATCACCGCCGCATCGCATGGGAACAGCATCTTGATCTCTGTCCTGGACGAGGGCAGTGGAATTCCGGTTGAAATGCGGGAACGTGTCTTCGAGAAATTTTTCCGTCTCGATGGCCAACATTCCGACGGCCTGGGTCTTGGCCTGGCGATCTCACGCGGCATCGTCGAAGCACAGAATGGCAGGATAGAGATCAAATCGGGAGCGAATGAAAAAGGTACTGAAATCGTGTTAACATTCCCGATAGGAGAGGAATGAGCGACGCGAAAAAGGTATTGGTCGTTGATGACGAATCGCAGATCACGCGTGTTCTGCGGCACAGCCTGACCGCGCATCGATACGACGTTCGAACGGCAGCCGACGGCCTGTCGGCGCTCGACACATTCCGCGACTGGCACCCCGACCTGATAATCACCGACCTCCAAATGCCCGAAATGGACGGCATCGAGTTTTGCCGCGAAATACGCAAGGTCTCGACGCTGCCGATCATCGTGCTGTCCGTTCGCGGCGAAGAGAAAACAAAGGTTCAGGCACTGGACGCCGGTGCAGATGACTATGTAACAAAGCCCTTTGGCATCGACGAGCTGCTCGCCCGCGTCCGCGCTGCTCTTCGTCGTTCGCCGGATCATACCGAGGACGCCGAGACCCAACTCACAGACGGCGATTTCCACATCGACCTGGCTACCCGCGAGGTTACCGTTGCCGCCACTTCGACCCACCTCACACCGAAAGAATTTGACCTGCTCGTCTTCCTCTTCCGCAACCGCAACAAGGTCGTTACGCATCGGGCAATTCTCACGGCGATCTGGGGCGGTAACTATACCGAACAGACCGAATATCTCCGCGTCTTTGTCGGCCAGCTCCGCAAAAAGGTCGAAAACGACCCTTCACAGCCGCGTTACATCCGCACCGAACCGTGGATCGGATATAGGTTCTCGACATTGATTGACTAGTGATGATCCAATATTCAACACGCCCAAAAATCTTTACGAACTTTTTACAAAACCCTTACTCATCCCTTACTTAAGCCTCGCTAATCTCTAAATGTCAGGTCGCAACCGGCGGCTTACCAGGAGGCAGCGATGATGGGCGAATTAAAAAGCGTTGGGTCAATCAATCCGGCAACAACCAGAAGGTCCTTGCGAAAGGCTTTGCTGACACCAACCGTGTGTTCAGTACTCGCATCGTTCGGTATCTTTGGCGGCATCTCGTCGCTGTTCGTGGGTATAGTTTTTGTAGTTATCCATAGCATCGTGTCCGGCGACATGATGTTCGACCGGCTCGGAACTGGTCTGTTAATTGTTGCGATTCCGATGATATTAATAGGCGCGATTTTTTTAGACGAGATCAAGTTAACGAAATGATAAGGCAGATAATGTTTGCGTCAATCTTGTTTGGATCAGCCGCTTTTGTAAAAGCACAACAGACTATTTTTAACGTACCGACAACGGATGTTTTGGATAGGGGGAAAGTATATTTCGAACTGGACGCATCGTTCAAAACAAACGACCAGATCGCTCTCAGCAAATTTTCGAGCTTTGTGCCGAGAGTTGTAGTCGGCATAGGCGGCAACATCGAAGTTGGATTAAATGTCACTGGCAATGTTCAGCCCGGAGCGGATACGACAACGTTCGTGCCGACCGTGAAATGGAAGTTTTACCAGAACAAAAACAAGGATACTGCATTCATTGCGGGTACTAATCTTTACATTCCGGTAAAAAACCGTTCTTACAATGTTGGAACATATTCATATGTGGCGGTTAGCAAGACAATAAACAAGACAAGGTTGACGGCCGGCGGATACGTCGCAAGCAAAAATGTTTTTGCTTCGAAGGCGGTGCGGGCCGGCGGTCAGTTTGGGTTTGAACAAACTGTCAACAGCAAGCTTACGGTTGCCGCCGACTGGATAACCGGCCGCAATTCCGCTGGATATTTCACGCCCGGCGTGTTCTACAAGCCGCATCCGAAAGTGACGGCTTATCTCGGCTATTCGATCGGCAACGATAATGCCCGAAAGGGAAATCACTTTTTCTTGCTCGAACTTGGCTACAACTTTAATTGAGTGGAGAAACAGAATGCTTGACCTGATATTTCTGACGGTGATCGTCGTCTTTTTCATCGGAGCGATTGGCTATCTCGCCTTTTGCTCGCGGCTAAACATCGGAGAAAAAAAATGATCGATACCGAATCGCTTTTTGCCCTCATTTGTACTGCGTTCTTACTTATTTATCTCGTTTACGCATTGCTGCGGCCCGAGAAATTCTAATTGACGACCATGACATTCAACGGAATATTACAAATCGTTTTCTTTCTCGTGCTGCTGACGCTTTTAGCAAAGCCGGTCGGGATATATCTAACGAAAGTTTTCAATGGCGAAAAAACTCTGCTCGACTTCCTACTAAGGCCCGTCGAACGTCTGATCTATGCGATCACTCGCGTCAATGCGGAAAAGGAAATGAACTGGAAGCAGTATGGCGTCGCGATGTTGATATTCAGCCTTGTATCGACTCTCGCACTTTATGCGATGCAGCGTCTTCAGTTCTATTTGCCGTCAAATCCGCAGGGCTTTGCCGGACTTTCGGAGCATCTGTCGTTCAACACCGCCGTCTCATTCGTCACCAATACAAACTGGCAATCGTACGCCGGTGAGACGACGATGAGCTATTTCACCCAAATGGCCGGGCTGACCGTGCAGAACTTTAAATCGGCCGCGATCGGCATGGCATTGGCGGCCGTCTTTATTCGCGGCATCTCGCGATTTGAGACGGACAAACTCGGCAATTTTTGGAAAGACACGGTTCGCGGCACACTTTATGTGTTGTTGCCGTTGTCATTTCTAGCGGCGATCTTTTTTGTGTCGCAGGGCGTTGTTCAAAATTTCAAGCCGTACGATACCGTTCAATTGACGGACTCGAGAACAATCCAGGTTGATAAAAAAGACACTGACGGAACCGTCATAAAAGACGCAAAAGGCGAAACCGTTCGGGAAGACAAGCTGATCGATACTCAAACTATCGCCCAGGGTCCGGTCGCTTCGCAGCTTGCGATTAAGATGCTCGGCACGAACGGCGGCGGCTTTTTTAACACCAATTCGGCCCATCCATTCGAGAATCCGACACCGCTGTCGAATTTCGTGCAGATGCTGCTAATTTTGATAATTCCAGTCGGCTTTACTTATATGCTCGGCCGAATGGTTAAATCGCAAGGTCACGGTTGGGCCGTTTACTCGGCGATGATGATTCTGCTGGTCGCGGGTGTCGCGACACTATATTGGGCAGAGGCAAAGGGCAATCCGATCTATCCTGCAAATGTCGACCAAACATCGGTCGGCGGCAATTTTGAGGGCAAGGAAACCCGATTTGGGGTTGCAAACACTGCATTGTTTGCAACCGTAACGACAGATGCCTCATGCGGCGCGGTCAATGCGATGCACGACAGTTTTACGCCGCTTGGCGGACTTGTGCCGATGGTAAATATTCAGCTTGGCGAGATCATTTTCGGCGGTGTCGGAGCGGGAATGTACGGCATTTTGATCATGATTATTCTTACCGTCTTTATCGCCGGTCTGATGGTCGGGCGCACGCCTGAGTATCTCGGCAAAAAGATCGAGGCTTTCGACGTACAGATGGCGATGCTTTATGTTCTGATCTTTCCGGTGATTATACTCGGGTTTTCGGCGGTCACGTCGATCTCGACCGATTTTGGCCTTGTATCTCTCAATAATCAAGCGGCACACGGTTTGTCGGAGATCATATATGCCTTTACGTCCGCAACCGGCAATAACGGCTCGGCGTTTGCGGGTCTTAATGCCAATACGATTTGGTACGACACGACAATGGGCCTCGCCATGCTAATGGGTCGATTCCTGATGATCGTTCCAGTGCTTGCTATCGCGGGCAATTTGGCACGCAAAAAGGTAGTACCGGCCACGCTGGGGACCTTCCCGGTGAACACGGCCCTTTTCAGTATTCTTCTGGTAAGTGTCGTACTGATACTCGGAGCATTGACGTTCTTCCCGGTATTGAGTCTTTCGCCGATACTCGAGCATTTTCAAATGGTCAACGGGCAGACATTTTAAGAGAGGAGATTCACCACAGAGGCACAGAGAACACAGAGGTAAGTCAGAAAGTGGTGAATTGGCAGTTTTTAATAAAAAAAACTCTGTGACCTCTGTGTCTCTGTGGTGAAAACTAATGAAAAACGCAATTTCGATTTGGGATAGCAATATTATTAAACAGGCCTTGGCCGGATCGGTAAAAAAGTTAGATCCGCGTAAGATGCTTAAAAATCCGGTGATGTTTGTCGTCGAGGTCGGTGCGGCTTTCTTGACGGTGAGAATGCTCGCGAATGTCGTGACTCATTCGTCCGTTGACAGCTTCGGTTTCGAAATGCAAATCACCTTGTGGCTTTGGTTTACGGTGCTATTCGCAAACTTCGCCGAGGCAATGGCTGAGGGACGCGGCAAGGCACAGGCCGATACGCTGCGAAAATCGAAGACCGAGACAAATGCAACCTTGGTCGATCCTAACGGCGAGAAGCGGACGGTCGGAGCTGTCGATCTTCGGAAAGGTGACATCGTTTATGTTGTCGCGGGGGAATTCATACCCGGTGACGGCGAGGTTGTCGAGGGCGTTGCTTCTGTGGACGAATCGGCGATCACCGGCGAATCGGCTCCGGTGATTCGCGAATCGGGCGGCGACCGCTCGGCCGTGACCGGCGGCACACGGGTTTTGTCGGATTGGATAAAGGTGCGAATAACGTCGAATCCCGGCGAGACATTTATCGACCGCATGATCGCATTGGTCGAGGGTGCGTCCAGGCAAAAAACTCCGAACGAGATCGCGTTGAATATTTTGCTTGCGGGATTGACCATTATCTTCCTGCTGGCTGTGGTTACGCTTCAACCATTTGCGATTTACTCCGGTGCACCACAGACAATTTTCGTTCTTATCTCGTTGCTGGTATGTTTGATCCCGACCACGATCGGAGGCCTGCTATCGGCAATCGGTATTGCCGGTATGGACAGACTGATACAGCATAATGTGCTGGCAATGTCCGGGCGTGCAGTCGAGGCGGCGGGCGATGTGAATACTCTACTGCTGGATAAGACAGGCACGATCACTCTGGGAAATCGGCAGGCCAGCGAATTCATTCCGCTAAAAGGTATTTCACCTGAAAATTTTGCCGACGCTGCCCAACTTTCATCTCTTGCGGACGAAACGCCGGAGGGCCGTTCCATAGTCGTTTTTGCAAAAGAGGCATTCGGTCTGCGGGGACGTGAGCTTGCCGACCTCTCGAAAACGCAAGCCGAATTCATTCCATTTACCGCGCAAACCAGAATGTCAGGCGTCAACCTCGACGGACGTCAGATTCGCAAAGGTGCAGTCGATGCGATCGAAAAATACGTCGCAAGCGGTGGCCGGCAATCACCCGCCGAATTGCGTGAAGTCGTCGAGAGAATTGCGAGGGCGGGCGGAACTCCGCTGGTCGTAGCCGACAACCATATACCGCTCGGCGTAATTTATCTTAAGGACATTGTGAAAGGAGGTATGCGTGAACGGTTTGATCAGCTTCGCCAAATGGGTATCAAAACCGTCATGATCACCGGCGATAATCCGCTAACGGCCGCGTCCATAGCCAACGAAGCGGGGGTCGACGATTTTCTTGCCGAAGCAACCCCTGAAGACAAAATGGCCCTTATAAAAAAGGAGCAGGCCGAGGGCAAACTCGTCGCAATGACCGGCGACGGCACAAACGACGCCCCGGCATTGGCACAGGCCGATGTCGGCGTCGCGATGAATACAGGCACACAAGCCGCAAAAGAGGCCGGGAATATGGTCGATCTCGACAGCGACCCGACCAAACTGATCGAGGTCGTCGCGATCGGTAAACAGCTCTTGATGACACGCGGAGCATTGACAACATTTTCTATTGCAAACGATGTCGCCAAATATTTCACGATCATCCCGGCGATGTTTGCGGCGACGTTTCCGGTGCTGAACGCATTAAATGTCATGGGGTTGAAGACGCCGCAGTCGGCGATCTTGTCAGCCGTTATTTTCAACGCTTTGGTCATCATCGGCCTCATTCCACTCGCTCTGCGGGGCGTTAAATATCGTCCTATCTCGGCCTCGTCGCTGTTGCAAAGGAACTTGCTCGCTTACGGTTTCGGAGGTTTGATCGCACCGTTTATCGGGATCAAATTGATTGACGTCGTGATATCGGCGTTGGGACTAGTTTAGAAAGGTTTCAGTTCAATGTTCAAGGTTCAAAGTCTGAACTTTAAACATTGAACTAGGAACTTTGAACTATTACGAATATGAAAGACTTTATAACATCAATATTAATGTTCCTTGTTTTGACGGTTGCACTCGGTATTTTATATCCGCTCGCCGTCTGGGGAATAAGTCAGGCGATTTTTCCGGGTCAGGCAAATGGCTCTTTGATTGTTCGCGACGGTAAGACCATTGGGTCGGAATTGATCGGCCAGACGTTTACCTCACCGGGCTATTTTCACTCGCGGCCGTCGGCTGCGGGTGACGGATACGACGCTCGTGCGTCGAGTGGATCAAATCTGGGGCCGACGAGTAAAAAGCTCATCGACCGAATTGGCGGCGATGCGGAAACTATACAGCCCGAGAACCCGAACGCGAAAATTCCAGCCGATCTAGTGACGACGAGCGGTTCCGGACTAGACCCGCATATTTCACCCGCAGCAGCCGAATTTCAGGTTCCGCGAATAGCAAAAGAACGCGGCCGGACCGAAGCACAGGTTCGCGACCTCGTGAAAAAGCACACACAAGGCCGCGACCTCGGTTTCTTCGGTGAACCGCGTGTTAATGTGCTTATGTTGAACTTGGCTCTCGATAAGAATGAGCTTTAACGCAATGGAGCAGAGAAGAAGAGGAAAATTAACCGCAGATAAACGCGGATGAACACAGATTAGAGCAGAAATTAATAGACTAAATAAATCCGCGTCAGTCTGCGTTTATCTGCGGTAAAATTTCTTCCCTTTACGTTAAATTGGTTTGATTATGTTTGTAGATACCGAAATAACCGAAATGCCAAACCGCGATAGCGGAGTTCGCCCTTCGCCCGAATCGATCTTGCAAATGTTGCGGGAGAACGAGCGGGCGAAGCTTCGCGTTTATATCGGTGCGGCAGCCGGTGTCGGTAAAACGTACAAGATGCTCGAGGACGCTCATCAGCTAAAGGAGCAGGGAATCGATATCGTTGTCGCGGTCGTCGAAACTCACGGCCGCGTCGAGACCGAAGAGCAGATCAAAAATCTCGAGATAATACCACAGAATAAGATCGAATATCGCGGCAATGTATTCGAGGAAATGGACCTCGAAGCAGTGATTGCTCGTAGACCCGCCGTCGCGATCGTAGACGAACTCGCACACACCAATATCGAAGGCTCCAAAAATGAAAAGCGTTACCAAGATGTCCAAGAATTGCTCGACAACGGCATTTCAGTAATTGCGGCAGTAAATATCCAGCATATCGAGTCTCTAAATGACATTGTAGTGCGTACAACCGGAATCCAGATCCGCGAAACCATCCCCGACTGCTTTTTCAAACGTGCGGACGAGGTGGTTGATGTTGATATTTCGATAGATACGCTTCGCACGCGGCTCCGCCAGGGCAAAATCTACTCAGTTGAAAAAATCGAACAGGCACTTACTAACTTCTTTCGCAAAGGCAATCTCGCCACCCTGCGCGAACTCGCTCTCCGTTACGTGGCCCAACAGCAATCAGTCAAAGACACCGAGTACCGGGAACGCGAAGGTCTCGATCATGCCGTAATTCCCGAAAAGATAATGGTCTGCATGGCCTCACGCGGCAGTGCGAAAAAGATACTGCGCACTGGTTCGCGCATCGCCGGCCGATTTGCCACCGACGTTTGGTTCGCCGTCTATGTCGAAACGGCGAACGAAGAACCCGGACGCATCACGCCCCAAGCTTACGCAAATCTTCAGGCAAACATAAAGTTCGCCGAAACGCTTGGAGCCAAAATTGTAAAGCTAAGATCGAATAACGTTGCCGATGCGTTGCTCGACTACGCCCGCGAAGAGGGCATCACACATGTCATTTTCGGCCAATCCGCCCGCACCCGATGGGATATATTCTGGCGAGGCTCAGTTATAAATCGATTCTTACGCGAAGTGACGGACGCTGCAGTCCACGTAATTCCAATCGAAAAGGCACGGTAAACCAGTTTCCGTTTACCCCTTCCCCTTCCGCCTTTCCCCTTTTCCCTCCTCCGCGAGTTTTGCTATTCTCCTTTATAAAATCTTTATAACTTCCTTGCGAACTTTTTATAAGATGTTCGTTATTCTATCTGCTTTTGAAATAGAATTGTTTACAGGTGCGAAGCTCGCTTAGCTCTCGCGCCTTTTTATTTGGAAAAATATTTTTATAGAATCTCTAAATGATCAAATCTTTAAAGCATTTTCTGGTGGGAGATCCCATCTCTACGGAGCAATCCCAGCACGAACGGTTAAATAAGAAAACCGCATTGGCGGTATTTTCCTCAGACGCCCTTTCGTCCGTTGCTTATTCAACCGAAGCCATTCTGCTGGTCTTGCTTGCCGCCGGAACTATCGCGACCGGATATCTGATCCCGATCGTTGTCGGTATAACGGTTTTACTTGCGATTTTAGCCCTATCCTACCGACAAACCATTCACGCTTATCCGTCGGGCGGCGGAGCATATATTGTCGCTAAGGACAACCTTGGGAATTCGGCGGGCCTGGTCGCGGGTGCGTCGCTGCTGGTCGATTATATTCTCACCGTCGCGGTGTCAGTCTCCGCAGGCGTCGCGGCCATTACCTCGGCGGTACAGGATACGCGGTTTGAATTTCTCCAAGATCACCGTGTGGCGATCTGCATATTCCTAGTCTTATTCATTGCTTTTATAAACCTGCGCGGAGTACGCGAATCGGGCGCAATTTTTGCGGGACCGACGTATCTTTTTATTTTCGCAATGCTCGCGCTCGTCGCCGTCGGATTTTTTCACTACTACACGACTGGCGAAGTAATGCCAACGCCGGCTGCCGACCAGGTCCACTTCGATTCCTCTATTGGGGGCATAATGCCAGGCGGTTTGACAGGGTTCGCGCTCGTGTGGCTTTTGATGAGAGCATTCGCGGCGGGATGTACTGCCCTTACGGGCGTCGAGGCGATCTCGAACGGCATTCCCGCCTTTCAGAAACCGGAGTCGAAAAACGCGGCGGCGACCTTGACCTGGATGGCTGTAATTATGACCGTCCTGATTCTCGGCACTGGGTTTCTGGCCTATAAGATCAACGCCCATCCGCTACCTGACGAAACATTAGTTTCGGTGATGACACGCCATACCTTTGGAACGGGCGTTTTCTATTATTTTGTCCAAGCGGCGACGGCCGCCATCCTGGTCCTGGCCGCGAACACGTCGTTTGCCGATTTTCCGCGCCTCGCAAGCTTGTTGGCGGCCGATAGATTTCTACCGCGTCAGTTCGCCAATCGAGGGGATCGCCTTGTTTTTTCTAACGGGATTATTCTTTTAGCTATTTTTTCAATCGTTCTCATCATTATTTTTGGCGGTTCTGAACAGGCAATGCTGCCGCTTTACGCCCTCGGAGTTTTCCTTTCCTTTACGCTCTCGCAGTCGGGAATGGTAATACACTGGCTTCGAGCCAGAAAGGTGGAAGAAGCCAGGGTCCGTATTCTGGCCAGAGAAGAGGCCGAACGCATTCATCGGACCGAAGACCC
>JAYUDV010000167.1:0-1820 GCA_043739565.1 Chloracidobacterium sp.
GGGAGATCAAAAATTAGTACATTCGGATTTTAACACTTATCAGGGATTCTTTTCTATCGGACCTTAAGGGATAAAGTTGTAGTTGATCACTCCTGAGACTTTCACCGACTCGCCTCCAAGCAGTGTCGGGCTAAACCTCGCGGATCGTGCCGCCTGTTCGGCCGCACTGCGAAGAAGCGGATGGCCGATGACCGCTCTTGCCGTGACCACCCGGCCGCTCTCATCGATAAGTACTTGAACGCTCACCGTTCCCGACGCTCCAGCGGTTCGCGCCGCAGGCGGATAGATCGGCTCCGGCACCTCAATTGCTCTAGCATTAAGCACCCCGCCAGGAATAGTTTTTGGGGATCGGTTTGCCGTTTTAGGCGGTGGCGTGCTGGCGGTATTAATTGAAAAATTTGCGGCGTTTGCCATCGAATTGGCGACCGCATTCGCAGACGGATTATTTGCCAGCGCTTTTGGCGGATCAAGCCGGGCGACATCATTACTGGTGCGAAGGGCAAAAAAAAGTCCGGCCAATCCGAGGCCGACAACCACTATCAGCCCCGCGGCGACCTGGCCGATAGTGAGAACACATCCCATTCGCTTGGATGGCTCGACCGCAGACATCTGAAATAGCTTGGGCGGAGGCGTAATTGCGTTCGATTCGGAAATTATAGTTTCCGCCGTGGAAATGTCGTTGTTTTCATTCGTTTCCGGCCGCAAGATCTCAGTCGGACGATTTGTGTGGTCGAGGGTCGGCCGGTCGGGTAATTTTGTGCCGTCCTGAAGGCAAAAACTCAAATCATCGCTAAAGCTGTTTCCGCATGTCGAACAGGTTTTCATAGATGTGAAGGCTCCGTGGCCTTGCCGGATTGAGGTTTTTCTTAGTTCGAATACTATCACGATTTCTTGCAAAAGAATGTGTGATCTCGCCAAAAATGAAAAAGGCCGTAGAAATGCGACCTTGTCTCGAAGAGAGTTAAAAATGCACAGTTCCATCCTATTTCGGGTCGCCCAATGACTTCGTCTCCGTCCTTTCTTTAACTACCGCACCATAGCTGATGAGCAGATTCCCGATTTCCTCGTCGGACGCGAGATCCAAGGCGGTTTCGCCGTCCGCATTTTTGGCATTTACCTCGGCACCGGCTTGGAGCAGCAGCCGGACGCTTTCCAACATGTCGCGGTTAGCGGCGTTCATGAGCGCCGTTTGGCCTTCATTATTGCCGAGATTTACATCGGCACCGGCGTCGATCAACGCGCTCAAAACTGCGGGTTTCACGCTCCCGGCGACGATGACCAACGCCGTGTTGCCTTCCTTATCCGTGAGATTGACCTTAACGTCGTGCGCCAGCAAAAGCTCGACCAGTTCGGGCGTTGCGTCATCATCGAGCCGCATCAGCGGCGTCTGTTTGCTGCCGTCACGGGCATTTATCTTCGCTCCAAAATCCAGCAGCAGACGCGTGATCTCGACATTTCCGTTTTCGATGGCGATAAAAAGCGGTGTGATCTTACCGTAATTTTCGTCTTTGCCGTTCACATTTGCGCCTTTGATAATGAGGTCGCGAACTTGTTCGATATCCTCATTTGCAACGGCTTTGGCGAGTGGTGACGAATAGTCGACCGAAGCCATTACGCCGCCTAATGATGTGACCTCGTTAGCTACATTTAATACGACATCTACCGTCACTGCCAGTCCGATGCTGAGGGAAGCGTCGGCAATGGTTTCCTTTGCATCCGTAACGATTACCTCGTTGACGACGCTTCGCATAAATCCGTAAGACTCCGTTTCGACCCGATACGTTCCGGGTGCTAGTTTCTCGAACGTGAAAACACCTTCT
>JAYUDV010000168.1:0-1812 GCA_043739565.1 Chloracidobacterium sp.
GCTCAAACAAACAAAGCTCTCAATCTTGAACGAGGAAGAGAAGTGCTTAGGCGGACTGCGCTTGCTCTGGCGGCCGCCGGACACGCGGACGAAGCAAACGCGCTAGCCGATGAATTGATAGCAGATAGCCCGAAAGACACTTTGCTAAACCAACTCTGGCTTCCGACGATCCGCGCCGCGCTTTTACTGCAAAGTAACAAAGCCAAAGAAGCGATCGAGGAGCTTGAAATTACCGAACGCCTGGAAAAGGCGGCGGAGTTTTATCCTCAGTACCTTCGAGGCCTCGCGTATCTCCAATTGAAAAAGCCAAAAGACGCTATCCGTGAATTCGACAAGATCATGGGACACCGCGGCGAAGCCCCGCTTTCATCCATTTATCCACTCGCCCAACTCGGTAAAGCACGAGCCACAAAGGACACAACCCAATACGAAAAGTTTTTCGAACTTTGGAAAGACGCCGACAAAGACATGCCCGCGCTCACCGCTGCACGAGAAGAGGCTGAAAAGCTCTAACTACCTTGATCGGAAACGATCAATTCTTCATCAGATCGATAAACCGCTCAAACAAATACTCCGAATCATGCGGGCCGGGTGCCGATTCGGGATGGTATTGGACTGAAAAGACCGGTAGCGTTTTGTGCCGCAGGCCGGCGATCGTCTGGTCGTTGAGATTGATATGAGTTACCTCGACATCAGCAGGCAAACTCCCGGCATCGACCGCGAAGCCGTGGTTGTGGGCGGTTATTTCGATCTTGCCGGTGGTTAAGTCCTTGACGGGCTGGTTGCCGCCCCGGTGGCCGAATTTTAGTTTATAGGTTTCCGCGCCGAATGCCTCGCCTAAGAGTTGATGACCGAGGCAGATGCCGAAGATCGGCGTCTGGCTCTCGGTGAGCTTTTTGATCTCTTCAACGACTTTCGCCATTGATGCCGGATCTCCGGGACCGTTTGACAGGAAAATGCCGTCGGGATTGAGAGCCAGCGTCTGGTCGGCTGTAGTATCGGCCGGTACGACCGTGACGCGGCAGCCGAATTTCGCAAATTCGCGGAGGCTGTTCGTCTTGACGCCGAAATCGTACGCGACGATATGAAATTTTTCGGTGCCCAACGCCGGATAGTCGTAATCGGTATCAACGGTGACGGTGCTCGCGAGTTCGCGGTTCTGCATTTCAGGCGTCAAAAGGATTTTATTTAGCAGCGATTTGGGATCCAGATCGACCGTCGAAATACCGGATCGCATCGCTCCTTTATCGCGAATGTGTCGCACCAAAGCCCGCGTGTCGATATGCTCGATGCCGACGATATTATTGCGTTTCAAGTAAGTGTCAAGCGTTTCGGTTGATCGATAATTCGACGCAATACGGCTCGCTTCGCGCACAACAAATCCCTCAATCCACGGCCTACGCGATTCGACATCTTCCGGGTTGGTTCCGTAATTGCCGATCAGCGGGTATGTCATGCACACGATTTGCCCGGCGTAGCTCGGGTCGGTCAAAATCTCCTGGTAGCCGGACATCGACGTATTAAAAACCATCTCGCCAAATGTCTCGCCGCCCGCGCCAAAAGACACACCGTGAAAGGTGCGTCCGTCCTCTAGTACCAAAATCGCTTTACTCGTCAAACTCATTATGGAGAGATTTTACCGCAGAGTCGCGGAGACGCAGAGAGAAGAAACAAGATTTTTTGCCGCAGATAAACGCGGATGACGCAGATAAGAAAACAATAGAATTTTATCAATTGCTTTCCTTATCTGCGTCATCTGCGTTTATCTGTAGCTAAATTTTCTTCTCTGCGGCTCCGCATCTCTGCGGTGAA
>JAYUDV010000169.1:0-28918 GCA_043739565.1 Chloracidobacterium sp.
GAAAAGGCATATTGCTAATAATAATCGGTTTCGACGATGTGTCAAACGAAATTTCGGTGATTCGACGCTTGAATTGCAATAATTAACGGAAAATTGTAAATTCAGCTATGGATAAGCTAAAACCCCTTTTTGCTCTCGTACTTGTTTTTACCTTCTTAATCTCTGGCTTCGGACACTCTCGGAAAGGGTCAACCCATAGTGTTATTGTGACCGGTCGGACTCTTCTACGACCGATAAAATCGCCCGTTGATTTGCTAATCGTTGGCGGTACGATCGTCACGATGAACGACAAGCACGAGATTATAGAAAACGGAGCTATAGCGATCGACAAAGACAAGATCGTCGAAGTGGGGTCGAGTGCAGACGTTACGAAACATTTCAGTGCAAAACGCACGATTAATGCTGCGGGCAAGGTCATTATTCCAGGGCTTATAAATACGCATACTCACGCGGCGATGTCGTTATTTCGCGGCATCTCGGACGATCTCGATCTACAGGATTGGCTAACGAAATTCATATTTCCCGCCGAAGCGAAAAATGTGACCGAGCCGTTCGTTCGCGCGGGCACGCGGCTGGCCCTTGCCGAGATGATACGCGGCGGGACGACGACGTATTGCGATATGTATTATTTTGAGGATGCGGTGGCCGACGAGACAAAAAAGGCCGGCGTCCGCGGTGTGCTGGGCGAGACGATCATCGATTTTCCAGTTGCAGACAATAAGACCAACGCCGAGATGATGGCGTATTCCGAAAAATTTATCAGGAAATGGACAGGCGATCCGCTGATCGTCCCAGCGATGGCACCGCATGCGCCGTATACGGTTTCGACCGAGCATTTGAAAGCGATCCGTGCCCTGTCCGATAAACTAAACGCCGCCGTTGTCATCCACGTTGCCGAGACAAAGAGGGAACGCGACGACATTCTAAAACAATACGGCGCAACACCGATGGACTATCTCGCAAAGATCGGTTTTCTCTCAAATCGAGTCATCGCCGCCCATACCATTTGGATCACAGATGAAGAGATTGACGTGATGAAACGCATTGGCGTCGGCTCGGCTCACAATCCGCAGTCGAATATGAAACTTGCGTCCGGCGTCGCACCCATTCCGGCAATGCTGGCGAAAGATGTCGCCGTCGGCCTCGGCACGGACGGGGCAGCGTCAAACAATGATCTCGATATGTGGGAAGAGATCGATACCGCCGCAAAACTGCACAAGTTGATCTCCGGCGATCCAAAAACGCTGCCGGCCGAACAGGTTTTTGAGATGGCCACCATTCGTGGAGCACGCGCTCTGCACCTCGATTCGATTACTGGTTCGCTCGAAGCCGGAAAGCGGGCGGACATCGCAATCGTCGATCTCGACAGCTTAAACCAGACGCCATATTTCAACATCTATTCCGCCCTTGTTTACTCGACCAAAGCCTCGGATGTCCGCACTGTCATCATAAATGGCCGGACGGTGATGCTCGACCGGCGTTTGCTCACGCTAAATGAAAATGTTATAAAGATAGATGCAAACGCATACCGCAAAAAAATCATCGATAGTTTAAGGAATTGATTTTGCGCGCCTCACAAAAAGCCCCGAGGCCGGTGATTTTGGTAGTTTGTTTTCGCATTTGTCAGGTCGTTAAAGTGAGCCTTCAAAAGGCATATTCGCTTGACCTTTACGGAATATTTAGGTCGATAGGAGGACTGAAAATGCCGTTAAATGTCAGAAGGTTTTGGACCTCGGTTTTACTGGTTTTTGTTAGTTTCATACTGGTCTCCCAAGCCCAGACGGTCACTCCGCCCGCCGCTGTTCCACCGCTCCAGACCCAGACGTCCGGAGCAACTCCACCGACGTCGGGAGATGTAATGCGTGAGCGTATCTCAAAGGCAAAAGCCTTTATCGCTGTCCGCAATTACAACGCCGCAATTTACGAGCTCGAAAATATTCGCAAGGAAAGCGGCGACACCGCTGTGCAGGGCGTCGTCAATGTCCTGCTGATGAACAGCTATCTCGAACAGGGTGATTTCAAGCGTGCTCAGGATTTCCTAAACAATTTTTATAACCAGCAAAAAACGACCAAGCCGAATATAGCGTCGTCGTATGCCGCAGTCGCTGGACAAGTAATAAAAAGCGCCCGAAATCGCGCCGAACGCTATCGGGCACTCGGCCTGAGCGTCGCCGACCGCACCTTGCCGCTCGAAGCCCTGAACGATCTCGAAAAAATGCGCGAGACGCTCGAGCTGGTCATCACGCAGTCGAAAGAGATAGGCAAGACACCCGCGAAAACAGGCGATGCGATGGCTCTTTTAGAAGAGGCTATAAATTCGCGTACAATGCTCGCCCGTGACGATTT
This sequence comes from Chloracidobacterium sp., assembly GCA_043739565.1. Taxonomy (GTDB): domain Bacteria; phylum Acidobacteriota; class Blastocatellia; order Pyrinomonadales; family Pyrinomonadaceae; genus OLB17. The sequence continues at coordinate 2,347 of JAYUDV010000169.1, forward strand.
CGACGCCCGGCATTGGAAGGACGAGGTTGCCGACACCCGAGAGGCCATGGCCAATTCGCGCAGCGTCGTCCTAAGCGCCGTCAACGAAACTCCGACCGACACATCGAATGCAAATCAGGTCGCCGCAAATACCAAGCCCGTCGAGACGCCGGTTGTCATGCAGCCGGTCGCCGACACCAAACCAATCGGGACGCGCGACCGCGAGATCAAGTTGCCCGAAACAGCCGTGGCTAAAAACGATCAGCCAGTTTATATTCCTTTAGCCTCGCCGAAGGTAAAAGAAGAGCCGAAACCTGTCGTCGAGACGCCAAAAACGGATCTCGTCAAATCGGGTGATCCGATCGACGTCGGTTCGCTCGTTGCATTTGCCACGAGACAGCCGCCGCCGATTTACCCGCCGGCCGCCAGGTCGATGCGGACAAGCGGCATCGTAAAGGTCGAGGTTACTGTCAACGAAACGGGTGACGTATCCGAGGTCCAAAAAACAAGTGGCCCGTCGATGCTTCAAAACGCTGCAAAAGAAGCCATCAGGAAATGGAAGTTCAAGCCATTTGTCCGCGACGGCCAGCCCGTCAAGGCGACAGGATTTGTGAGCTTTAACTTCGCACTCTAAGAAATTTCACCACAGAGCCACAGAGATCACTGAGATTTTTATTTCGGTTGACTCTCTGTGCACTCTGTGTCTCTGTGGTGAATAATGTTCTTATGATCTTTCGATCATTCATTTTTGTGCTCGTGTTGGCGACCACTGCATTTTCGCAGTTGGAGCAGGCCGGGCCGCCGATCGAGCCAGGCGTTTCGCATGATCTGGCTAAATGGCGTGCCGCGCATTACAGCGATGTGCGTTACAAGCTCAACCTGACACTCGAAAAAATGTCGCCGGTGTTGAAAGGCACGATCGAGATACGCCTGCAATATGCTGCCGTGGCGTGCGCCGAGCCGAATTGCCCGCCCATGTACATCGTCCTCGACTGGCGAAAGATCCCCGGTCACGAAAAGGATTCAACAATTGGCAACGTAACCATCAATGGAAAAGCCGCGCCGGTGGTAACGACTCCCCCGTTGGGAACGATAATATCCATTCCACATCCTGAAGCACTACCGGGAACACCACCGGCTGGGCCAGCTGCTGTCGAGGGCTTAGAACATCTCATCTTCCGCGACGGCGTGGTGATGGGCGAGAATGTCATCAAGCTCGATTTTACGTCGCCGATATTGACCAGCGGTTCGGCGGTCACGCGGTACGTCGATAAGGAGGACGGCGCGGAATACATCTATTCGCTCTTCGTCCCGTCCGACGCCAGCTCGGCGTTCCCGGTTTTTGACCAGCCGGATCTTAAAGCTAGGTTTAGTCTCAAGATTATGGCTCCCGAGACTTGGAAGGTTGTTTCTAATACTCAAGTACAGTATCAGGTTACCAGGACAGTCAGGGCGATGGGAGCCAGCGACACCTACGGGTACGAATTCTTTGAAACCAAACCCATCAGCACCTACGTCTTCGCATTCGCGGCGGGGCCGTGGGTAGTCTCAACTCACATTGAGGAATTCGGCAAGAATTTAGACTCTGACAAGCCCAATGGGAAGACCTCGAAAGATGGACCCAATTTTTGTGGGTCGATCAACGGCCCGTACATGTATGTGCGGAAATCTCAAAAAGAGAAGTTTTCTCATCACTCCGCCGCGGTCTTCAACCTTACGTGCGAAGGTATCAAATACCTCGAAACCTATTTCGACTACAAGTTCCCGTTTCCTAAGTACGACCTTGTCCTGATCCCCGAATTCCCGTTTGGCGGGATGGAGCACGCCGGGGCCACGTTTTTGCGCGAGTCCTCCGTCATTTTCCCGACCGAGCCGACTAAAAATGACCAGATCTCGCGGGCCAACCTGATCTTTCACGAGACGGCGCATCAGTGGTTTGGCGACACGGTGACGATGAAATGGTTTGACGACCTGTGGCTGAAAGAGGGCTTTGCCGAGTTTATGGCGTACAAGACGCTCGAAAAAGTGATGCCCGAGGCCAACGCCTGGAAGGTCTTCTACGAACGCAACAAACAGGCCGCCTACCTCACCGACTCCAGCAAAGGCACCACGCCCATCTATCAGGAGATCGCCAACCTAAGCGCCGCAAAGAGCGCCTACGGCAACATCGTCTATCGAAAGGCGCCTTCGTTTTTGCGTCAGGCCGAGTTTTACCTTGGGCCTGACAAATTCCAAACCGCCGTCCGCGCGTTTTTGCATAAACACGAGTTTGCAAATGCGGGTTGGGAAGATCTGGTAAAGGAGTTTGAGACGGCGAGTGGAAAGGATTTAAAGGAGTGGGCAAGTAGGTGGATTACGCAGCGGGGGCTCGCGACCGTGCGATTTTCTTTGGCGGGCAGCTCATTCTGCTTTACACAAACGTCGTCGATCGACAGTAAAACCATTTGGCCTATTGCCTTCCGTGTAATTGAAGGTTTCGGCTTGAACCAGAGAATCATCACTGACGAGAGGCTGGGAACAATGGACCCTGACAACCCAGCAATTCATCCAAAGCTTGCAGAGATATTTAAACGTGCGAACACTACCCTATGTAGGGACTTTAGCGATGTGCCCGATTTTACCTATATTTTCCCCAACGACCAAGACTACGGCTATGGCATCTTTTTGCTTGACGACAAAAGCCGCGATTACGTCCTGAAAAATATTGGACGCGAAAAGGACGATTTTCTCCGCACAATGATGTGGGGCAGCCTCTGGGACAGCGTCCGCGAAGCCGAGCTTGCGCCGAAGGATTATGTCGAGCTGGTGGTGAAGAATCTCGGCGTTCAGAGTTCAAACTTTAGTTTGTCTTCTTCGCCAACTAAGAAGCAGGCTAAAGCTAGAACTCTAAACAAAGAGCAAGCTGAAGCTTTTACTCTGAACTGCGGCGAAACCGACGAAGGCACGATCCAAACACTGCTGGCCCGCGTCTCGACGGCGATGAACTACTACCTCAACGACGCTCAACGAGCCGAACTCGCTCCAAAGGTCGAAGCAGTCCTGATCGACAAAATTCAGCACGCGTCCACACCCGGCCAGCGGATAACATATTACCGGGCGTTCCTAAATATCGCCTCGACGGAGCGAGCCAGAAACGTCCTTAAACAAATTCTCAAGAACGGCTCTGGTAACGGTCCGGTCCTGTCAGTACCGGGAGCCGTAGCGACCGGAGCGGTGTATCCGGCCACGTCAAAGGAGAAATCCCCCGTCGCGACCGCTCGGGGTACTGAGGGCTCGTTCCCGCTCAAGACCAAAGACCGCTTTGACATCGTCACTCGGCTCATTATTCTTAGCGATCCAGAGGCTCCCGCGCTCATTGCCGAGCTTGAGAAAACCGAAACCGGCGACGACGCCAAGCGTTATGCTTATGCCGCCAAAGCCGGATTTGCCACTGCCGAGAACAAAGCCAAATTTTGGAACGATTTTATTAACAACAAAGACATCAGCGAGAGCTGGATCGAAGCGGCGTTTGGCCCATTCAATTCGGTAAAACACAGCGACCTGACCTTGTCTTATCTCGAAAAAGCCCTTGCCGAGCTGCCAAATCTGAAACGCAGCCGCAAGATATTCTTCGTCAACGGCTGGCTCGGCGCCTTTATCGGCGGCCAACGCAGTGTCGAGGCACTAAACATCGTCAACAAATTCCTCGCCGACAATCCAAACCTCGACAAAGACCTCCGTCTTAAGATTCTCGAAAACGTCGATCTGATCGAACGCGCCGTCAAAATTCGCGGTAAATACGGGAAAGATTCACCACAGAGTCACAGAGATCACTGAGATTTTTATTTCGGTTCATTCTTGGTTTGCTCTGTGACTCTGTGGTGGGATGCTTTCAATCTTGACAAAAAAGTAACGATTTGAGATTATTTTGATTACAGAAATACCTAAAATCATTGTTTGAGTGTGATTTATGAAAATTTCGGCGCAAGAGGAATATGGGTTGAGGTGCCTGGTGCAATTAGCGACTTTACCCGCAGGCGAGAGCCTGACGCTGCCGCAGATCGCGGATCGCGAGGGCATCTCGACGGCCAACGCCGGCAAGCTGATGTGGCTGCTCAATAAGGCCGGTTTCGTTAATTCGACACGCGGCACCAAGGGCGGCTATTTGCTCGCTCGACCGGCAAGCGAGATACGGCTTAACGAGATTATCAAGGTACTCGACGAGGACGTGATGACAAAGCATTGCGGCAGTTATACCGGCGTGCTCGATTCGTGCGTGCATAACGGCGACTGCGGCATCAGGCCGGTTATCGTGGGCTTGCACGAAATAGTCGAAAACGCTCTTTCGCGTATCACGCTGGCCCAGCTCGTCGGCACCGAAAGCGTGGTTGATGCGATGTTTCACAAGATTCAGGGAATTCATAAAACGCTCGAAGCTCAGCGGATTTGAAGAGATTCACCACAGAGACACGGAGGATACAGAGTAAATTGGACAGGATGCGGGATTAACAGAATGATTTCGAAAAACGGAAAACGTGTTGAGAATCTCCGTGTTCTCTGTGGCTCTGTGGTGAAAAATTAATATGTCAACAGCAGCAGAATTACTTACAAATCGGGAATATAAATACGGCTTTGTCACAGACATCGAGACCGAGACGATTGCCAAAGGCTTGTCCGAGGACACGGTGCGGCTCATCTCCAGCAAGAAAAACGAGCCGGAATGGATGCTTGAGTTTCGGCTCAAGGCTTACCGGCAATGGCTGAAAATGACGCAGCCTGATAATTGGGCAAATTTCGATTATCCGGCAATCGATTTTCAGAACATTTCGTATTACTCGGCCCCAAAAGAAAAAGTCAAAAAAGCCAGTCTTGACGAGGTGGACCCTGAGTTGATCAGGACGTTTGAAAAGCTGGGTATTCCAATCACCGAGCAGAAAATGCTTGCGAATGTAGCGGTCGATGCGGTGTTTGATTCGGTTTCGGTGGCGACGACCTATAAGAAAAAACTGCTCGAGGCGGGCGTGATCTTTTGCTCGTTTACCGAGGCGGTCGAGTTGTATCCCGACAAGATAAAAAAATATCTCGGTTCGGTCGTCCCGGTCAATGACAACTATTACGCGGCTCTGAATTCGGCGGTTTTCTCGGACGGCTCGTTTGTCTTTATCCCGAAAGGCGTCCGCTGTCCGATGGAGCTTTCGACGTATTTTCGCATCAACACGCAGGAAGCAGGCCAGTTTGAACGAACCCTGATCGTTGCCGAGGAAGGCGGCTATGTCGCCTATAACGAAGGCTGTACGGCGCCGCAATTCGATACGAATCAGCTACATGCGGCGGTCGTCGAACTGGTTGCTCTGGATGACGCCGAGATCAAATATTCGACGGTGCAAAACTGGTACGCCGGTGACGAGAACGGCAAAGGCGGCATTTATAATTTTGTGACAAAACGAGGCGCATGCCGAGGTGTGCGGTCAAAGATCTCTTGGACGCAGGTCGAAACAGGTTCGGCGATCACTTGGAAATACCCGTCCGTGATCTTGCAGGGCGACAATTCGATTGGCGAATTTTACTCGGTCGCGCTGACAAACAACGCCCAGATCGCCGACACCGGCACCAAGATGATCCATCTCGGAAAAAACACAAAATCGACGATCATCTCGAAGGGGATATCGGCCGGGAAATCGAACAACAGTTATCGCGGCCTAGTCAAAATAATGCCGAAGGCGACAGGAGCGCGTAATTACACACAGTGCGATTCGATGCTCATCGGCGGCAAGTCGGAAGCTAATACTTTCCCGTATATCGAGGTGATGAACAACACCGCCCGCGTCGAGCACGAGGCCACAACCTCAAAGATCAGCGAAGACCAATTGTTTTATTTACAACAGCGCGGCATCTCGCAAGAAGACGCGGTTTCGCTGATAATCAACGGTTTTTGCAAAGAAGTTTTCCGCGAACTGCCGATGGAATATGCGGTCGAGGCGACGAAGCTGTTGGGATTGAAGCTGGAAGGAAGTGTGGGGTAAAACAGAAAAATATGAATTTACCAATCGAACTTGAACAAGAAAATGACGGCCGCTGGATCGCCGAGATTGACGAACTCGAGGGTGTTTCGGTTTACGGCGAAACACGCGACGATGCGGTTAAGAAAGTTAAAGCGTTGGCCGCGAGTGTAATTGCCGACCGATTGGAAAACGAAAAATAACTGATGTTTTTAAGCGAAAGGGAAAAGCAAACGATCATCGAGATTTGCCGCCGCAATGATATATCTTATTGCGCGTTATTTGGTTCGTTTGCACGCGGGGAAGCAACGGCGGAGAGTGACATCGACTTGATGGTCCGATTCTCAAAATCCAAAGGTTTTGACTGGCTCGACGCGGCCTTTGAAATAGAGGAAGTCCTTGGGCGGAAAGTCGACTTAACCACGGAGATCGGACTGAATAGACACGTCCGACCTTATGTTTTGAGAGACCTACAGGTTCTTTATGGAGAAGGATAATAAGATTTTTCTACTCGACATGCTCGACTGCATTGGCAAAATCGACAGTTACGTTAACGGCTACGACTATGATCAATTCGTTGCCGATAGCAAGACGGTGGATGCGGTCATACGCCAAGTCGAGGTTCTGGGAGAGGCCGCGAATAACGTACCTACGGACCTTCGGACAGAATATTCGCAGATTCCATGGCGGAAGATTATTGACAAGCGAAATATGCTCATCCATGGCTACTCCTCTATTCAATTATCAGTCATTTGGGATATTACCCAGAATGATTTAGACGCGCTCGAGCTTCAGATTCAGCGAATGTTGCACGACTTCCGATCAAAATGAGATTTATTCAGCCCTCAAACCAACCACAACCTAAAGGCCATTATTTTCCCGGCGTTGAGCATAACGGCCTGATATATGTGTCGGGCCAGTTGCCGATGGATATGGAAACGCGTGTTGCGTTTGCCGGTGATATAGAAACGCAAACGGAGCTTGCATTGAGAAATGTCGAAGCGGTTTTGCATGCGGCGGGTAGTGATTTGCAGCACGTTTTACAGATGACGATCTACATTTCGGATATCGAGCTTTGGGGCAAGGTTAATGAAACTTATGCCCGTGTGATGGGTGAGCACCGTCCGGCGAGGGCGATAGTGCCGGTCGAGGATCTGCATTTCGGCACCCAAATCGAGATACAAGCGATCGCGGCAGTTAAAGATTAATTCACCACAGAGGCACAGAGAACACAGAGGTGAATTAGCCGCAGATGACGCAAATAAGAAGGCTCTTTGATTTGGTTATCTTTTTCTCAGTGCTCTCTGTGTCTCTGTGGTGAAAATTCTTATGAGATTAGACATCTTTCAAGTTGATGCCTTTACGAACAAGCCTTTCAGCGGCAATCCGGCGGCTGTTGTGCCGCTTGCGGCCTGGCTTTCAGATGAGTCGATGCTGCAGATCGCGGCGGAGAACAATCTGGCGGAGACGGCGTTTTTTGTAAAGAACGGTGACCAATATAACATTCGCTGGTTTACGCCAAAGATCGAGGTCAATCTCTGTGGCCACGCGACGTTGGCAAGCGCCTATGTAATATTCGAATGTTTGAAATTGGAAACCGAGACAATCAATTTTCAATCGCACCGTAGCGGCCCGCTCGGCGTAACGAAGGACGGTGACAAACTCGTGCTCAACTTCCCCGCCTACCCGATGACCGAGATCGAGCAGAGCGATGTGCTGGCCGACGCGATCGGTGTTGTGCCGGTAAAAATTTGGGAAAGCCAAAGCAATATGGTGATCCTCCGGCTCGAAAGCGAGACGCAGGTGAGAGAGTTGACGCCCGATATAAACGGGCTTCTCAGCGTCAATTACGACGAGATCATCGTCACCGCAAAGGGTGATACTTGCGATTTTGCATCGCGGATGTTTGCGCCACGAATCGGCATTCCGGAAGATCCTGTCACAGGGGCGATCCATTGCTCGCTGATCCCATATTGGGCCGAAGAGTTGGGCAAGGACACGCTCTTTGCCCGCCAGGTTTCGGCACGTGGCGGCGAGTTATTTTGCGAACTCGCGGGTGATCGCGTAAAGATCGGCGGGAATGCGATGTTGTATTTGAAAGGTGAGATTTATGTCGAAAAGTATAAGTGATAGTGAGTGAGGTAATGTAAAAATGAAAAAACGAACTTTATTATTGGTATTGTTGGCTGTTTTTAGCTTGTCGGTTGCCGTCGATGGACAACACAAAGAGACAGACAAGAAAACGAATAAGTTAGGCGTTCAAACAAAAGAAACGCAAGCTGCTTTGACACCTGCCAAGGCATTGAATAATTTGAAAAACGGTAACTTGCGATTTGTCGCCGGAAGACCGAAAAATCAAAAGAACTATCGCAAGCAAGTTTCGATTACGGCGAAAGGTCAATTTCCGTTTGCAGCAATTGTCAGTTGTTTAGATTCGCGGATTTCCGCTGACGACATTTTCGATTTAAACAACGGAGACGCTTTTAACGGTCGGATTGCGGGCAATATTGTCAACGGTGATATGCTTGGCAGTCTTGAATTTGCAACCAAAGTCTCTGGTGCAAAGGTCATTTTAGTGCTTGGACATTCAAAATGTGGAGCGATAAAAGGTGCTTGCGATGATGTCGAATTAGGTAACCTAACGGGTCTTTTGAAAAAAATCAAACCTGCGGTTGAGACTATCGGCAAATCTTGGACAGACGGCGAAAAAAATTCTCATAATCCGAAATTTGTCGAAGCCGTGGTCGAAGAAAATGTCCGCATTGTGATGGAAACTATCAAAAAAGACAGCTCAATTATTAAAGAAATGCTTGAAAAAGGTGAAGTGATTTTGGTTGGCGGGGTTTACGATCTCGAAACCGGAATTGTCAAGTTTTTGAAATAGTTGACAGTATATTTTTAGAGAAAATTTAGAAAAACAACTAGCCTAAAAAAGCAGCTAGAAGATAAATAATGTTATTAGAGGTAAAAGATCTACATGCCGGAATAGATGGCAAAGAAATTTTGAAAGGCCTGAATTTGCAGGTCAGAAAGGGTGAAGTCCACGCGATCATGGGACCGAACGGTTCGGGCAAATCGACCTTGGCGAAAGTGTTTGCCGGGCATCCGTCTTATGAGGTTATTTCGGGCGAGGTGCTCTATGAAGGCAAGAATCTGCTCGATCTGGAACCCGATGAACGCGCCCGCGAGGGCGTGTTTATGGCGTTTCAGTATCCGGTCGAGGTGCCGGGCGTGTCGAATTCGCAATTTTTGCGGCTCGCCTACAACCAAAAAATGAAGCATCTTGGGCTTGAAGAACTCGATCCGCTCGAATTCAACGATTACCTAAAAGAAAAAGCGAAGATCGTCGATATGAGCAGCGAATTTTTTAAGCGCTCGGTCAACGAAGGCTTTTCGGGCGGCGAGAAAAAGCGGAACGAGATATTGCAGATGGCTGTGCTCGCCCCGAAGCTCGCGATCCTTGATGAGACCGATTCGGGTCTCGACATTGATGCGCTGAGGATAGTTGCCGAGGGCGTAAACACGCTGCGAAGCCCGGATAACGCGATCATCCTCGTGACCCATTACCAGCGATTGCTCAATTTTATCGTGCCGGATATGGTCCACGTCCTTGCCAACGGAAAGATAGTAAAGGAAGGCGGCAAAGAGCTTGCGCTCGAACTCGAAGAGAAAGGCTACGACTGGGTCAAGGGAGCCGCGAATACACGCTAACCGATGTCTGCGAAAACGGAAAACGCAACCACGAACTCCAGCATGGCCGCGATAATATTCGCGGTTTTTGCTGTTGCGTGCGTCGTTGCTTTTCTCACTTATCGCGGGAGCGATGTCGGGCAGTTGCCGAAGCTTATTGGAAACTTAGGCGGCGAGCCGTTGTTTGGATCAGGACTGACTGACACGGCGATTGGGTTCGTCGCAGCGGTACTTATCGGTCAATCTTGGTTCGGTTTGGGGAGTACGGCGCTGAATGCGTTCACGTCGATCCGGATTGACCGAATGCATGGAACGATCGCAACGGCGATCGGCTTAACGATCTGCTCGTTCGTCTGGTTTTTTCTCGGTCTCTTTGGCCTATATAGCACGGCTGCTGCTATCACAATGCTTTTGATCGGCCTTCCGTTGGCGATTTACGCGCACTCGAAACTACCCAGCGTCATCGAAGCGGCCCGGTCTGACAACTTTAGCAATAAGGAATTGGCCATAATCGCAGGTACCCTTCTTCCGCTAGGTTTAGTTGTCATTACTGCTCTCGCACCGCCGACGGCGAAGGATACGCTGCTCTATCACTTCGCCTTACCGCAAGCATTTATCGCGCAGCACAGTAACACCTTCATCGAAGGCAATATCGCAAGCTATCTCGCAATGGGCACGGAAATGCAGTATGTGTGGGCGATGCTGCTGGGCAATATATTTAGTCCACGTGCCGGTGAAGCAGCCGCCGGTACGGTTGGATTTCTGTTATTCGCACTATTATTAAGTGCTACCTATCGCTGGGCCCGTGAGATCGGGATTTCACGGTCGACGTCGATGCTAGTAATGCTGACGGTCGCGACGATCCCCACTGCATATTACGTCGGGTCGAGCGGATATATAGATATTGCTCTCGCGTTATTTGTGACGCTTGCGATCTACGCGCTCACGCGTTGGTGGAAAGAACAGGCGACCGGTTGGGTGATCCTGACCGCGATATTTCTCGGGGCGGCGCTGTCGATCAAGCTGACGAGTGTTTTTGTCATTGCAGCTTTCGCCTTGGTCGTACTGATCAGGGCACGTGAAGCGAACAGGAACCCAGTCGCTATCGCTCCCGGTTCTGACACCCGTAGTGCCGGGAAGATCATTGTCTCAGGTTTTGCGGCGTTGATCTTGGCTGGAGCGATAGCATCGCCATGGTATTTGCGGACTTGGAAAGCGACGGGAAGCCCGGTTTTTCCATTTTACATGAGCATATGGAAAGGCGAGGCGGTGGGCTGGGATGTCGAGCGGTCGAACCTTTTTCAGGAGATGAATAAGCAATATGGCGGAGCGGACAAATCCGCTCTCGATTATCTGCTCGCTCCGTGGAATTTGTCGGTGACGGCACAGCCGGAGCAAGCAGAGCATTTTGACGGTGTTTTGGGCATCGCATTTTTGTTAGGGTTGCCGATCTTGATTTGGGGTCTTTGGAAATTTGACTTGGCCGTAGAGGTAAAGATCGGTGCCGGTGTAGCGGCGATAATGTTTCTATTTTGGCTGTTTTCGAGTCAGCAGCTTCGTTATTTGCTGCCAATACTGCCGGTTTTGGCGATTGCGATCTCGGCCGCAAGCGAGGCGATATCGACCACTAAACGCGGTTTGCGGCGGGTTTTGCAGTATGGGTTTGCGGCGGCGGGAATCGCGGGAATCTTGGTTACGGCGGCTTGGTTTTGTCAAAAGGCTCCGCTTCGTGTAGCTCTCGGCGGCGAGACGCGGGATCAGTATCTGGCGAGGAATCTCGATTATTATCCGTTTTACCAGACGGTAAATACGGATACGGCGCCGGACGCGAAAGTTTGGCTGATCAACATGCGGCGCGACACCTATAACATCGAGCGGCCTGTTTTTTCCGACTATTTATTCGAGGATTGGACATTGCGCAAAATGGTTTGGGAGTCGCGCAATGTTCAGGAATTAAAAGCGAAAACTGCCGCAATGGGCGTACAATATGTGCTGACACGGCATGATTTTTTGTTTGATTTTGATAAATCGACGCTGGTCGATGACAAAAAGCCGAGAGCGGAAAATGAGGCGAAATTAAAGATCGCTCGAGATTTTATTTTAGATCCGGCGAACACGATCCGGGCTGATAACAAGTTTAGTTTGATCAAGGTGTTTTAAGACAGAGGAAAATCAGCCACGAATGCACTAATAAGAAAATAATGTGCGTAATTTGTCCATTTGTGACTAAATAAAATAGATGACATCAACGACGGCCGTAAAGGAAACACAGTTTACGGAACAATTTAGAGAATTTTTGAAGACGGAAACCGACCCGCAGTTGCGATGCTTGCGCGAGGACGCATTTGCGGCGTTTTCGCGGTCCGGGTTTCCTACAGTAAGGGACGAAGATTGGAAATATACCAATGTCGCTCCGCTAGTCAGCGGCGCGGGGCGTTGGTCGGTGGCCAGTGGTCAGAGTGAGCATCTTGCCGATAATGATTTTGATCTTATAGGCCGCTTTAATATTCGTCGTAATGGATTTGCGGCACTGAATCTTGCTTTTGGCGAGTTTCAGGTGATCCGAATCGAGAAGGAAACAAGCATCGCCGAGCCGGTTGAACTGCATTTTGCGGCCGATGAAAATACGGCGATATTTCCGCACGTTCTTGTAATTGCCGAGACCGGAAGCAAGGCCACGATAGTCGAATCTTATGCCTCACCGGCGAAGAGTTTCACAAATGCGGCTATACAAGTCGTCGTCGAGGACAACGCTAATCTGACGCATTATCGAGTCCAGCGGGAATCGGCAGATGCTTTCCATGTTGGCACGACCGAAGTTTCGCTTGGCCGCAACAGTAGGTATGATTCGACGAATATCAATCTTGGCGGAGCGGTCTCGCGTCACGATATCGATTTGAAATTTACGGCGACAGGCGGCGAAGCTTTTGTTGACGGTTTGTATATGATGGGCGGCACGCAGCACGCGGACACGCATTCGATCATCGATCATATGGTGCCAAATTGCACTTCGCACCAGACGTACAAAGGTGTGCTCAATGACAAATCGCGTGGTGTTTTTAACGGCAAGGTAATGGTGCGCGAAAACGCACACGGCACCGACGCACAGCAATCGAATAAGAATCTGCTGCTGTCAAACGACGCCCGTGTCGATACCAAGCCGCAGCTTGAGATATTTAACGACGATGTGAAATGTTCGCACGGCGCGACGGTCGGTCAGCTTGAGGAAGAGGAGCTGTTTTATTTGCTGACACGTGGTTTGCCTGATACGCTGGCCCGTAATCTCCTGACCTATGGCTTTGCCGAGGCGATCATTAGAAAGGTCGGTATCGAATCGATAAGAGCAGATTTGGACAAGGCGGTGCTAAACCGTCTGGCAGTAAAATTGGAAGTATAAAAATATGAGAATCAGAACACAGTTAATTATTGAGGACGAGGTTATGGCAAAGATCGACGAGATTGCCGGTGAAAAACATCGGCGTGCGATCATCGTCGAGACAGCTCTGCGCGAGTATATTGCTCGCGAAGAAAAAAAGCAGAAAGCTAAGCCGGCCGCGCCAGCTGTCGAGGAATAGACCTCGGCGGCCACGAATTAGTTTTCGCTGTTTGGTTTCAAGGTGTAATCAATATATGACAGCAGTAAAAACAATGAGTACGTGGGACGTTGAAAGAATTCGTAAAGATTTTCCGGTTTTGTCGCAAGAGGTAAACGGCAAGCCGCTCGTCTATCTCGACAACGGCGCTTCGTCGCAGGTGCCGCAGATGGTGATTGATCGCGGTTCGAAATACCTCGCCGAGGAACACTCGAACATTCACCGCGGTGTGCATTATTTGTCACAGCACGCGACGACCGCGTACGAGGCAGCCCGCGAAAAGGTCAAACGGTTTATCAACGCCAAAGAGGCAAAGGAATGCATCTTTGTTCGCGGCACGACCGAGGGCGTGAATCTCGTGGCGTATTCGTATGGCCGCAAATTCATTGGTCAGGGCGACGAGATACTGGTGAGCCAGATGGAGCATCACTCAAACATTATTCCGTGGCAAATCGTCGCGAAGGAAAAGGGTGCGCGCGTTGTGATGATCCCGATGAACGAACGCGGCGAGCTGATTATCGATGAATACGAAAATCTGCTCAATGAACGCACCAAGATGGTAGCGGTCACGCATGTCTCGAATTCGCTTGGCACGATAAACCCTATCAAGGAAATGATCGCGACGGCGCATAAATTCGGCGTACCGGTATGCGTTGATGCGGCCCAGAGCGTACCGCATTTTCCGGTTGATGTGCAGGATCTCGACTGCGATTTCTTTGCGTTTTCGGGCCACAAAATGTTTGGGCCAACCGGCAGCGGCGTCCTGTACGGCAAACGCGAATGGCTCGAAAAAATGCCACCGTACCAGACCGGCGGCGGCATGATTCGCACCGTGAGTTTTGAAGGAACCACCTTTGCACCGATCCCGGACAAATTCGAGGCCGGAACACCAGGGATCGCCGCAGGTATTGGATTGGGCGCCGCGATTGATTACATTAACGCTCTCGATTTCGAAGCCGCCGCTGCTTACGAACACGAACTGCTCGAATACGCCACGAAACGTCTCGCCGACATTCCGGGTGTCAAGATCATCGGCACGGCCGCCGAAAAAGCGTCGGTTTTGTCATTTACTATCGAGGGCATTCACCCGCACGACATCGGCACGATTCTCGATCAACAGGGCATCGCCGTCCGGGCCGGACATCATTGCGCACAGCCGGTGATGGAGTTTTTCGACGTTCCAGCAACTGCCCGCGCGTCATTTGCGTTTTATAATACCCGTGAAGAGGCCGACAAATTGGCCGACGCGGTGCAGAAGGTTATTGAGGTATTTGCATAGGAAAATTTTATGATTATTGGCACACTACAATCATTATACAAGCGTGATTTGGAAAAACTTAAGTTAGAAATCGAGACCTACCGTGACGAGCGCGCGATATGGAAGGTTGATGGCGAAATTACAAATTCGGCCGGTAATCTATGCCTTCATCTGATCGGCAACCTGAAAAGTTTTATCGGTGCTGAGTTGGGTAATTCGGGCTATGTGCGGCAGCGTGACCTCGAGTTTTCGACACATGGAACGACGCGTGCGGAGTTGCTGCAACGAATCGATGAAACGATCACGGTTGTCGATTCTAGCCTCGATAAATTAACGCCGGAACGGCTCGAAGAAGATTATCCGAAAGTTGTTTTTGCCGACAAAATGACTACCGGCTGGTTTTTGATCCATCTGGCGACGCATCTCAGTTATCATCTCGGCCAGATCAATTACCACAGACGGCTGTTTGACGCGGCGGCTGGGGAATAAATTGTTTTATCGCGGCAATTACATTGGCATGAAGATATATTCGGTTAAGTCGTTTCTGGTCGTTATCGTTCTTGGAATTTCGGCTCTTGCCTGTACGGGCAGCACGTCGCCCGTGTCGAATTTGAATACCGCGAATACTATATCGCCGGTTCCCGAATCAACGTCCGGTTCAAACGCCAATATCGGACAAAGGGTGGCCTTTGAATCCGTCGATAAGACGGTGATTGTCGGCACATTTCTCGAATCCACAAAACCAAATTCTCCCGCCGTTCTGTTGCTGCACCAATTCCAGAGTGACCGTCATTCCTATGACGATTTTGCAAGGCGCTTGCAGGCAAAAGGCTTTGGCGTATTGGCGATAGATGGTCGCGGGTTTGGCGAATCGACCAAAACCAGCGACGGCAAGAGCGTTGCGGTCAGCCGCTCCGACGACGCTGTAAAAGGGATGCGAGCCGATGTTGCGGCGGCCTTTGAATTTCTTGCAAAACAGCGAAATGTCGATACCGCTCGGATTGCGATCGTCGGTGCGTCTTACGGAAGCAGTCTGGCAATAATTTACGGTGCGGAAAATCCGAAAGTGAAAGCGGTCGCGCTTCTTTCGCCGGGACTCAATTATTTCGGCCATATGCCGACCGAACCGGCCGTCAAATCGTACGGCGACCGGCCGCTTTTGCTCGTCGCGGCGGATGACGATAAGGAATCCGCCGATTCGGTGAAAAAACTGAAAGCCACCGGTGCCAATAACAAATACGAGGTAAAGATATATGAAAAAGGCGGCCACGGCACCGGACTTTTCAAAGCCAGGGTCGGCCTCGAAGATCTGCTCGAACAGTTTTTGACAAAGAGTCTATAGATGTCGCTTGCATATCTAAAAGAAGCGGTTGAGGCGGGCGACACCGAGAAATTGATTCGTTATGTGCGTCTCCATTTGGGTGACGGCAACGAGGAAGCGGGCCGGAAGGAAATCGACAAGGCGTGGATTGAGGCACTAAAACCGCTGCTCGATGTGCCGCCAACGGATCGCGAATTTATCCTGAAAACGATTGCCGAAAACGACGCGGCGACGCTCGCCCACCTTTATTTTCATCTGCATTTTTATTTTGTAAAGCGTTCCGGAGAATGGATACATGACGGAGAACTCTAACAATTTCACCCAGCTACGGCCTGGACTTTGGGACACCGTAAATGAGCGGTATCCGGGTTCGATGATATCGAAAGACGATTTTATCTCTCTCGCGAGGCTGTCGAAACCGCTAAGCGACGCGCGTTTGTCGTTTGTCAGCACATCCGGCGTCCAGCCGCGCGGCACGATGCCTTTTGACACCGTTCATCCGGTTGGAGATTACACATTTCGCCGTGTGCCGTCGGGATCGCAACCCGCCGATCTAGAGATTCACCAGATTAAATATCCGACCGTTGGTGCAAAACGCGATCTGAATGTAATTTTTCCGATCGAGCGTCTCCAGGAACTCGTCGCTGAGGGATTTATCGGCTCTCTCTCGGAGAATTTCTATTCGTTCATCGGTTATAATATGGACGCGGAGCGGTTGGAGCGGACGTTGGCCGAGGATATAGGAAACGCCGTTGAGGCGGAAAAGCCGGATGTTGTTTTGCTCGCACCTGCCTGACCGATCTGCCACCAGAGCATCGCGCTCGTGCAGCGCTCTATTGAAAAAAGGGGTATCCCGACCGTTTCGCTTTCGGTTTCGCTTGACGTAACACAGCAGATCAAGCCGCCGCGTGCCGTTTTTTTGCCGTTTATGATGGGGCATCATTTTGGCGTACCGTTTCACGTGGAATTGCAGAAACGGATAATTCGCGAGGCACTCGGACGGATAAACGCGGCTGAAGTTAGCGGCGACATTCATTATTTCCCAATGACCTGGGCTCAAGCGCGGCAAGAAGGCAAGGAAATCGAACAAAGATTGGGAAACAAGAGTTAACGAATGTCAGAATTAAGCGATCTATATCAGGAAGTAATTTTAGAGCACAACAAGAATCCGCGAAATTTTCGTGAAATCACGGACGCGGATCAATACGCCGACGGCAAAAATCCGCTGTGCGGCGACGCCCTGCGCGTGTATGTGGCGATGGACGGCGAGACAATCACGGATGTTGCTTTCAAGGGATCAGGATGTGCGATCTCAAAAGCGTCGGCGTCAATGATGACGCAGTCTGTAAAGGGTAAATCGAAAGCGGAAGCTGAGGAAATATTTGACGAATTTCACCGGATGGTGACGGGCGATCTTGATATCGAGACCGATGAGAATAATTTGGGCAAGCTTAAGATATTCGCCGGGGTTTTGGAGTTTCCGGCCCGGGTAAAATGCGCTTCGTTGAGTTGGCATACTTTGAATGCGGCGCTTCGAGGCGAAGATGTCGTCTCGACGGAATAAAAAATCTTGCCCGCGAATTACGCGAATAGACGCGAATAAGAAAAGACAATAAGGGTTCTCTTATTAGCGTAATTCACGGGCAGTAATTCTTACGGGACCTTATAGTTTTTTGCCATTTCTCTAAACGCGACTAATTGATCTTCGATCCATTCTATATCAGCCTTCATCTCTTCGGCCAGGACCCCAGCCACCATCGGGGCTATTTCGACGGCGGCTTTTGCATTTAAAAATAAGGCGCGTGTACGACGTGCAAGGACGTCCTCGACCGTTCGCGCCATTTCGTCGCCAACCGCTCGAATAACATCGTCGCGTGTGTAAGGCAGATCGGGATGTAATCGCTCGCTCGTCTTATCGGGCACTGCATTAGACGCTTTGATCGCTAGTCTTGCTGTGACTGACGGTTTACGTTTCAAATTACCTATTTCGAGAGCTTTATTTACCGCATCTTCGGCCATTTGGCGATAAGTCGTCCACTTGCCGCCGGTGATCGTTATCAAGCCCGAGTCGTCCACAAATAGAGCGTGGCCGCGTGAGATGGATGATGTTTTCGTCATATGTCCGCTTTTTACGAGTGGGCGAATACCCGCGAAAACGCTCAAAATATCTTTACGAGTCGGCTTTTGGGAAAGATAACGGCCTGCGGTTTCGATTACAAAATCTATCTCGGCATCGAGAGCTATGGGTTCGAGATCGGCGGATTTGACCGGTGTGTCGGTCGTGCCGATGAGCGTTGATCCAAGCCACGGTATGCAAAACAGGACGCGGCCATCGCTGGTTTTAGGGATCATTACAGCGCTGTCGCCGGGCAGAAATTTACGGTCAAAAACGAGATGTATGCCTCGGCTGAATGTGACGATGGGCTTGGCCATATCGTCGGACATCGTTCGAATCGCATCACAAAATACGCCGGTTGCATTAATGACAGCCTTTGCATTAACGCAAAACACCTCGCCCGATTCGGCGTCAACAAATTCGACCCCGGTTATCCGGCCGCCCAAGTCTTTTGTCAGCGATCCGACCTTTGCGTAGTTAAGGATTGCGGCACCGTGGTCATGAGCAGTTTTGACCAGATCGATCAGCAGCCGTGTATCGTCAAACTGTCCGTCATAATACAAAATGCCGCCCGCCAAGCCATTTATATTAACGGTTGGCAGTATCTCAACAGTCGAGTCTTTTGATAAGATTCGCGATTTTCCTAAACTATTCTTTCCGGACAGCAGATCGTAGATCTTTAGTCCCGTGCCGTAAAAAAGTTTTTGCCAATGGCTATAGCAGGGAATGACAAAGGCTTGAAGATGCACAACGTGGGGAGCATTTTTTAACAACAGACCACGCTCTTTCAGCGCCTCGCGCACGAGTGAGATATTGCCCTGCCGCAGATAGCGGACGCCGCCGTGTACCAGCTTTGTGCTGCGGCTCGACGTACCCTTGCCAAAATCATGCTGTTCGAGCAGCAGCACATCCAGCCCACGAGACGCCGCGTCAACCGCGCAGCCGACGCCTGTCGCACCGCCGCCGATGACGATGATATCCCACGTTTCTGTGCGTTTTCGGATCCGTTCAAGATTTTTGGGACGGTTCATTCAAAACGAATTTATCAGATAACTTGTAAAAATCGCGAAATGGAAAGACAATTTCCGCTGTGGCTGAATAAAAGGGTTCTTTGAAAAACCACACAAATGCCTGAATTATGTACTTTCTTTGTTAATACCGTCGTTCAGTAGTTTAACGGTTCTCTGCGAACTTGGCGTAAACTCAGCGTCATCAGCGTGGAACAATTTTTGGCAACATTCCACGCGGAGATTACAGAGACTGACGCAGAGTTCGCTAAGATTTTTCAAAGAACTCTAAAACTCAATGAACTCAATGCAAAACGATTTGTTCAATTTTGAAACCCGAAAAGATTACCTGCCTTGGTTACTGATGCTTTGCGCATTTGCCGTGGCGGTGATCGTGGAGAATTTTGAGGGCCGCGTCTGGTGGTGTCAGGCGGGTGATTATCTGCCCTGGTCGTGGGACATTTGGAGCCGGCACAATTCACAGCATCTCGTAGATCAATACTCGTTCACGCATATTTTACACGGCATACTCGAATTTTGGCTGATCGGCCTTGTCTTTCGCCGAGTGCCGCTCGCATGGCGGTTGCTGATCGCGGTGATGATCGAAAGCACGTGGGAAATTGTCGAAAACTCAAGTTACGTCATCGAACGCTATCGGACGGCGACGATCTCACTCGACTATTTCGGTGATTCGATCATCAATTCGTTGTCCGATATAACGGCTTGCGCAACGGGATTTGTAATCGCGTATAAATTGCGGTTTTGGCGGTCGTTGGCTTTATTTGTAGTGACCGAGATCGTGCTGATCTTTTGGATACACGATAGTTTGCTAATCAATATAATTATGCTGATCTATCCGGTTGAGGCGATCAAACACTGGCAAATCGGCGGATAAGAAAATGGCCGCAAAAGGCACAAAAGACACAAAATCAAAAGATCTCATTTTGTGCCTTTTTGCGGCAATAATTCTTTAACGTTCGCCGCGGGCGGCTTCGACTGCCGATTCCATTTCGACGCCGAGTTTGCGCGAACCGGGCTGGTCAAATGTCTCCATCAATCGGAGAGTCTCGTCAATAATTCTTAATTGATACTCACGCCAGTTGGGTTTTCCCGCGACCGAGCCGAATTCGCCGTTGTAATATGCGGTTCGCGGCGGACGCACCTTGTCGGTAATCTTCGGATCGACGGAAATGTTGATCGTGGGAATGCCGCTTGCCTCGACCGTGCGAGCGATTATTCCGAGCGTCTGATGACATAGCCGCGACGCGGGAATAAACAGAGCGGCGTGGATGTCGTAACGAGCAAGCCTCGCGGCGAGGTTGGGAGCAAGTTCACCGGCGACGCGAGCGGCGTTCGGTATGTGGCTGCTGATGCTCCACCAGACACTGTTCAAGCCGCCGATCACGCCGTTGGCCTGATATTCGAGTAGGCGGTCGATCGGTATTTGTACGTTTCTGTCGTTAAGTACGGCGGCCGGATCGTAGCCTTTGGCGGCGTATCGAAGATCGCTTGCCTCGACCTCGACGGGAATCTCGCGAAAATTCATATCGCCATCTTTTGAGGCTGTGTCGAATGGGTCCGTTCCGTCGATATATGCTCCAGCCGATGTGATAAGGGCCAAATTCAGCATCGGTAATGCACGGCGTACCGGCGTAAACGGCGTATGAATATTCTCGACGAACGGATAGCCCGTCAGGTCGTCATTCGCATTCCAACGGGAAAATCGTCCCCTAAATTCATTAAGATTTTCGATCAGTTCCATAACGATTAGGTCTTAAATTCTTTTGAGAAATCATAGACATCCGGTTTCTCTGCTGGGTTAATACTGAATTTGCGATTAGAGATGATAAAAAACGCGATCAAGGCCGCGATCATGCCCGCAAACAGTACCCAAACCGAATATTCGTGCAGCATGTTGAACTGAACTCGCACCGGATCGTCTACCGCAACCTCATCGATCGGGCGGCCAATCTGTGCCCGAACAGACGCGAGCCAGAATCCGATCACAAATTGCCCGACGGCACACGCGGCAGCGAGAAATAGAAGCAAAAAGCGTTCGATCCAGAGCCAAAACTTGCTAATTTTCGACGTCACGACGAGCGACGTTAACAGCAGGATAACCGCAATTCCAATACCGGCGAAATTAAGGATCGTGAGATTTCTGTTTACTACCGCACCGGCCAATTCGCGCTGTGGCAGAACGGCAAATGCACTTTGAGCAACCCCGATGAAAAACACCGCCGCCCCGAGCCAGATGGCCAGGAGCAACAGCCTGATATCTGAGAAGAACTTCATATAACGTACCGTGTTACAACGACTTATTATCTAGCTTTTCACGCGAAAGGGCAAAAGACGCGGGTTCCATGTACAGCGATTCGGGGCGGAAATCGCGGCAATTATGATAACCTTTGTCTTTATCAAACTCCGATGGCTATTGACCTCGAACAAGTCTACGACCGCGTATATTCGTATTGCAGACGGGACGATTTTGCTGGTTATGATCCGTTCGACGGGCTTAACAGCCGCATATTTTGCCTCACACCGCTGAAACATGTGAAACTCGCGCGGCTCATCTGGCTACAGCTGATCAAACGCTCACCCGTAAATTTACGCCCCGCTTTGATAGTCGAAAAAGGAGTTAATCCCAAAGCTCTGGCTTTATTCGCACTCGCCGAGCTTTCGCGTTTTCGAATAACGCGCCGTCAAAATCATGCCGAAAACGCGAAATATATTTTGACCCTTTTACACGATCTTAAGATTTCCGGTCAGACAACCGACGGGCGTCCGACAACTGCGTTTGGCTACAATTTTGACTGGCAATCGCGTGTCTTTTTTGCGCCAATTGGTACACCGGCGATAGTTCCGACGGCGTTCGCGTCGCAGGCTTTTGTCGAGGCATACGAGGTTTTTGCAGACGAGCGGTACCTGACGGTGGCCATGGAAATCTGTGAATTTATCGTGAGCAGACTAAATCGCCCCGTCGAAACGGATGACGAACTCTGCTTTAGCTATACGCCGGTCGATCACAGCATCATCTACAACGCAAATCTGCTCGCCGGTGAATGTCTGGCCCGCGTGGGAGCGATCACCGGAAACTCAAAATATCTGGAAATGGCCGCTAAAACTGCTCGTTTTGTGGTTCGACGGCAGCGTGCCGACGGTGCTTGGGTTTATGGCGAAAACCGCAAGCAAGCGTGGGCCGACAATTTTCACACGGCTTATGTTTTGCTGTCGTTAAGGCGAATCTCCACTCACGTTTCTGGTCTTGACGCCGAAACCGCTGAAGCGAGCGAGCAAGGCATTCGATACTGGCTCGACAATTTTTTTCTCGATGACGGAACGCCGAAATATTACGATAATTCGGTTTATCCGGTCGATATACACGCCGCGGCGGCGGCGATCGTCGCGTTGTGCGAACTTCACGAAGGAGACAAAAGAATGTTGCTGCTTGCTCGGAAGATCGCGGAATGGGCAACGGCAAATCTCCTTGACCCACAGGGTTTTTTCTATTATCAGCAGCGGAAACATTGGACAGTAAAGACATCTTATATGCGTTGGGGACAGGCATGGATGGCTTACGCTCTGGCCCGTTTGATCGAGAGCGAAAAATAGGAAAAATGCAGAACGAGATCGAAGATTTTTGGCAGGTGCATCCGTGCGGGGCGGAGTTGGTCGGCGATCTTTCAGATGAATCTCGCGGCGAATACGAGGATTTTTTTGAGCGGTACGACCGATATAGATATGAGACGGAATTTCACATTCTGAAAAATCTCGACCGCATCGACTTTGATGGAAAGCGTGTGCTGGAGATTGGCCTTGGCCAAGGAGCGGACGCCGAGCAGATCGTCCATCGTGGAGGTCTTTATACCGGCGTCGATCTCACGGCAGAATCTGTGAAACGAGTAAAAATGCGTTTTTCGTTGCAGAATCTGCCGTTTGAAAGCATCGAACAGGCAAGCGCTCTTGAGTTGCCATTTGCAGACGATTCGTTCGACATCGTTTTCAGCCACGGCGTCCTGCACCATATTCCTGAGATCGAAAAGGCGCAGGCGGAGATCGCTCGAGTGCTGCGGCCCGGCGGAGAATTGGTCGTGATGCTTTACGCAAAATGGTCGCTCAACTATCTATTATCCATATTCGCGCTTCGCAGACTTGGGTTGTTGGGAATGTATTTTTTGCGAATCAAGGCCGGTGGCATCTACGGCGATCATCTAGAAAATGCCCGTAAGTCAGGCATTTGGAACTACTTGAAGATGGAAAATTTCATAAACGTCAGCACGGACGGGCCGTTTAATCCATACTCCAAGGTATACGGCGACGTGGATATCGCCGAAGACTTTGCGGATTTCGAGCTTATCGAGTCACAAAAGGAATTTATGCACGCGCCGCCGCTGAAAGTGAAATGGCTGCCGCTCGAACGGCAGCTCGGATGGCATCTTTGGGCAAAAATGAGACCGAGAAAATAGCAAATTATGTGCGGTATTGTCGGAATAATTTCACCTGACTCCGAAACGCGTATTAACGCGGCCCTGCTCTCGATCGAGCATCGCGGGCGCGACGACGAGGGTGTTTTCGTGACGCAGCCGTTTGGAGCGAATCAATTAAAGGCGTGTCTTGGGCATCGTCGGCTTTCAATAATCGATACTTCCGCAGCCGGCCACCAGCCAATGTTTACAGAGGATCGGCGTTACTCGATTATTCTCAACGGCGAGATATATAATTACAAAGAAATCCGCAAAGAACTCGAAGCCAAGGGCGAGATTTTTACGACGAATTCCGACACCGAGGTTCTGATAAAAGCGTTTCGCGAATTGAACGTCGGCTGCCTCGACAAATTGAACGGCATGTTTGCGTTTGCCGTTTGGGATGATTTTGAGAAAACGCTTACATTGGTGCGTGATCGGGCGGGTATCAAGCCGCTCTACTACGCCAAGGTCGGCGATAATTTTGTTTTTGCGTCAGAGATAAAAGCGATCCTCGCGACCGGACTTGTAAAGGGCGAACTCGACAGGGAAGGCCTCGATCAATACCTGACATTTCTTTGGACGCCTGACCCGCAGACTGTTTTCAAAAACATCCATAAACTGCCGCCCGGTCATTTTCTACAATGGAAAAACGGCGAGGTAACCGAGCGGCAGTGGTGGGACCTTTCGTTTGATGAGATCGAGACAGGAAAGAGCGACGCATACTGGCGTGACCAGATTCTCGAAACACTCGACCGCGTGGTCGCAATGGAGATGGTTGCCGACGTGCCGCTGGGCTCGTTTCTCTCCGGCGGCGTTGATTCGTCTTCGATCGTGGCTTTGATGGCAAATCACAGCGACGGGTGCAAGGTCGCGACCTACACGGTCGGAATTTCGCCCGAAGATCTGCGTTACGACATCATACCGGATGACGCTGTTTGGGCACGGCAGGTCGGGAAGCTTTGCAAAACCGATTATCACGAGATAACGCTCAAACCGGATGTGGCCGAGCTGCTGCCAAAGCTCGTCTATCATATGGACGAGCCGGTTGCCGACCCGGCAATTATCACAAGCTATCTGATCTCGAAAGCTGCCCGCGAAACGCTCACGGTTTTGCTTTCTGGTGTTGGCGGTGACGAACTTTTCGCCGGTTACCCACGGCAATTGGCGATGAAAATAGCAAGCGCTCTCGATCCGGTCCCGCAAATGATACGCAAGCCAATTCTGGGAGCTCTCGGCGGAATATTGCCCGGCGGATTGCCGGGAAAATTTACCGCGCCGCTTCGCAACGCAAAGAAATTTGCGAAAAGCGCCGGGATGGATTTCGAAGACCGCTATTTGGGATTCGGAACGTATTTCACCTCTAAGGCAAAGCAAACGCTTTATTCGGAGGACATGCGGGCGAGATCTAAATCTTTTGACGCTTACCGGCATCACCGCCGGTATTTCGATCATGTAAAAAATGCCGATCCGCTGAACCGTCTGCTGTATGTCGATTTCAAAACGTTTCTGCCGTGCCTGAATCTTGCATACACGGATAAAACGTCGATGGCGGCAAATCTCGAGGTTCGAGTGCCATTTCTCAACGCCGAATTGGTCGAGCTCGCCGCCAAAATGCCGGTCGATATGAAGTTGAGAGGCTTAAAGCGAAAGTTTATTCTAAAGCGCGCCGCCGAAAAGCTCTTGCCGCACGATGTGGTCTGGCGAAAAAAGGCCGGATTCGGCGCGCCGATCAGAGCGTGGCTTCGCGGGCCGTTGCGACCGATGGTCGAGGATCTTTTGTCTGAAGCGAAAATAAAGGAACGCGGGCTTTTTGACCCGAAAGAGGTTCGGCGGATCATCGACGCGAATATGTCCGGAAGGGAAGACTTTAACCTGCAGGTATTCCAGCTATTGACGTTCGAGCTCTGGATGCAAACCTTTATTGATCGTTCAAACCGCTAGCGCAGTTCCATTTTTAAGGGAATCGTTTATACGGAAAGTCGCTCGTGTCGTCGCAACGAGGTCATTGAGCGAGATCGGGGCGTCGATTTCGTCCAGGACGACCGAGCAAACAGCCCGCACTTCTGCGGACTGTCCCTTATCCTGGCTCATCGATTTTTTTGTAGTCTCCTTACCGCCTTCGTACCTCGACGTGCGGCGAAAATCATCGATCACAAACGATCGGCCCTCACCGAATATCTCAACTCTCTCTTTTGGCAGAGCTTTATCACCCTCGGCCATATACGCAATAGTTCCGTTTGAGCCGTCGGCAAATTTTAGCGAGATAAACACCGAATCGGAGTCGGTGATCTTGTGATTTCGGCTCGCGATTGATTCGGCAAAGACGCGCGTTGCTACCGATCCGGTTAGAAAATGCATGAGATCGATGAAATGACAAACCTCGCCGACAATACGGCCACCGCCTTGGACCGGATCCTGTATCCAACTGTCCCGTGGAATTTGCCCGGCGTTGACGCGATAAAGAATAGAAAGCGGCGATTGGCGATTCTCGAAAAAATCCTTTGCCTGCTTTGCCGACGGTGAAAATCGGCGGTTAAACCCGACCATCAGTTTACCGCTGGATTTTGCGGCGGCGGCGATCACGTCGTCGAGTTCCGCGTCATTCATTGCGAGCGGCTTTTCGACAAAGACATGCTTATTATTTTCGAGTACTTTTTGAACCAGCGAGGCATGCGTGTCGTGCCGCGTAGCGATAACAATCAGGTTTGCGGCATCGTCGTTTATGATCTCATCGGTGCTGGATGAACACGACGTAAAACCATAGCGCCCCGCAGTAACTTTGGCTGTTAAGCCGGATGCCGTCGCAATCGAGTTAAATTCGACGCCGTTTGATCTGAAATTTGGCAGAAGGAATTTTTGAGCATAGCTTCCCGCGCCGATCATTCCGATCCTGACGCTTTCGGCTTTTTGAGAAGTTTTGGTATTGACGGTAATTTTTGTCGAGAGTTCTTTGACCGTATCGTACTTTAGGACGATTCCCAGATAAGGTTCCTTTGTTTCACCGGAAATTAGCTTGTACGCATCTTCGCCGCGTTCGATGGGGAAACGATGCGAGATTAACCTTTCGACCGAGATGCTTTTCGTTGCGACCAGATCGAGAAAGGCTTCGAGGTTACGGCCCTCGGTCCAGCGGACATAGGCAAAAGGATAGTCGTGGCCGCGTT